>DASRIM010000048.1:0-43396 GCA_035649995.1 Pyrinomonadaceae bacterium | reverse complement strand
AGACAGTGATAACGAGGCCGGCCGTGGGTGCAGGAAGACGTCTATCGACAGTCAGATAAAGGGTGAGAAACGGCAGGACCATAGTGCCTGCGCGATTTACAAGGATAGCAAGACAGAGGAACCAGATTTCCCGGTGGAGGGATCCTAGTCCGCGCCAGGGGTTCAACAACGCGGGGCCTGCCGTTTCCGTTCAGCGTGCGCTTTGCTACCCACTTCATGAAGTGAAAAGCGATGATGATTTTTATGGTTGACCATGGTAGCCGTTTCCTGAAGCGTTACTTAATAGTCTCGCCTTTGCGCAATCTTACGCGCAACCCCGTGAGAATTTCCGCAATACTCACGTCTCACCTGTTAAAACACACCCATTCTGCAACGGCCCAGCGTTTGAACGGGTTCTCCATGCTGTTCGACTGCCCCGCGGAAATGGGTGACCGTGATAACCACAAAAACGACAGTTGATGCTTATGCCGGGCGCCTCCAGGGTTTGAAGGGGATGATCGGCAACACTCCTCTGCTCGCGATCCACTTTACTTTCGACGGCAATGAGCGCGTCATCTACGCCAAAGCCGAGCACATGAACATGACCGGCAGCATCAAGGATCGGATGGCCTACCACATCCTCGCAGACGCTTACCGGATCGGCACCCTCCAACCGGGAGACACCATCGTCGAGGCGACGTCCGGCAACACCGGCATTTCATTCGCCGCTCTGGGCCGTGCACTGGGCCACCCAGTAGAGATCTTCATGCCCGACTGGATGAGCCAGGAGCGCGTCTCGTTGATTCGAAGCCTCGGCGCGAAGGTGTGTCCCGTCAGTCGCGAGCAGGGCGGCTTCAATGGCAGCATTCGCTTGACCGAACAACTCGCACGTGCTTCCCCACACGTCTTTCTTCCCTGCCAGTTCTCGAACAGGGCCAACATCGAGGCTCACGAGCTCACCACGGGTCCGGAAATCTGGCGACAGCTCGAAACGTTCTTCAAAGAGCCGGATGCGTTCGTTGCCGGAGTCGGCACGGGCGGCACGATCATGGGCGTTGGCCGCTATCTGCGTGGGCGCCGCAAATCAATCCAAATTCGCCCCGTAGAACCGTCCGAGTCTCCGACGCTCTCGACCGGTCACAAGGTGGGCCATCATCGTATCCAGGGTGTCTCCGACGAGTTCATCCCGGCAATCGTCAATCTCGACGAGTTGGAGCAGGTCGTTTCCGTCAACGATGGCGACGCGATCCTGATGGCGCAAAAACTCGCTGCGGACCTTGGACTCGCAGTCGGCATCTCTTCCGGAGCAAACTTCATTGCCGCTCTGAAGGTTCAGAACGAACTAGGAAACAACGCAGCCGTAGTGACCGTTTTTGCCGACAGCAACAAGAAGTACCTGAGCACCGATTTGCTGCGGGAGGAGCCTGTCAGGCGCCATTACCTCTCGCCGAAAGTCTCACTCTCTCACTTCGAGGCGGTCAGGAAATACAAAGATTGCAGCACGACCTGCGGCTAGGTCTCCTGCGCAAACTTCCGCGCAACTCCGCGAGAATTTCCGCAAAAACAAAATCAGACCTGTAAAACCACCCCATTTCCGCGACGGCGCAGTGTTTGCCAAGGCGTCGTTAGTATCAGCGTCGCATTAGACAATCCTGGTAACCTGAATCCTGTCGCATTCTAAAAGGAGATACATCATGCCCGTACCAAAAACGATGCAAGCCGCGGTGGTTGAGAGGTTCGGTGAGCCCCTCGTTGTTCGAGAACTTCCGGTGCCCACTCCGGGACCGGGGCAGGCCCTTGTCGAAATATTTGCGAGTGGAGTTTGTCACACCGACCTGCACGCGGCTGATGGTGACTGGCCCGTGAAACCAACGCTTCCGTTTACGCCCGGACATGAAGGAGCGGGAATCGTGGCTGCACTTGGGCCAGGGGTTACACATTTGAAACTCGGCGACCGTGTTGGTATCGCCTGGTTGCATTCCGCCTGTGGTCACTGCAAGTTCTGCCTCTCCGGTTGGGAAACACTTTGTCTCGAACAGAAAAATTCCGGCTATTCAGTCGACGGCAGCTTCGCGCAATATGCATTGGCCCAGGCTGATTACCTCGGACGCATTCCGGAGAACCTCAGCTTCGTCGATGCCGCGCCGATTCTATGCGCCGGCGTAACCACTTACAAAGGTCTGAAAGAGACTGAGACGCGGCCCGGCGAATGGGTCGTCATCTCCGGCATCGGAGGCCTGGGCCACGTTGCTATCCAGTACGCGAGGGCCATGGGACTGCGCGTGGCGGCCGTCGATCTGGGCCCGGAAAAGATCGCGCTGGCGCGCAAGCTTGGCGCCGAGATCGCCGTCGATGCCAAGACTCAGGATCCGGCTGTGGAGATTCAAAAGCAGATCGGCGGGGCGCAGGGAGTGCTCGTTACCGCAGTTTCGACGATAGCTTTCAAGCAGGCGATCGGTATGCTCAGGCGCGGTGGTACGTGCGTGTTGAATGGTCTTCCGCCGGGAGAGTTTCCGATTTCTATTTTTGACGTAGTGCTGAACCGGTACACCATCCGAGGATCGATCGTTGGCACGCGCCTCGATCTCGAAGAGGCGCTGACGTTCGCTGCCGACGGCCACGTAAAGGCGACGATCGAGACGCAGCCACTCGAGTCGGTCAACGATGTGTTCGCGCGACTCAAGTCTGGTCAGGTCAACGGCAGGGTCGTGCTGCAAATCGGCGAACCAGCAGTGCTGACGACGACTGCGTAGGACAGAGCCTCCGCAGAGTCTTCCCCGGCGCAAAGGCGAGTCAATATAACTTTGGCTCGCCTTTGCGTCTCTTTGTTTGAGATCGATCTCATGTCAAGCCACCCACTTTTAAACGTTGGCGCGATTTTTCGCGTGACAGTGCTCGATCTGTAGGGCAGTATCGCTGACTGCGAATCAAGCCCTGGTTGGAGGAGAAGGTTGCATACGCAAATATCAAATCTCTGGACGATCCTGTCGTTCGCGCAGTCATCCACTTCTAGTTTGATGGTCGCTGCACTTGCGCTCATCTTTGTGATCGTCACGCCGGCCCAGGCGCAGAACGACAAGATGACTCCCATCGCTACGCCTGAGCAGCCCAATGCGATCGAAATCGGGACCGGTGCGCTGCCCGGTGCGAAGAACGCGGAGTCCTGGCATACCCAGTACGGCAGTCGGTTTGCGCGCAATGTCACTATTGCGACGTTGACACCCTTTCTGCCGGAACCGGATAAGGCAAGCCGTGCGGCAGTCATCGTGGCGCCCGGTGGCGGTTTTCGCACTTTATCCATGGAAAATGAAGGCTGGAATGTCGCGCGTGCACTCGCGGAAAAGGGTGTCGCCGCGTTCGTCCTTAAGTATCGCCTGAACCAGACCCCCGCGGCTATCGCGGAGTTCGAGCAGTCCATGCGGGAAATGTTTTCGGGAACGGCGCGACGCCCGCGCCCCAACCCTGAGCAGGCGATGGCCGGTCTCGCGACCCAGATCGCCGACGCCCGCGCTGCGTTTGCACTGATCCGGAAACGTTCTGTCGAGTGGCGCGTCGATCCTCACCGGAT
This sequence comes from Pyrinomonadaceae bacterium, assembly GCA_035649995.1. Classification (GTDB taxonomy): domain Bacteria; phylum Acidobacteriota; class Blastocatellia; order Pyrinomonadales; family Pyrinomonadaceae; genus PSRF01. The sequence continues at coordinate 39,849 of DASRIM010000048.1, read as the reverse complement.
TGGCATGGTTGGCTTTTCCGCCGGCGCAATGTTAACAATGGCGACTACGCTTGCAGGCGAGGATGCGAAGCCAGCCTTTATCGGCAACATCTACGGTCCTCTCGCGCCGCTTACAGTTCCGGCCGACGCGCCGCCTCTGTTCATCGCCCTTGCTGCCGACGATCCTTTCTTCGCGAACGGTGGCTATGGCCTCATCGATAGCTGGAGGGCAGCGAAGCACCCCGTCGAATTCCATCTTTATGAACAGGGTGGCCATGGCTTCGGGATGTATGCGAAAGAAACGACGAGCACGGGTTGGTTCGAAGCCTTTGTGCGCTGGATCGGGATGCACGGAATGCTTAAGCCGGGAGTATCAGGCTCCGGCGGCGCCGCAAACTAGACGGCTAAACGCCAAACTTGAATTATCGGCTCGGAACCCGCATGCAAGCCTTTCGCGACCGCGCTTCTTGAAGTTTCTCTCTGAGTGGAGAAACCGATTGCTCACCCGTGTGGGTTAAAATACGGGCCGTAAGATATGAAATGCGTCGTGTCGTATACAGAGTGTTGGCCCACTTTAATGCCTTTCGCATGCCACTGAAAGAAGCCAGATATCCGGTTGATGCGCGGGGCCAACCCGACCTTCGCTATTACACGGACCCGCTGGAATACTACGTTGCGATGTACGAGCAGCATCTCGGTGCGTTGGAGGGAAAGAAGGGCGTCGGGTACGAGATCGAACTTGCTTTCAGCCGCCGTGTTCACGCGATGTGGGGACTCATCGCAAAAGGTGCGGTTGCGGCTCCCTACGCGCTCAGCCTGCTCGGACGCTCTATTCCTGAGGCGCGCGAAGATGGCGCCGCGATTCTGGCAGAGTTGGGCCGAGACGAGGCGGTGGCAGAGAAACTGATCGAAAGCCTCAAGTCGGAGACCGACACCACCGCAAGGGACTCAATCATCTTGGCCCTGGGCCGGCTTAAGAACCAAAAAGCGATACCGTCGTTGGCGGCCATCATCCGTGATCCCGCTACCAATGGCGATACCAAATGGACGGCCGTCGAGAGTTTGGGGCTGATCGTTCGCAAGCGGTTCTTGAAGCAAGATAATCCGGTTCAAGCTGCGATAACGTGGATCGATAGTCACCCAGAGTTGGTGGTCTAACCATCGGTTTGCAACGCTCATCTGGTTACCTCGGGCAGAGTCCGCAAAGTATACAAATCGTCATCACTTCTCTGTCCCACTAGCTCTGGCCTTCTTCAAGCAAACGCCAGCCAATATCAAGGCAACAAGCGCGATCAAGAGCTGCACAGGCAGTATGCCGGCGCCAGACATCAGCCGCTCAACAGTGCGAAGCACAGCCAAAATGCCGAACAACCCAAGAACGGCTGTGAGAACGTAAAATAGAATCTTCATGCGTGGTGCCTCTGTGTGCCTAAACGTCTCAGTTGACGCGGCGGCCCGATTTCATTCAAGCATCGCTCATTCTAATCGGTTTCTTCAATTCGGCTTGCCAACTCACGAAAATCTCGTCGAATATAGAGTTCATCACGTTAACTCGTAGTGAATGGTCGTGTTCTTTGCCGTCTTTGTTTACCTACTCGGGAAACTTTGAACACTCCCAACTCGGAACTTGCTTCAATGAAAATAGAAACTAAAGCTGTCCATGCAGGTCGTCGCCGCGACCGGGCCACCGGAGCAGTGACGGCGCCTATTAATTTATCGACCACGTTTGAACGCGAAGCGGATGGAAGTTATCCGACTGGCTTCGAATACTCACGCGACGGTAATCCTAACCGCAATGCGTTGGAAGAATGTGTATCCGCATTAGAAGATGGTCACGAGGCGGCGGCGTTTTCGTCAGGCTCAGTGGCCACTATGACGGTGTTCCAGGCTCTCTCACCGGGCGACCACGTCATTGCGTCAGAGGATCTGTATTTCGGTATCCGGAAACTACTGCGAGATACATTCGTTCCCTGGGGCCTGGAAGTGAGCTTCGTCGATATGACTGACGTCTCTCAAACAAAGAGCTCTGTGCGCCGTAACACGAGGCTCGTTCTGGCAGAGACTCCTTCGAACCCTCTGATCAAAGTGACCGACATCCGGAAGACGGCCGAAGTCGCGCACGACGCCGGCGCGTACTTCGTGTGTGACAACACGATGGCGACGTCGATTCTTCAGCAACCTCTTAACCTCGGAGCCGATCTCGTGGTCCATGCCACGACTAAATACTTGACCGGCAATGACGACGTAACGGGCGGAATCGTAGTCGCGAAACAAGCAAACGAGTTGTTCCAAAAGATTAGAAAGCTCCAGAAGATCGGAGGCGCGATTCCGTCTCCTTTCGACTGTTGGTTAACCCTCAGGGGCATCAATACGCTGCCTTATCGCATGCGGGCACATTCCGAGAGCGCCTTAAAGATAGCGCGATTTTTGAACAATCATCCGGCCGTAGAGAGAGTGCTGTATCCCGGTCTTTCCAATGACGCGGGGCATATCATTGCATCTCAACAAATGTCACTTTTCGGCGGCGTGATGTCCGTGCAAATAAAGGGTGGCAGAGAGAACGCAATGAGTGTCGCAGCGAAGGTGAGAATCTTTACCCGCGCGACCAGTTTCGGCGGGCCGCACAGTTTGATCGAACATCGAGCATCAGTCGAAGACCCTGCGACGAAGACACCTGACAATCTTCTTCGGATGGCCATTGGTCTGGAGCATGTTGACGACCTGATTGAAGACCTCACTCAAGCCCTGGGAGACTAATCAGAGGTCCAGCGTGACGTTCCGCTTTTATGGACCGTCAGCCATTTAATTGAACGCCGCATGCAGCTTATCGAATGCGCGTGCGGCGAATCGCTACAGGTTCCTCACACGCATCAACGCGCTAATGCGCCGCCGCGATTCCATAAATCTGGATCTTGTTGAACTTTTGGATGAGTTGCACCTCTAACAAAACTTTCACGAACCACAAAAAACAGCCACTACACTAAGAACTCGTCGTGTTGTCGTCGACATAAGCGGCAGGGAATAGCACTTGCGAACTCGAAGTTCAGTCTCCTCAACGTTAACTGTATTTCGGGAGAACTTCGTAATGAAAAACTTAGTAGTGGTGCACAGATTCCTATGGGTTTTTCTGTTCGCGGTGAGCTGCGCTTTCACAGCGCATGGCCAGGCAACAACTGGCAGCATCCGCGGAGTAGTTACCGATCAAAACCAGGCGGTTGTCGCCGGTGCAAAGGTAACCCTCACCAGAAAATCCACTGGCGGAACTCAGACCGCTGAAACAAATAATTCGGGACAGTTTGAGTTTACTAACTTACAGCCGGGCGAAGACTACACCGTTTCGGTTGAAGCACAGAATTTCAAAAACATGTCCCTCACCGACGTCAGAGTGAGCGTCAACCAAATCACTGACTTACCGGTCCAACTCGCTCCAGGTTTGGTAACTGAGGTCGTTACTGTCACAGCCGGCGGCGCCGAGTTGGTCGACACGACGTCAGCAAACCTGTCGAAATCCTTCAGCAGCAGACAGGTAGTAGAGCTCGCTCAAACTACTGCCGGTCCGGCGGGAAGTCCTGCCGGCGTGAACAACCTTGCATTGCTGGCTCCGGGTGTTACCAGTTCTGGCGGGGTTGGCGTAGGCACGGGAGGCTCGGTGGGAGGTCAGCGCCCGCGCAATAATAACTTCGTGGTTGACGGCGTCGATAACAACGACAAGTCCGTAACCGGGCCACAGTCCTATATCTCTCCGGAAGAAGTGGCAGAGTTTACTTTGCTGCAAAATCAATTCTCGGCAGAGTTTGCTCGCTCGAATGGCGGCAATTTCATCACCGTCACGAAGGGCGGCACCAACGACTTCCACGGCACGGCCTACGGCTTTTTCCGTAACCGCTACTTGAATGCATTGGACACCATTCAGAAGAATGCCGGCGTCACCAGAGACAAATCCGACGGCGAGCTCTTTATGCCGCGTACGGACTACTTCCGCGGCGGCTTCAACATCGGTGGACCATTCCCGATTCCGCAGTTCGGCGAGGGTAATGGGCCGGCCGTGAGATTCGGCAGGGACAAATTCTTCTTCTTCACGTCCTACGAGCGAGTCCAAACCGGAAGCGCAGCTGGCGCCGGCGGCATCGTCACACCGACAGCGGCTGGTTTTGCGCTCTTGAACTCAACTCCGGGATTGTCGGCAAACAACCTCGGTGTTCTTAACACCTTCGTTCCTGTAGCTCCGGTCAACGATCAGGGAACGATCTCGGTACTTGGTCGAAGTATTCCTGTGGGCAACGTTTCGTTCCTGGCTCCGAACTTCTTCAAACAGAATCACGGCGTCATCAACCTCGACTACCTACAGAGTGCCTCGACGCAACATCACGTGCGTTTCACGTTTACGAACGGCGCCGACATCGACAACACCGCAAACCTTCCGGTGTTCTTCATCGCGATACCCAGCAAACAGCGGCTGTTTTCGTACACGCTGATCCACAACTTCTCCGAAAGACTGATCAACGAGACGCGCCTCGCTTTTCGGCGTTCGTCTCAAAGTTTCCCGGTGCCAAATATCGCCTTCCCGGGACTCACGGTCTTTCCAAACATCATTCTCGACGATCTCGGTCTGAACATCGGTCCCGATCCGAATGCACCGCAATTCGGCATCGAGAACAACTATCAGATCGTCAACAACCTGACGTGGTTGAACGGCAATCACTCATTCAAGTTCGGCGGCGACTTCCGCTGGCTCATTTCTCCACAGAGTTTTTCACAACGCGTTCGTGGGGATTATGAATACCTGACGACCGAGACCTTCCTGTTAGATCTGTCGCCGGATGCATTCGGTGAGCGCAATGCCGGCAATAACATCTATTACGGAAACCAAAAGGTCCTCTTTGCGTACGCCCAGGACGACTGGCGCGTCCGTCCGAACTTCACACTCAATCTGGGTGTCAGCTACTCCTATCAACAGGTGCCGTTAGGTGCGAGGACCAGTCAGCCGCTGAACGCCATCTCGACCGTTCCCGGCTTACTGGAGTTCCGCGAACCTAAAGCGCAGACGAAGAACTTTGCACCGAAGGTGGGCTTTGCCTGGTCGCCCGACTACAACAGCGGATTGTTGGGCCGTATCTTCGGCTCGGGTGGAAAGAGCTCGATTCGCGCGGGGTTTTCGATGGGTTACGACTACATCTTCGACAATCTGTACATCCTGTCGAACCCGCCGCAACTCCAGCAGACCAACAGCGTAGACACTTCACTGCCTCAAACGCCGAACTTTTTGGCAAACGGCGGTCTTCCGGACACTCCGGTACTCATAACCGATCCGGTGGTTGCGCGACAAAACACAGCGTCCTTTATTCCGGACCAGGAAGTTCCGTACTCGATAACCTGGACCGGCAGCTATCAGCGCCAGCTTGGAACCGACTGGTCCATGGAACTGCGCTACGTCGGCACCCGCGGCGTTCACTTACTGACGCAGAACCGGCTGAACGCCCAGGCGAAAGTGGCGCCGGAAAACGGTCGTCGAGGTCTGCCGACCTTTTTAACCGCACCGTCTCAGGCAACGCTCGACGCGTTGGCGCTGGATCTCACTCAGATTCAGGCGCGCTCGAACCTCGTGCCTGCCTATGAAGCCGCTGGTTTCAATGGTGCTTCTGTGGTTGCGTTTCTTTCCAACGGCAACTCCACCTATCACGGCGGTTCCGCTCAGGTCACCAAGCGCTTTTCGCGCGGTTTCCAAATGACGGGCGCTTACACGTTCAGTAAATTAATCGACGACACTACAGCAGAGGTTTTCTCGACTGTACTGTCGCCGCGACGCGTAGAGGATTTCCAGAACCTGCGCAGAGAACGCGCTAATTCGGCGCTGAATCACCCGCATCGGTTTGTGGCCTCGTGGATCTACGAGCTGCCGTGGTTCTCGAACACTACCGGCCTTACGAGGACGCTTTTGAGCGGCTTCAACATCGCCGGTACTTATACCTATGAGACGGGCGAGAACATCACGATCCGCAGCGGCAACGATGCCAACCTGAACGGCGACAACGCCGGCGATCGCGCGATATTCAATCCGGCCGGCCTTGAGGGCGTCGGCAGTTCGGTGACGCCGCTGTGCCGCGTAACCGGGAATTGCGCTGCAGCGGGAGCAGGCTCTGTCGTCGCTTATGTGGCGAACAATCCGAATGCTCGTTACATTCAAACCGGCGCGGGCGCTGAATCCACCCTTGGACGGAATACGTTCCGGTTGGATCCCATTAACAATTTCGATATCTCGATCTTCAAGAACTTCCGAATCGGCGAGTCGAAATTCTTCCAGATTCGTGCTGACTTCTTCAACGCGTTCAATCATCCGCAGTACGTACCGGGCTCCGTCAATAGCGTGGATCCGGTCAACACGACGGGTTTGACGACGCTTAATCAGGTCACACCACTTACTCCCGATTTCCTGAATCCATCCGCGGTATTGAGCAGCAATCCTCGGGTGATTCAACTGGCGGCGCGGTTTAATTTCTAGCGCCATTTCAAGACATTGACACTTGTCAGGGGTGGCGAAGAAAACCTTCGCCACCTTTTTGTTTTGCAAATGTATCGAGTAGAGGGATAATCCCTTCAATTCGAGGTGAATGAAATGTGGAACTCAAACAGATTTCAATCGCTGCTGATCACTCTCGCCGTGTTAATTTGTTTTGACTGCGTTCAAGGCCAGGGCCGCAACAGAGATCGGGCTCGCGCTATCGAACGTGCCGAGATGGACAGGCTGCTCCTCTGGGCCATGCCGAAGGACGAAGAACCCGAAGCCGTGCGGGTAAGTCGTTTCAAGAAGATCAAAGACGACTTCAGAGACTTGCAATCATTGCATAACAAGATGATGGCCGACGCCTGGTTGCAAGAGACGCTCGATTATTCTTCTATAGCGGAAACGGTTTCGAAAATTCGGGGTAAGGCTAACAGTCTAAAGGACGGCCTCTCTTTGCCTCAGTCGGATGAGCCGAAGACAGATTTGAAAATGCCGGCAGTCACTACAGTTCGCCAGTTTCGCGAGGAGCTCTTGCTGCTCGACAAAACAATAATGCGCTTCGTCAACAATCCTGTTTTTCAAGCGGCAAACACCGTGGACGTGAACCTGGCGAAAAAAGCGAGTGACGACCTGGAGCAGGTAATCTCACTAACCGTCGATCTCAAACAGAACGCACAAAAGCTGCGGAAGACCGGTCAGTAACCTCAATCCCATTGGAGAGCCTGAACGGCCGGATCGTTTTTGAGGATTGATTTGAAGCGACTCAGCGTTGTCTGTGGGGTCGCCTTGTCCTCGAATTTCGCGCCGAGTTGCGTGACTGTTGGCTGCCAATCCGCGCCGAGGCGGATGACGAACATGTTGCCGGCGGTCAACTTATACGTTATGCCGCCGATGGTTACGGATGCGTCGATTGCGTTGTGCAGGATCTCCAGTTTTTGCTGCGGAGTGTCCGCGGAGAAAAATCCATCGGCCTTCAGCGGCGTCCAGATAGCAACGTAGCTCTGAACCGGATCGTCGCTCCACCGGCCGCCCGAACCGGAACCTGACACCACTGCGGCCGGATGAAGTACCAACGCGTGATATACCGAAACGTCGAGCGGCGAAGTGGCGTCAATGGTCTCGCGCCGTCCGATGTTCAAAACGACGACAGCGCTGTTTCCTTTGCAGGCATGCATCTGACTGCCGGCGGACATCGTTATGTCGGCGCGGGTCTGCCAGTCCCCGTAAGTTTCCCGCATTAATTTCTGGTGCGCCGCAAACTCTTCGTCCTGCGCCCGTCGAGTTGCCATAAACTGTTTCTTGAGAATTGCGAGAATATCGTCGATCTGCGCAGGATGAGGTCCGTTGTAATTCAAGCGGAAGAAATCATGACCGTCATGAAAGACGAACGCGGAATGCAACTGTCCCTGTCGTGGCTCGACGACGGCGGGCGTGGCGGGAACCTTGATCTGCGCGAGCATTTGTCTGATTTGAGCTAAAAGCGCACCATCGAGTTTTGCATGATACGTACCCTTGTTTCCCCGATTGGGAACAACGCGTGTACTGAATGCAATCCCGTTTGTGTCGACTGAGGTTAGCTGATAATGACCGGGATAAGGTCCGATGAATTGCAGATGCTTGAGTACTAGAGTCTTCGGGTGATAGTCGGCGTCCAGGTGGAACCAGTCAATTGATTTGCGTTCTGTCGGCGCGTCGCCTTTTTGTTCCTGCCCCGTTGAGATCGCCGGCAGAAACAACGCCGCCATCAGTAAAGAAATTGCTGCAAACCGGACTTTCATAACGAGCAACGGCCTTGACGCGCTTCTGGTATAGAACCAAAGGCAGAGTTGGGTCAAGGCGTTATTACGGCTAAGCGTCTCGAAAGGACACCACACAGAAGCACTTTGTGAACCCAATGCCAAGTAGCAGCGCGATCATACTTCTGTTTCTGATTAGCGTGTTCGTCAACCCGACGACGGGTCGAGCGCAGGTCAATCGACGTCTGGCAATCGACTACCTCAAGCTCGGCACTATTGAACTGGAAGCTGGAAACCTCGAAACCGCACTGGGCCATTTCGAACGCGCCATCGAACTGGATCGCAACTTCGGCGCTGCCTACTTCAGCCGCGGTCTCGTGCGAAAACGCCAGCGCGATTACGACGGCGCAATCAGCGATTTCACGCGCTCGATCGAGTTGAAGCCGATCGCCGAAGCCTACCTCAACCGCGGCGCCACACTAAAAGACAAAGGTGACCCCGACGCGGCGATGATCGATTACAACAAAGCAATTGAGATGAAGCCGGACTACGCGGATGCCTTCGTCAATCGCGGAATCGCGAAGGACGATAAAGGAGATCTGGAAGGCGCGATCCGCGACTTCACGCGCGCCATCGAGCTCAATCCCGCAAACCCTCGAGCATTTGTCGGCCGCGGATTCGCGCGCATGCGGAAAGGCGACGTTGATGCTGCGCTGGCAGACTATTCAACAGGAATCCAACTCAATCCGCGCGGTTTTCTCGGATTCTACAATCGATCTTTCGCTCGCAAGCACAAAGGCGATCTCGACGGCGCGATCGCTGACTTGAACCAGGCGCTGGAGATTATTTCAACCGACGTTGATGCTCGTTACGAACGAGGCATCCTGCGCGGTGCTAAAGGAGATCTGGACGGCGCTCTCGCAGACTTCGCCAAAGTTATCGAACTGGATCCGCGCCACGCGAAGGCCTACGCAAATCGCGGCATGATCATGCTGCTTCGCAGACAGGATGCCGAAGCACAAAAGCAGTTAGACACAGCGGTGGAATTAGACAGCAGTTTAAAACCCACCCTGCAAAAATCGGTCGATCAGATCATGAAGACCCGCCAGTCGCCGCCCGTAAAACCGTAATGACGTTTACTGCGTCGCGTTCATGTTCCTTTTCCTGGTAACCAACACTTCGACGATCAATGTAGACACGAGCATGAGAGCGGCGAACAGTTTCAGTGTCAGGCCCTCGTGGAAGACGATCGAGAGCACGCACAACAGCACGAACACCACAAGCAGCATTGTGTTGAGATATCGCTTGTCTTTAAGTGCGAAGAAGCACAGCATCGTAAGTAAAAAGACGGCAGAGATCGCGATGAAATCAATAGGTCCGCTTGCAGTTTGAGAAAAAACCTTGTCCATTCGATTACCTCAGTAGAGCTATCCTGGGTCGATTGTATTCCATTCGACCCAGGGTAGCTGATGGTGGCGGGCGTCAATACCAGTATCGGGTTTCGTTGCGAGTTGCGAGCACTAGTTTGGCTGCAAGAACACATCCCACGCCCAACGTGCAACGGGCGTGCCCACCAAACGCGTGACCTTACCGCGATAGCGGAACTGGTTTCCGTGTTGATCCGTCTGTTTCGAGTCTTTGTATTTCAGATCGAAACCTATCACTCCAAGTTCCGAAAGCCGGTGTAGTTCGGTTGGCTCTGACATGCCGTTGTGATTCGTGTCTTGCCAGAGGCGTAAGGAAGAGTAGACGGTATCCGTCAGATTTATCTGACCATCACCATTACCGCCGTTGTCTGACCTGTCGAATTGCGCAAGCGCATAGAAGCCATTTCTTTCCTCCCCGGTGGGCGGTATTGGCTGTGAGGTGAAGTTGCCAAATAGTTCTTGTCCGCTATCGATCGTGCCGTTTCCATTACGGTCGAGAACCAGAAACGCCTCATCGGAGTTGGCCGCGGTCCATGAGAGTTTTTCCTTCACACCGTCGCCGTTGTGATCGAAGAAAACACCATTCTGACCGTTCGTGAGGTTGAAGCCGTCACCAGCAACGTCGACGATTACTGGCGAAATTGCTTCGCATTCACAGGTCTCGGGATTTTGAACAAGTCCGTCCATGCAGATTTCAGGAGGACACGACTGGAACCCGCCACTGCTTTGACGGCAGCTTCCGCTTGTTGAGTACCAGTACCATCCCCACTCCACACAAACCTCGGCGATGACGACGATTGGAATGCACTGCTCGGTGGTGCTGTTCCATGAGCCACCCCAATCAACACACGCTTGTTGATACTGTGACTTGCTCGGCGGTGGAGGCGGTGTGATACCGCACTTCTGCAAGGCGTCGGCGCACTTTGCCGCTACCAGCACTGAAATCACGGGGTGCAACAACAACACCCCAAGACAAGTTGCACCGATAGTTTCCGGACAAAGGGCGATCAATCCCGCTATCGACCCTACGTATGACGCTATGATCAAAATGCATTCACCAGCCGCAATGATGCACGCAAGAGAATCGACTGATAAAACATTCGACATTACAGCACCTGTTGCGCCCGACACCACGGACGGATCCGCGAAAGTCTTAGCGTCGGCCAGCAGGTCATTGAGGTCACGATTTAACTGGACATGCGTGGATATCTTTCTTAATTGTTTCTCCTCCACCGCAGAAAAACCGTTACGCGACGTTGCTTCGTCGATCTTCAGCACCGCCTTGTCGTTCTTGTATTGAAAGCTGAGATTTACCGGGTTCGCGCCATCCTTCGCTGTCTCGATTCTTGTAGTCTGTACGACGAGGGTATCTCCTGCGGCAGTCGTAAATCGGGTTGCGGTCTGAGCGCCCGATATGCGACTGAACTCCACTTCACCGACTTTATTCTGCCTTGTGATTTGGAGCTTGAAGTGATTAGGCGACAGATTGAGAAACCTTCCCGTTGCGCCGCTGTTGTTCGCCTTGGCAAAGGCTACCTTGTCCTTATCCACACCATACGTGAATGCTTTGTTTGGCGTGAAGTGGATGTTCTTTGTGTACTCGACGGCAGTTGGTATTTCCATCCTCGTCTGCCGAGCGTTGCCGTCGAGAATCACGGCGGCAAAAGCTGTGATATTTACGATCGCGACTGTCAAAAGTATTGCGAGCGGTTTCGTTATTGTGCTCTCACGAAAGTTCATGTTCTCTCCCTTGTGACGCAGTGGGCATTTCGTTGTAGGAGGAGTTCACTGGACAGACTTCTACCCGTCTTCCCGATCTTGCTTAGGAAGTGATGATGAGCTGAATTTGGTTGAACGAAACCCTCGCTGGAAATTCAGAGTTAGCTGAGTCCCGGGCAGTGGAAGACGGTTCTGCTCAAGGTCATCCTGGCTCTATTTAATTGTTGATTGAAACAACACGAGTGGTCGGATTCATGTTGTTACCCGAATATGTACGGAGCGAAAAATACGCTTCGTCAAATAGCAAGTCAAGAACTTTTCTAAAAAAGATTTTCTCGATTGCTAACGCTGCCAGTAGGTCTTGATTCGCTCGGCGAGAAGCGGAAAGGGGACGTAATCGGCGCTGCGTCCGGCGCGGCGCAGTTCGCCGACCATACGCATGGCGCCGTCGGCGTTGCGCGTGTGAACAAGGATCGTCGACGCGCGTTGCAGTTCCGGATTGGAGCAGAGCCAGAGCGCAACGGCGTAGCCCGTGCGTTCGTCGTCGGTGGATTCGGCGTGGTAGTGCTCGGGATGAAGATCGTGATCCAGAAAGATCGCGTCGTAAGAGCTCGCGCTCAACAGTTGTTGAGCTTCGCTGACGTTGTTGGCGATGTCGATAAAGTCGCCTTTGAAGCGGGTTGTAAACCAGCGGTGCCGCCGTTCATCATCGTCCAGTAGAAAGACCCGAATCGGATGTCGCTCAGCCCGCTCTGATTTCAGACCAAGTTTTCTAAGTAACGATTGCCACAGGCTCATAAAAGTTTTCTAAGTAAAACCTCTAAAACCTCGCCTCCGTTATCGCTTAAAGCCAGTATAAGGTATTCTTAGGTATACCTTTCTAACAAAGGTATACCTTTCAATACATGATAGATGAAAGTGAACTCCGCAACGCGGAGAATACGGACGTTTGCGAGGCTTGCTTTGGCACCGGCACCAAACTCGATCCGGTGAAGGGCGCAATTCCGTGCCCTTGCCGCAAGCCCGACCGCTTCCGCAAACTGCTCGCCGCCGCCCGTATCCCTCGCCGCTATCAGAAATGTTCATTTGCGAATTTTATCAGCGCTCCCGGCACGTCGCAGGACAACGCACTGCTTCACGCGCATAAATTCGCAAACGAGTATCCGGCTGTCGAGCGCGGCCTGCTGTTCATGGGACCGGCCGGCGTCGGCAAGACCCACCTCGCAGTGTCGATAATAAAAGATCTCATCGAAAAAGGATTCGCCGGTCTGTTTTATGAGTTCGGTTCGCTGCTCAAAGAGATTCAGGATTCATACAACCCGATTTCAAAGTCGTCCGAACTGAAGGTGCTCGCTCCAGTCTTCCAGGCCGACGTACTCGTGCTCGACGAGCTCGGCGCCACCGTTCCCACCGACTGGGTGCGCGACACGATGTACCAGATCATCAACAAGCGTTACAACGAGAACAGGCTGACGATCTTTACCACTAATTATCTCGACCGAAACAAAGAGCTCGAGGAGCGAATCACTTACCGTCTCCGCAGCCGCCTTTTTGAAATGTGTACCAACGTGGTCATAGATGGAGAGGACTACCGGCGACGCAAGCCGGACTTTTGATAGATGCCCAAACGCACTGATATTCACAAGATCCTGATCATCGGCTCTGGTCCAATCGTGATCGGACAAGCATGCGAGTTTGACTACTCCGGAACGCAAGCCTGCAAAGCATTGCGCCAGGAAGGTTACGAGATCGTCCTCGTCAACTCGAACCCCGCGACGATCATGACCGACCCCGAAACCGCGGATATTACTTATATCGAACCGCTCACGGTAGCGGCTGTCACTGAGATCATCAAACGCGAACGTCCCGACGCGCTGTTGCCGACAGTCGGCGGGCAGACGGCGTTGAACCTGGCGATCGCGCTGTCAGATGAGGGCGTGTTGCAGGAGTACGGCGTCGAGATGATTGGCGCGAATCGCGACGCGATCAAAGTTGCCGAGAACCGGTTGTTGTTCAAACGGGCAATGGACGAAGCGGGACTCGAGATGCCTCGCGGCGGCTTCGCCAAATCGTGGGACGAGGCAGAAGAGATCGTTAAGCTGACCGGTTATCCGGCGATCATCCGTCCGTCGTTCACTCTGGGCGGCACGGGCGGCGGCACCGCTTACAACCCGGAAGAGTTCGAAGAGATCATCCGCGGCGGACTGGCAGCTTCGCCCATTCACGAAGTCCTGATAGAAGAATCGATCCTCGGCTGGAAAGAGTTTGAGCTCGAGGTCATGCGCGACCTCGCCGACAACGTCGTCATCATCTGTTCGATCGAGAACTTCGATCCGATGGGTGTTCATACCGGCGACTCGATCACCGTCGCGCCGGCGCAGACGCTGACCGATCGCGAGTACCAACTGATGCGCGACCAGGCGATTCGCATCATTCGCAAAGTCGGCGTCGAAACGGGCGGTTCCAACATTCAGTTCGGCGTCAACCCGGAGAACGGCGAGATTCGCATCATCGAAATGAATCCGCGCGTGTCGCGCTCTTCCGCACTCGCCTCAAAAGCGACCGGATTTCCGATCGCGAAGATGGCCGCAAAGCTTGCCGTCGGTTACACGCTCGACGAGATTCCCAACGACATCACGCGCAAGACACCAGCTTCATTCGAGCCGACGATCGATTACGTCGTTGCGAAGATCCCCAAGTGGGACTTCGAAAAGTTTCGCGAAGCGGAAGACGTTCTCGGAACGCAGATGAAGTCCGTCGGCGAGGTGATGGCCATCGGACGCACGTTCAAGGAAGCGCTCTTCAAAGGACTGCGCTCGCTCGAAGCAGTGAAGCCGCTTCGTCTTGAAGATATTTCCGACGACGAGCTCCAGCGCAAACTCGCGCGGCCCAACTCGCACCGCTTCTCTTACATCACCTACGCGCTGCAACACGACTGGCCCATCTCCGAGATCTATCGTCTCTCGAAGATCGATCCCTGGTTTCTCGATCAACTGAAACAGGTGATGGAGATCCAGCGCGACATCGAAGGCTCGAAGCTCGAAGACATCTCGGCGGAAGACTTGCGCGCCTTCAAGGAGGTGGCGCTCTCGGATCGCCGTCTCGCCTACCTGACGGAGCGTTCGGAAGACGAGGTGCGTGCCTTTCGCAAGAGCCTGGGAATCGTGCCGGTTTACAAACGAGTCGATACGTGCGGCGCCGAGTTTGAATCGCACACGCCGTATCTCTATTCGACTTACGAACAGGAAGACGAAGCCGAGCCGACCGATCGCCGCAAGATCATGATTCTCGGCTCGGGCCCGAACCGCATCGGGCAGGGAATCGAGTTTGACTATTGTTGCTGCCATGCGTCGTTCGCGCTTCACGAAGCGGGGTTCGAGACGATCATGGTCAACTGCAATCCGGAAACAGTCTCCACTGACTACGACACGTCCGATCGTCTCTACTTCGAGCCGCTGACGTTCGAAGACGTTATGAACATCGTCGACGTCGAGAAGCCTGAAGGCGTCATCGTGCAGTTTGGCGGTCAGACGCCATTGAACCTCGCGATGCGGCTGCATCACGCGGGTGTAAGAGTGATTGGCACGTCGCCCGATTCGATCGATCTCGCCGAGGACCGCAAACGTTTCGGATCGCTGCTGAAAGATCTCGGCATTCCGCAGCCTGACAATGGCATGGCCGCGTCTGTCGAAGAGGCCGCGGAGGTTGCGGGACGCATCGGTTATCCCGTGCTTGTGCGTCCGAGTTATGTATTGGGCGGGCGAGCGATGGCGATCGTTTACGACCAGGACGCGTTGGAACAGTACGTTCACAATGCAGTCGGTTTCACTCCCGATCGTCCGGTGCTGATAGACAAGTTCCTCGAGCAAGCGGCGGAGTTTGACGTCGACGCTTTGGCCGACGACACCGCCTGCGTCATCGCCGGCATTCAGGAGCACATCGAGGAAGCCGGCATTCATTCGGGCGACTCGTCATGCGTGTTGCCGCCGGTGCGGATCGATCCCGAGCATCTCGACACGATGCGCCACTACACGCGCAAGCTTGCGAAGGCGCTCTCCGTGTGCGGATTGATGAACATTCAGTTCGCGATCAAGGACCATCGAGTTTACGTGTTGGAAGTAAACCCGCGCGCGTCGCGAACCGTGCCGTTCGTTTCAAAAGCGACGGGCGTTCCGATCGCGCGCATCGCGGCGCTCGTGATGGCCGGACAGAAACTCGAGAGTTTCTCGTTGCCGGAAGAGTTGACCGTCAGTCGCTTCTTCATCAAGTCGCCGGTGTTTCCGTTTGCGAAGTTTCCCGGCGTCGATCCGATTCTGAGCCCGGAGATGCACTCGACGGGCGAGGTGATGGGAATCGGCGAGAGCTTCGGCGAGGCGTACGGCAAAGCGATGATGGGCGCCGGGTTGCACCTGCCGTCGAAGGGCAAAGCCTTCCTGAGCGTGAAGGATGCGGACAAAGGAACCGCCGTGATACTCGCGCGCAAGTTGAAGCGGTTGGGGTTCGAGATCATCGCTTCGCTCGGCACAGGTGCGCGGCTGCGCGAAGTCGGGTTGAGCGTCGAGGACGTCTTCAAGGTCAACGAAGGCCGCCCGAACATCGTGGACCACATCAAGAGCGGCTCCATATCCTTGATCATCAACACACCGCTCGGACGTGCGTCGCGGTTCGACGAACAGGCGATCCGTCGCGCGGCACTGCAATACAACGTGCCGTGCGTGACGACGATGACAGGAGCGCGCGCGCTTGTCGAAGCGATTGCCGCAGGCGGCTCGGATGGTGTTCCGAACGTGCGTTCGCTTCAGGAGTTGCACTCGATGCGAGACGCTGTGGTTTCATCGGCGGGGGACTAGGTTTTGGGATTAAATTCTGACGAGACAATTCGTCGCATATTCGATGAGTGCCGGACGATAGCGGTCGTTGGGTTGTCGTCGAATCCGTCGCGTCCTTCGCATGGAGTGTCGGGTTACATGCGGCGCAGCGGTTACCGTGTGATTCCGGTGAATCCGAACGAGACCGAAGTGTTTGGCGAAACGGCGTATCCGGATTTGGCGTCGGTACCGGAGAAGATCGATCTCGTTGACGTGTTTCGACGCTCAGACGAAGCAGGGAAGGCGGTTGACGAAGCGATCGCCGCCGGCGCAAAAGCCGTGTGGTTGCAGGAAGGCGTGATCGACCGGGCCGCCGCGCAGCGAGCACTCGACGCCGGCCTTCTCGTTGTGATGGACCGCTGCTGGTTGAAAGAGCACCTTAGAAACAGCCGATGAGCATTCCGATCCGAGCGGCCGTGATTACAGTGAGTGATGCTTGTGCGAGCGGTCATCGCGAGGACACGTCCGGCCGCGCGCTCGTCGAGCTGTTGAGTGAACACGGCGCTGAGATCGTTGAGACGAAGATCCTGGCCGACGATCCCGATCCACTTACTCACGCGCTCCGAGCGTTGTGTGAACGCAGCGACGTGAATCTGATCGTCACGACCGGCGGCACTGGCCTTGGTCCACGCGACAACACTCCTGAGGCTACGCTGAAAGTAATCGAACGCGAGGCGCCGGGCGTCGCTGAAGCGATTCGCACGGAGTCGTTGAAGCACACGCCGATGGCGATGATCTCGCGCGGCGTTTGCGGCGTGTGTTCGGGGACGTTGATAGTGAATCTTCCGGGATCGCCGAAAGCAGTAAGAGAGAGTTTTGCGGTTATCAAACCCGTGCTGTCGCACGCCGTCGATCTTCTCGGCGGGAAGACCGCCCATTAACGCAACTGCACCTTACAGCGGAACGCATTCTCAAACAGCTCTAACCGCCGCTCCGCCGACTCCAACTCGTGATCGCATTCGACTGAGCTCGTGAGTTGAATGTGAAACTCGTTCCGCACGCGCTTGCACACGACGTCTTTGACGCGATTGTCGTGTCGTCGATCGAGCGCGTCGGCGAGACGCAGGATGCCGGCGAGGCGGCAAACGGTTTCGCGGTCCGGCGGATTCAACGCCATGTAGTTGACGTGACGTTCCTTCGGATGTGAGCCTTTGTGATAACGCGCAATATTCGCGATCACTCCGCGTTCGCTCTCGGAGAAGCCGGTGAGCTCGGAGTTCTCGATCAGGTAGAGCGAGTGCTTGTGGTGCGACTCGTGCGCGATGTGATAACCGACGTCGTGCAGCAGCGCGGCGGCTGACAGCAGCAGACGTTGATGACGCGTCATGTTCGCGCTCGAAGAGACGGCGTCGAAGATTTTCTCGGCGAGCCGCGCCACCTGTTGCGAATGTGCTTCCTCGTAGCCGAAGCGTTTACCGACTGCGTGTACGCCGCGCAGTTTCTGATCGTCGATGTCCGGCATCGGCGGCTTCGATTCCGCTTCCCACTGTCGCAATCGATCGATGATCACGCCCTCGCGCAGCGCCCAGTCGCACGTGCGCAGCGACTTGATGCCGAGCGCGCGCATCGTTCCTTCGAGCACCTGCCCGCCCGCGACAATGATCTCCGCGCGCCTCTGCGTCAAGCCCGCAGCGTCTCCGCGTTGAGCGGCGTTCATCGCACACAGTGCCGCGTTCCATTGTGTCAGCTCCTTGAGATTTATCGTTGACTCGACAGGCTGCGCGCCTTGAGGGGCCTTGTGGCCATTCGAGCGATTCCGAAGCGCCGCGCCGATGGCGAGAATCGTTCCCGACGTACCAGTCACGGCGTCCCAATTATGATCGCTCAGCTCGCGCGCAGGCCGTTGGAGAGCGTCCTGAATCTCGGCCCGCATCTCCTGCATTTCCTTCATACGCGGCGGATCCGAAACGAGAAACCGCTCGGTTAGACCAACCGCGCCGAGTTTTACCGACAGCAGAGCAACCGGTTGTCCGTCGCGAAAGATCGAGATTTCCGTGGAGCCTCCGCCGATGTCGATGTTGAGGGTCGGCAGTCGTCTGTCGCTGCAACCTTGCGACGCGGCGAGGCCGATAAGCCGCGCTTCCTCGATTCCGGAAAGCACCTCGACGCGCACTCCTGTTTTCTGTTCGATGGCCTTGATGAAGTTGGCGGCATTGTTCGCTTCGCGGACTGACGCGGTCGCGATCGCGACGATCGATTCCGCGCCGCGTGCTTCGGCGACGGATCGAAGCCGCTTGATACACTCGGCGGCGCGCATCATCGCGGCGCGTCCGATATAGCCTTTCAACAGCGTCTCGTGGCCCAACCGAACGACTTCGCGTTCACGCGTGAGCACGGCGAATGAATCGCTCGCGGCAGCGTCGACTACCACGAGCTTGATCGAGTTGGAACCGATGTCGATGGCCGCAAGCTTCAAGGCAGGGCCTTCTTATTGAGGTCGACCACGTTTACAGGTGTCTTTGCTGGAACGGCAGGTTTATCACGCAACGATTGTATCTGAGTGACTTCGCGCGCGCGCGCCTCCTCCGTGAACGCTGGCTCGTCGACAATCTCCAGCACCGCGCGGCGCAGATCGGCGGCGACCGTGCGCACGGATCGCGAAGCGTTCAGCACATGGAAACCGAATTCATCACTCATGCGGTCGAAGACTTTGAGCATCCGCGTTTGATATTCGATGAAGCTGTCGTAAAAGTCTTCGCCGAGATGGAGGTCCATTCCGGATTCCCAGTAATCAAAACCGCGGCCGGAACTGAGGACGCGCTCTACAAGTTGCTGCGGTGATTTGATGCGGAGGTAGAAGATCGCGTCGGGCACCAGCGCCATGCCGTAGATCGATCTGATCCAGGCTGAGTCGATGCCGCGGACTTCCGCGCGGGCCATCGCTGAGTACATGTAGCGATCGGTCAACACGACAAAGCCAGAGCGCAGCGCTGGCAACATCTCGTTCTCGAGTCGATCGATGAAGTCGGTGGCGTAGAACAGTTGCATCGTCAGTCGGCCCAGCGTGTGTCCGGTCTTCGCTTCCTTGATGCCGCGGCCGGCGAGCACTGATCGCGTCATGCCGGTGTCCAGCACTGCGTGTCCGCGCGACTCGAGCCACTGTCGCAGCAGCGCGATGTGCGTCGAACGGCCCACGCCGTCGGTTCCTTCGATGACGATCAACTTGCCGCTGTAATCCTCGTGTTCGACACCGGGTAGCGGCGTTCCGTATGACTGTTTCTTGTTAATGGGACCTTGACCGCCTCTTCTTGAGATGTTGGCTAATCAACATGCGCATCTCGCGCTGTTGTCGTTCAATCGAACGGCTCGCGTCTATCACAGTCAACCCAAACTCCGACACCATGCGATCGTACTCTTCGAGTATCTTTCCTTGAAAGATCTTGAAGCTCTCTTCCGGATCGTCGGACCAACCGACGTCCATGCCGGCTTCGTAGTATTTGAAATTTGGTCTGCCGGAGACTATGCGATCGATGGCGATGTCGAGCGGCGCACGAAAGAAGAAAGCGACCGTGGGTTTCACGGCAAACGAGTAAACTTCGCGGACCCAGCCGCGATCGCAGCCGCGCGCGACGTCGCGGGCGAACGCGGTGTAGATGTAACGATCGGCGAGCACGATCGCGCCGGCTTTCAACGGCGGAATGATGTCGCGTTCCGTGCGGTCGGCGAAATCCGTCGCGTGGAGCAGCGAGAAAGTTGCCGGTGTGAAGAGGTGACGTCTCTTGGCGCGTCTTGTCGTATCCTTAACGAGCGGCGATGAGTTCCATTCGGAAAAGAAAACAGGGTACCCTTCGGCTTTGAGCCACTGGTGCAGGAGAGCAAGTTGGGTGGATTTGCCGCTGCCGTCGGTGCCTTCGACGACGAAGAGTTGGCCTGGGAATTTGTGGTGTCCGTAGGAGATCATCGGCGCACGAGCCTAGGTTATCTGTGTTACAGGGATGTGAAACGGTAGCACATATTTGGGGATTCTATCTGCATATACGGGGAATTATGCGAACTTTGTACCTCTTACGACATGCCAAATCAAGTTGGAAAGACGATTCGTTGCGCGACTTCGACCGGCCGCTGAAGGGGCGAGGGAGGGAAGCGGCGGAGCAGATTGGTAAAGTGCTTGCGTCAGAAGGGTTGAACTCACCGCTGGTGATCAGCTCGCCTGCGGTGCGTGCTCGGGAGACTACTCAACTTGTTCTTCAGAGCGCCGGCGTCGATGTCGATCCGCGTTTCGACGAGCGCATCTACGAAGCCGACGTTCCCGCGCTTTTGGAAGTCGTCTCCTCAATCCCCGAGTCCGCCTCGACCGCGATCCTCGTGGGCCACAACCCCGGCTTCGAAAACCTGTTGTCTTTCTTGACCGGCGACGACCGCCACATGCCAACCTGTGCCCTGGCTCGGATCGAGTTTGACGCAGCGAGTTGGCGTGAGGTCTCGGAAGCCTCCGGTCGCGTCGAATCGTTCATCACGCCGAAGGAGTTGGCGGAGTAGTTGAGAAGCTGCTGTCGCTGACAGACTTCCTCAACACTGGTCTACCCGGTTAGAACTCCTGCGGTGCTCTTACAGCTCTCTTCGCCTCTTCGCATACAAGCTGAATCATGATGAAGTTCAAGCTCTTCGCCTTCGCGGTAATACTCTTCACCGCAGCGACACTCATTATTATTCCTGGATTAATAGGTCAAGAACAAAGGATCCCTGCAAAGTCAGAACGAAAAGTCTTTGACGAAAACCGGTTTCCTTTAACAGATTTCTCCGCTCCCGACCCAATCGATCCGGCTGAACGTTCTAAACGGCAATCGAGAGGGCAAAAATACGACAAATCTGACTGGGCAGTTAATCCGAACGCCGTCTCCGACAATACTGTTCGTGTGGATTCGGTTGACCTGAACCTACCGGCATTTCCTGTTGGTCAATCAAAGGCTATCGTAATCGGCAGGATTACGGATGCGCGAGCCTATCTATCCAACGATAAGACGGGCATCTATTCCGTGTTCACTGTTATGCTCGATGACCTCATTGTTTCTCCAGATACATCCCTTGCTCCAGGGAGCTCCATTGAAGCGGAGCGGGAGGGCGGCAGAGTCAGGTTTCCCTCTGGCCGTGTGCATCTGTACCGGACGAGCGAGATGAATATGCCGGTCCTCGGCGGTCGGTACGTACTTTTCTTAACGACCGGCAGTGACGAAGCAGTTTTTCGTATCGTTACCGGCTATGAATTGCGCGACGGTACTGTTTCTCCACTAGATCATCTTCCGAACATACGTGTTTACGAAAACGTCAGCGAACAAGATTTCCTGGCTGCGCTGCGGAAGAAAATATCCAATCCATAAGACCGGATTGCGAGATGAAAACGGTCCTTACGTCACACCTGACTTTAGTTGCTGCTCTCTTGATCATGAGCATATTGATCACTCTTGTGCTTGCTCAATACCCGGATTGTATCCCGATAGGTCGCCAGCCTGATACAAATGGCGCTGCCTGGGCGCGGGGGGCTACCGTGACGGTTGTGATAAATCCTATCGATTTTCCCACTTCCACAGAGCGTCAAGTACCGATTGTTGTCCGGGTAACGCGTGTGGGGAATTAACGGCTACATGTTTTCCATGCGAACGGGATGGAAATAGTCCGGAAGGAAACTGTATCAGTGAGGCGTGTGCTATCTGCTATGGACAAATGGAAGGTACTTATTGTGATCCTGTGACGAATAATTGTTGGACACCGATCCTTATCGATGTTGAAGGTAATGGTTTCAAGATGACGAGTGTTGATAACGGGGTTAGATTTGACGGCTTTGGCCACGGAGTGAAGATAGACACCGCTTGGACTGAGACGAACTCGGACGACGCTTGGTTAGTTCTTGATCGAAACGGCAATGGCGCCATTGATGACGGCACGGAACTCTTCAGCAGTGCTGCGCCTCAGCCTATGAAACCGCCGCCGGATCTGCGACATGGTTTCAATGCTTTTGGGGCGATGGGCGTACGATGTTTATCCCGTCGCGCGTCCATAGCCCGAATTGTGAGCCATGACTTCCTCAGAAATGTGATGACTTCACTCGTGACCATCCAACATCGGGTCAGCCGACCGCGATGAAAATCCAAACCGAAAGTATGAGAACCAAAAGACCGGGTAGTGGCCGTGATTGTTGCCGTACTACTGCTCATATTTAACGGGCGGCCGTTCGCGAGCGACGACACTCAAGATCCTCAGGACGAGCGCCCGCAGCTAAATCATCAGATGAGCCGCGTTTCATGTGCATCGATTGCACGCGTAGATGGAGTGGCATAAAGGGCAGACCTGGAAGATGGTTTGGACCTCGACGTCGTCGCGGGAGTCGGGATCATTGTCCCAGAGATACACGTTAGGCACCGGCTGATTCCAAACCACCGCGAAAACCTTCATCAAGCAGTCAAATTCATGATACTCACACTTCTTGTTCGGACACGGCGCCTCGGGAACATCCTGCCACATGCGTTGAATGCCTCCCAGTTGCGTGAAGGGGTAGCCGCTCTGCTTCAGGAACGCGCGATCGTCTTTACTCACATGCTCCTTCGTTAGGTTGTAATCTTCACATGTGAGGTAATAGACCAGCGTCTTGTGCTCTTCGTAGGAAATCGGCATAAGGGAGACGCGCATTTCGGGAAATTCTTGGGGATAATTGTCGTAAGGGAAATTGGCCATCACCTCTTTGGTTTCCATGTACAGAATCTCGATCTCTGTATCAGATACGACGCGATAACCAACTGCACCAGCGTTGTATGGGAAACAGTAATAAAGAGGCAAATACCTCGCGCCGGTCATGCGTATTGGAACTAACGGGTCCTCGCAGTCAAAGTTATAAAGTAGATGAAGCGGTGCGCCGTTACGATGCGGCTTGACGCCGCGGTGCACAGGCGGACCACCGAAGCGGTGAGTGAACGAATCTCCGGCATACGGAACGACGCGCGCTATGCTGTTCATTATAAAGCCACCCATTTGGCCGGTATCACCTCGATTCGCGAGCTGAGAAATTAAACGAACGACTGCGCCGTGCGGGCGTGTTAGGTGTTGCAGAATACGCGACGAGAATGTATCACCTGCTGCTCACCTCTTGCCTGATCGTAATCGCTTTTGGCGTGCTGACCCGTCGCTATTCCGTCGAGGCAACATTTTCATCATTCGCCTCGTTCCCGGTGCTTATCTTCCTCGTCGGCATCACCGACGAGTATTTCAGAGGTATCCGTCAGTTCAATCATCAACTGCTACATGTGGCCTACGACAGCAGTTATGCGCTATCACTGCTCGGAATTATGCTCTTCCTCCGGGCCGTACTAAAGCGAAAACTGATACTTCTCGTGTTAACGGGTACGTGCATCGCCGGAATACCTCTGTGCTATATCTTCATCACACACCCTTGAAACACTAATTTCCGATATTGGGTTTTGCGATTTTTCGGTTGGGCGTTAGCAAGATGGTAGCGCCGGAACATGCTCCTTCCTTTAGCTCAATCTTCAATGACCGCAACTGTGAACGATCGAATGGACCGTAATGCATTACTCCCATCAGCACTAACCCACTCGGAATCACAGGTTGAATAACGTAACTGCCGGCAGCCGCGCCATAGATTTCGTACATACCATTCGCGTCCGTTACTACTTCATATTCTTCTCCCGCACCGGTGATCTTAATCCTGACGCCGGCAAGTCTTCTGTTAGTTCCTTGCGGATTCTCTTCGTCGTTCTCGTAACGAATTACCTCACCAGCGATTCGCGTTTTCTTAGCCGACGCAGGTAAGCCATTCAGGTAATACAAATCGTCGTGGGCGTATTGAGCCATCAGGGTGCGCCCGCAGCGCCTGACTTCCCACTTCTTCGTAGCACGATCATAGTTCGCATAGAACAGATACCGGCTGCCCTGGATAAACTTAGGCGCGTTCTTACGACCAAGCTGGTGCAACACCACACTATTCCGCGCGATTCCTTTGTACGTCTTCTCGACGATCAAGTTAGCTATCTGATCGTAATCCTTGTCTGTCTGCCACATTCGAAACGTCTCCGGCCGAATTCTCGTAACCTTCGCAACGAATACAGCATCCGCATTCGCGTAAGCTTCACAAGGAGTCGCGTTAGAGTTGCATTCCGATAGTTGAGCCAGACAAGGCGCAGCGCACATGAGCAGAAGAACGACTGTCGTGAAAATTGTCTTCACCTTTTTCTCGCTTTCGGTCGGAGTTCTGAATGCGAATCGGTCAACCAGTTTACCGCATTCCGGCTTGGCTAAGGGGAGTTCACTTACTTCGTCGGCCCAAAAGATGAATACGAGAAGCACCAACACGAACTGGAACAATTCAGGAAGGGTGACTGCAAATACGTAATCGACAGTCTCGATGATCTGCCTAAGGTTGGAAGTATTCGCGAGCTAAAGTAGAGAATCGCGACGCGACTCTCAAAACGCAAAGAACCAGCACGGTCAGTCTTAGACCGTTATCCCGCAAAGGGTTGGCAAGTCTTGCCAGCCCTTTTGCTGTTTGCATGGAAGGTTCGGCGGCGTACGGACCAAAAATATTTCTCCCGCCCATGTGGCCCACTGGCGCTCAGTTTTTCGCGTGTTAGGAGGGCGAAGATTTGCTGTTGATGCCGATACGCAGTTAGAGCCCCTCGAATTGGACCAATGTAACACACCTGAATCAGTCGTTTAGCGCGCCAAGATCGGCTTGGACCAGCAGTCTGAAAGACTGCTGCAACATTCAACCCCTCGAGGAGACAAAAACAAAATGTTTTTAGCCCGCCGCAAGTTCGTTCAATCAAGCCTGCTTTTTACTGCTTCGACTCTTTTGTTCTGGGGAAATACCCGGTCAGGATTGGCCCAAACTCTGTTCTCCGACGACAGATTGTCGGATGAGGTGCTGCGCGACCCTGTCCTCCGCTTTACACGCGAAACCTTCGAGCCGTACGTCGGCGGATACTTCGAGTCGCCCGGCGCTCGCGGCAAAATGGTGACCCTGAAACTGGTGCGCGTCGAGACTTATGCTGCGAAGTCCAGGACGGCCACTCCGACCGACTCGTTTACGCTTCATTTCGACGCCGACGGCGAGCTGCCAACTTTTACGTCCATCTACCCGATCAAACACGCGGCACTCGGCAGCTTCCATCTCTTTCTGACGCGGCGAGATGGTCCAAACGGCGAGATCTCGTACGAAGCCGTTTTCAACCACCTGCGCTGAGCCCCACAGTTCCTACACACTTCGTGCAAAGCGGGGCCGCTTTCGGTCCCGCCTGGTGTTTATAATCAGGAGCATGGACACAAAGCCGAAGTGCATCATCGTCACCGGCCGGGCCGGATCGGGAAAAACGACTCTCGCCCGAAAGCTCGGCGAACGTCTCTGGATGCCGGTGATCAGCCGCGACGAGATCAAAGAAGGGTACGTCAACACCTACGGCATCAAACACGACCAACTCCCACCTGACACGAATGGCCTTGTCACCGACTTCTTCTTTGCGATAGTTAATCAGTATCTTGCCGGTAAGATCTCTGTCGTCGTCGAAGCTGCATTTCAGCACGGCGTTTGGGAACCGAGGTTGCCGAAGATCATCGAGTTGGCGTTACCATGGTTCGTCTTATGCTCCGCCGGCGATGCAGTCGCTGCGAGGCGCCATCTTGAACGAGGTTTAGCGAACCCGAATCGCGAGTTCTATCACGGCGACAAACGTGTGGCCCATTATCGAGAAACAGGCGAAATCCTATCTCCCGAACCATATGCGGCGCCGAAATTCGATGTGCCTACGATCGAGGTCTCGACGGAAGGAGAATACGTTCCTTCGCTTGATGAGATTGTGAAGCGGATCCAATCATGGGGCTCATGACGAACACACTTCGCAAAATCGCACTCTGCGCTGTTTGCCTGATCGCCGCCGCGAACGTCGCGACCGGCAAAGAGTGGCGCGGAATCGTTCCGCTGAAATCGACGCGCACTGACGTCGAGCGAGTGTTTGGCGCGCCGAAGTACACGTCGTACTCGGGCGCGTACTACAGCCTGCCAAACGAAATCGTTGTTTTTGACTATCAACCGAGGCCTTGCCACGAGGACCGTCTTGGCATCGAATGGAATGTTCCCATTGGCACTGTCGTGGGCATCGGCGTCGTTCCAAAAGGCAATCATCGTAGACAGGAGTATCCGTTGCCGGCTGATTCCAGAATGGTGGATGACGGTGGTGGGTTCTTTTATTACTTCGATAACGCGGCAGGGTTCGCCCTGGAAACTTACAAAGATCGAGTTACGCTGGTCGAGTATTATCCGGAAGCCGCACAGAACACTTTGAAGTGCCCCCAAAAAGACACCTGCTGCACCGATCTGTTCACCAGGTTTGACGAATACGCACGGCTCCCGTTCGCGGACGAAAAGGCGCGTCTGGATAATTACATGATTCAACTCAATAGTTTAGTTGCACGCGGAACGATCGAAGTAGCTGGGCCTTCGAAGAGCGCCAGGCAGCAACAGATGAAACGCGCAGCTCGGGCCAGGAACTATTTAATAAAACAACACGGAGTCGAGGCTGAGCGGCTCCTCATCGTCGATATCGGGTACAGTGAAAGTCCTCTGACTCGGCTCAACATCTACTCGATCGGCGGCTTAGGAAGCAGGATTTTCGTGTTCCCGCAAAAAGATCCAGCCAGAACCACCAGGAAACCATAGACCATGGCCCTTTACGGCCCGGGATTTCGCGTTATTCGAATGTGAAGTCTTAGTTGTGGAGGGTGAAAATGAAAGCAATTATCTTAAGAATGACGACGATGCTGGCCCTTATCGTGGGCCTAACAGCGGTTGCCGCGCAGGCGCAAACGACTCCCAAGGCCGCGAGGTTTACGGTCCCCTTTGAATTCAACGTCAACAGCGAGGTGCTGCCGGCTGGAGACTACATAGTTTCCGTGGACAACCAGACCGTCCGCATCCAGAAAAACGATGGTAAAGCAAACGTGATCGCGCTTTCTCGGCGCACTGTGAGTGCAAACCGCAGTGACAGCCGGGTCAAGCTCACGTTTCGACACAACGGCGATCAGTACTACCTGGCCCAGGTGTGGGTGGCTGACGGCGTCGGTCGAGAATTGAAGAGACAGCCGAAAGACAACGAACTCCTTGCCCGGGACTCACGCATGGTTGAAGTACAAGGGATGGCGCGGTGAGCCCCTTGCTGTTTGCAGCCTCTGTTTATCCATGAAATTTATGGTGAACAGAGGCTGCGATGGCAGGCCTGAAGTCTATTAACGGATTCCGGCCAACATCTCCACGAGCGCTTCCGGCGCAGACCACTGCGGGTTGTGATCGGAAGTCAACTGCAACATGGTCCATCCTCTTTCTTTCGCCCGTTCTGACTGCCGAAAGAAATCGTCGTCCTTAGCTTCCTTTCCTTTTTCGACAGTCAGGATGTAAGTCGCCGGCAGTTTTCGGGCCGCGTCGTTCTTCAACGCGATCGTATCGGTAAAAGTTTTCAACGCCTGCGGGACGTCGTGTGGCGGCGGCTGGTCCGGTTTGACCCACGGCGGCACGATAAAGTCGCCCTTCGTCATTTGTTTGATGAAGGTAGCTCCGCCCGGCATCATGTTGGTGACGCTGTCGCCGTCATTCGGGACCATCGCGTCGAGATAAACCAGTCTCTTGATCCGATCGGGAATTCGATCCGCGACACCGCTGATCACCATACCGCCATAGCTGTGGCCCACAAGCGTGATGTCGCGCAAGTCTTCGTAAAGAATCGCGTTGACGACGTCGTCGACATGCGTCGTCAAACCGATATCCGGCCGCGCAAGATGTACGCGATCGCCTTGTCCCGTAAGCTGTGGACGATAGACTTCGAAGCCTTTTTGGCGAAGCATCGCATCCACTTTCTTGAACGCCCACGCGCCGCCCCATGCTCCGTGAACGATGACGATCGTGGGCTTGGACGGCGTCCCGGCTGTCGCGGCCTGCCCCTGCCCTTGCCCCCTGCTTTCACGCGCACTGAAACCGCTGAGGACCAGTAAGACGATCAGGACGTACAGGTTTTTCTTCTTCATCTTTTTTCCCGTGTTGTGGTGTTTTTGAAAGATGCGGATCTTACCACAAAGACGTGGCGTGAGGTGTTTTGGAGGGGACGGCGTTATCGATCGCTGACGAACTCGCCGTACGCGCTTCGCTTTTGCGCGCTGAGGTGATTGCTGAGGATCTGATAGAAGCACTGTAGACAGACGCCTGAAGCATCTTCCTGCTTGTCGTCACGAATGGTCGCGCCGCACCAGATACACTGGACCAGGAACGTATTATCGTTCTCTTTCGATTTACAATTCACCGCTCTTAACCTCCTTTCCGGGTATTTTGTTTAGGTGAGCTTAGCGGCCGTGCGTTAAGTGTGACTGACGACAGGGTTAAATGTGAGTTAACTTATCTTCCGCTTCCTCGCCGCTCCGACTTTCGCCAGCAGTTTCTTCGCTTCTCTTGCTTGCCATTGAGCGTTATTTAGACGTGCGCGTGTCTGGCCAATGTTCAACTGGTTCAGGCTCGCCTGAGCTTCCTTGATGCCTCTGATGGCAAAGTTCAGACGCTCACACGCGTCCCTCAGAAGACTAAGCTCCGAATCTTCAGACGTAGGTGCAAATCCAACCGCGCTCACTCTCGCAACTTAGCGGCCCGATTTTCGCTTGGCAATCATCTAATCACGCAGAATGTAAGGAAGTGCTACGCGCTTGTTCTTGCAGCGTGTTTTGGATGAAGTCGTATGGCGCGAAATACAGCAGAGTTAACTGTCGGACGCAGGAGAGTATCGGTCTCGAACCTCGATAAAACGCTCTATCCCGGCGATAAATTCACGAAGGCGCGAGTCATCGATTACTACATTGGAATTTCCAGGTACCTGCTGCCGCATTTGAAAGATCGCCCGGTGACGCTGCTGCGTTTTCCGGAAGGCGTTTTCGGTGAATCGTTCTACGAGAAAGACGCACCCGCATTCACTCCCGCATGGGTGAAAACTGTTCCCGTTCGCCGCCGCGAAACACCTGGTCCCGACATCCGTTACATTCTGATCAACGATCTTCCGACTCTCGTCTGGGTCGCAAATCTCGCCACTCTCGAGCTCCATCCTTTCCTGCACAAAGCAGCACGGCTCGATCGTCCCACTTCCATGGTCTTCGACTGCGATCCCGGTGAAGGCGCCGACATCCTCGACTGCGGGCGAGTCGCGTTGATGTTGCGCGAAGTGCTTCAGGAGCTCGGTTTTGAGTCTTACGTGAAAGTCTCCGGGTCGAAAGGCTTGCAGGTCTACGTTCCGCTCAATTCCGCGGTGACTTACGACCAGACGCAACCGCTCGCCCAGGGAATCGCGAAACTCCTGGCCCAACGCGAGCCAAAGCTGATCGTCTGGCAAATGCCGAAACGGCTGCGAGCGAAAAAAGTATTTATCGATTGGAGTCAGAACACGGATTACAAGACTACGGTGAGCGTCTATTCGTTGCGCGCTAAAACTCATCGTCCCTACGTGTCTCTGCCCGTGGATTGGGACGAGGTTTCAGACGCGCTGCGGATCAAGAAGGCGGAGCCGCTGTTCTTTACGCCACAGCAAGCATTGAAACGCGTCGAGAGCTCAGGTGATCTCTTCGAAGCCGTGCTGACGAAAGTGCAGAAGTTGCCGGCCGAGGTGCGGCGGTACTTCGAACAGCAACGCGAGCCCGCATCGCGCCGCAATGACGCTCTTCAACAATACGCGGCGAAACGAAATTTCAAGAAGACGGCCGAGCCGAAGCCGAGTGTGGCTGGTCGCAATCGCAGCCGCCAGGGCAGCCGGCGTCGCTTCGTCATTCAAAAACATGCAGCAAGTCATTTGCACTACGACTTCCGGCTCGAGATGCACGACGTGCTGAAGTCCTGGTCTGTTCCGAAAGGACCGCCGTTCAAGAAAGACGAACGCCGGCTCGCAATGCCGACTGAAGATCATCCGATCGAGTATCTGGATTTCGAGGGCATCATTCCGAAGGGACAGTACGGCGGCGGCACGGTGATGGTCTGGGACATCGGCACCTACGAGCTGATCGAAGGCAACTACTACAAGGGATTTCTCCGCTTTTACCTGAACGGCAACAAACTGAAAGGCGAATGGACCATGAAGCGAGTCGCTAACGGTGAAGGCTACAGGGATAAGTGGCAATTGATCAAAACCGGTCGGAACACGCGTTCAGTGTCGAAGAAGCGTGACGATGAATCCGTCTTAACAAAACGCACCATGACAGAGATCGCTTCGGCTCGTGACGCGGTCTGGCAGAGCAACCGATAAAGTTTCAGTCTGTGTTTACGCGGATTTTAATCGAAGAATTCTTGAATTTGTTGTCTTTGTGACGGTTGGCGCGTTCGTCGGCCGACATCTTTTGCAGTGCGGAATGCACTTCCAGAATGACGTCTTTGAGTTGTCGCAATTCCTGCGGCGATTTGTTTTCTGCGAGAAGAGCGGCGGCAATGTCACTGCTGAGTTCGTTGGAAATGGCCATGATTCAATGGAATTTCTGCTCTGCCGAGGCTTTTTTTGAAGAGTGGCTATCGTAGTTTTTCGGTGTTACGCCGGTGTTAACTTCATGTTAATTATGGCCGGTCCATGTTTTTTATGGCCTCACACCTCCCGTCCTGCTTAATAAATATTTAAGGCGCTATTCACTGCTCTTTAACCTCCGGTCAGTAGCGTATCCACTCGACACCAAGAAACGCATTTACGCTTTTGGCACTTCCGTTCCAGTTCATCTACAGGAGACTTGTATGGAATCGTTTACCCTTGTGCGCCGTTTGCTCTGTTTGCTTCTAACTCTCACCTTTTTTGCATGCCTCGCCGTGGCCCAATCGGGAACCGTCGGCACATTGACGGGCGTAGTCCGCGATCCTAACGGAGCGAATTTGCCGGGCGCCAGCGTGGTTGTGAAGAACCTGGCTACAGGCGCAACGCGCACAGCAATAAGCAACGAAGACGGTCATTGGGCCTTACCGGGCCTGCCCGTCGGAGCGTATGAAGTCTCCTACGAGATTACGGGTTTCAAGCGGCTCGTTCGCGACCGCATCGAAGTAGAAGCGAGTGTTCCTCGCACGCTGGAAGACAAGCTCGAGGTTGGCGAGATCGGCGCCGTAATCAATGTCACTGAAGGCGCGGCCCTAATCACGCCTGAAACCTCCGCGGTCGCGCGTCAACTCTCCTCTGAACAATTAGTGGAAGTTCCGACGTCGACGCGCAGTTTCACGCAACTGTTATCGACCGAAGCAGGCGTCAACACGGAGCTCTCTCCAGTGCTGACCAACGGCAACGGTAACCAGTCGCCTTCAGTCAACGGAACGCGCACGACCAGCACGAGTCTTTTCTTCAACGGTGTGGACGCAACGAATATCACGACGAACGAAGGAAGTTTGAGCGACAACATCGCTCCCGCCCCCGAGACCCTGCAGGAAGTTAAGCTGCAAACCAGTCTCTACGATGCTTCGACCGGGCGATCCGGCGGCGGCAACTTCCAGCTTGTAACCAAAACAGGCGCGAACCGGTTCAACGGTAATGTCTACTACTACCTTCAAAACGAAAAGTTGAATGCCAACGATTACTTCTTTAACAAGGAAGGAATCGACAGGCCGAAGGCGCGCAGAAATGAGGGCGGATTCACGGTCGGCGGCGCGATTATTAAAGACCGGTTCTTCTTCTTCGGCGGCTATCAATATACGAGTGCGATCACCGGCTTCGTGCCGACCGCGCGAAGCTTGTCGGTAACTCCGCTTGCTCTCAGCTTCCTGGGATCGGATCGTTCGGCACAGGCGATCGCAAACGCCTTCAATCAGGCCCGCTCTTTCTGCAACGTCACGCCGCTGCCCGCGGGATGCTTGACCGCCGCGGATATCTCGCCTGTAGCCGTTCGACTACTGAACCTGCAAAACCCCGCAACCGGTGATTTCATCTTCGCTTCGCCGCGACCCAACGGGCGCATCATCGGTGTTGACCGGGCGAATCGAACGGCAGGAGCGGTTACTACTCGAGCATTCCAGTTTGGCACCGCGCCGGTAACGAACCGTGCGCTATTCGAAGACAACCCGCTGGTCCAACAGTTGAATGTTCGTCCTTCGGAATTCGAGCAAAACCAGTTCACGACGCGTCTCGATGGCCGCCTCACAAACAAAAATACGCTGACCGGAACCTTCTTCTTCAGTAACTTCCCGGCGCTGGATTCGTTTCCGGATCCCTCGAGCCTGATCTCGCCATTCGTACTACGTCGCGCGGATCGCAATCGTACGCTCGCAATTTCCGATCAGCACATCTTTAGTCCGGCGCTCATCAACGAATTTGTCTTCGGCTATTTTTCTCTCAACAACACGCGCGCCCTCGACGAGCCCTTCCTGATACCAGAATTGACGAGCGAAGCCGTCGGCATCGGTAATCCGGCGCTCTTGTTTGACGACAGCCCCGGCACTCGCCGGCTGGGCCACTTCATCGGGCGGCCCGGCACGAACCTGACACAGTTTTCCTTCGGTGGACCAAACGATTCATTCAATCGACGCAATCAAAAGACGTTCAGCATCGCAAACAACGTTACCTGGATCCGGGACAATCACACGTTCCGTTTCGGCGGCGACTTCAAGCGTCATCAGTACGACTCGAGTTTGCCGGAAGAGCAGGCGACGGAATTCGAGAAGTTCGACAGTATTAC
This sequence comes from Pyrinomonadaceae bacterium, assembly GCA_035649995.1. Taxonomy (GTDB): domain Bacteria; phylum Acidobacteriota; class Blastocatellia; order Pyrinomonadales; family Pyrinomonadaceae; genus PSRF01. Next base: position 6,962 of record DASRIM010000048.1, on the reverse strand, counting down.
GCAGCTTCTGACCGGCAACGCCACGGAGGCAGACACGCAGTTTGGGATCACGGAAAAGAGCTTCCGCTTCCGTGATTTCAGTGGTTACATTGCCGACGACTGGAAGGTCTCGAGGAAGCTGACGTTGAACCTCGGTCTGCGCTACGAGTTGTTCATGTGGCCTGAGGAAAAGGACGGCCGCATCGGCAACTTCGATTTCAGTAACTTCGAGCCATGCTTCACGCAGTCTGGCGGCTCACTGGGAGTCTGCGACAATCCATCGCCGGGATTCATCGTTCCCTCGAACGTTCAGACCACAGGACTCGCTAACGTCGACGGCGCCATCGCAGCGACCGCGCGCGTCAACAACAACCACACGCTTCGCGGACAAGACACGAACAACTTCGCGCCACGCATAGGTTTCGCGTATTCACCGCTCGATAACAGTCGCATGGTGATTCGCGGCGGCTACGGCGTCTTCTACGATCGTCCGTCCGCTGCGTTCATCAACACTATCTTCAGCAACTATCCGTTCCTGCGCGAGATCGAAATCACCGTGCCTTCCGGCAACGTGCCGATTACGACTGCGTTCACTCAGCAACCGACCACTTTGCCATTGAGTTCATGGTTGCCGTTCCGCATGACGCGCACGGCGGGCGCGGGTGGCACGTATGTGATTCGCGACGCGACGGGCGTCACGCGCGATCCGCGCCTCAACGTCACGCCGCCGGGCAATATCGCCGAGACGTTTGAGTTTCGCGCCATCGATCGCGACCTGAAGACGCCTTTCGTGCAGCAGTTCAACCTGGGCGTTCAGTATGAGTTGACGAAAAACCTGATGTTCGAAGCGCGGTATGTTCACACGAGGGGACAGAACCTGCTTCAGGCGCTCGCATTCAACCAGGGATTCGACTTGAACGATCCTTCGACGCCCGATCACATCTACGACCGATTCAATCAGGCATACCTCGCCGCGGGTGCTCCAAACGGGCCGCTTAACGCGGGATCCACCGCACGCGAACGCGGCCTCGGAAAGGCGTTCGGATTTGCCAATCCGTTTCGAGTCGGGGGCTCGGCCACGTGCGCAGGAGGAGTGCTCAGCGGCGTCGCGGGTGCTCCGATCGATCTGAATCTCGCGAATGCGATCACGTGTTCAGGAAATGCCCTCGGCGGCGGCCAGATTATAAATTTCGAGGCGCGCGTGCCGATTCTCGGGTTCAACGTTCCTGAGGCGCTGGTGCTTCGTTCGAACGGAGAATCGACCTACCACGGCGCGCAGTTTGGTCTGACTCAGCGTCTGTCGCGAGGTCTTTCCTTCAACGCGTCATACACGTGGTCCAAGTCGATGGACACCAGTTCGAGCGATCCCGGAAGCACTGCTGGTAGTGGTAAGCCGGACGTGCCGAACACTGGTTTTGTGGTCCAGGGAGACATTCGTAACCTCGACGCCAACCGGGCGGTGTCGGACTTCGATCGCACGCATCGTTTCAGCCTGAGTTTTGTTTACGACATCCCGAGCTTTGGTTCGACCAGCAAGGTCTTCACAGGCTGGCAAATGTCCGGCTTCTTCCAGGCGCAAACGGGGACGCCGTTCAGTATCTTCTCTCCCGAGCCGGAACTTCAGACGGCGCCGCAGTATGCAGATCTCGTCCGTGGTTCGGGTGGTCTCTTTCGCCTGGGCTTCGGCAGGCCGGGACTCTGTGGTTCGCTCGAGGAGTTGCGACAGCAGGGATCGGATATCACTGAAGACGCATTCAACGGCGCCGTCCTTTGCTCGCCACTTGGTCAAAATGGCAGCCTCGGACGCAACGTGCTGCGTGCGCCCTCGCAATCGCGATTCGATTTCGGCATCGTGAAGAGCACGAAATTAACTGAAACAGTGTCCTTCGAATTCGGCTGGGACATCTTCAACGTCCTCAACCGCGCCAACTTCGCCGCTCCCGATTTCGAGTTAGGCAGCCCCGATTTCGGCAGGATCGTGACTACCATTGGTGGACCGCGAGTGATGCAGTTCAGGGCGAAATTGAAGTTTTAACGTGCAGGAGTTTTTTGGGTAGGGAGGGTAGCAATATGTCGCTTAACGAGACGTCGATTGCCGAACCGAAAGGAGGGGCCCAGTTGCCTGAAGATGTTTTCGACGACGGCTTTCTCCGTGTCGAGCACCGCAACTATTACGTCGCGTGCGGCGGCACGCCTCTAAAATTGCCCCGTACCGAGTTCCTGATCTTCTCGCGACTGACGCGGACGCCGGACCGCATCGTCACAGCCGAGGACCTTTGGAGTTCGGTGTGGGGCGCCGACAAGCCGCTCAATTCAGAGAGCCTCCACGTTTACATCTATCGCCTGCGGGCCAAACTTTCCGACTTCGGACTGCAAATCGAGACGATGGTGAACGTTGGTTATCGTCTGATTACGCGCTCCAACTGAGGGCCGTCTTAACATAGAGTTCAGGCCCAGTTTAGGTAGATGTAACATCCGGCTTATACGATTTTCGAGAATAAATTCGACGAGTCAGGAGATGCTAATGGCACCTGCTTCTAAGGTAGCGGTCGCGGTATTGGTAGTTTGTGCGATTTTGAGTTTCGCGTGTGGCGGCGGAGGTTCTGGTACGAATGCCCCCGGCAGCGGCGACGTTGCAGTCATAAAAGTCGATGGCTCCAGTACCGTATTTCCGATAACCGAAGCCGTTGCGGAAGAGTTTCAGAGAGAGAAGCAGGGAAAGGTAAATGTCACCGTAGGAATTTCCGGAACCGGAGGCGGATTTAAGAAGTTCGTGCGAGGCGAGATTGACGTTGCAGACGCGTCACGCCCGATTCTAGCCGAGGAAATGGCGCAAGCCAGGACCAACGGTATCGAATACATTGAACTGCCGATCGCCTTTGATGCGCTTACGGTCGTCGTCAATCCTCAAAACACATGGGTCAATTCGATGACGGTGGCAGAGTTGAAGAAGATCTGGGAGCCCGACGCGCAGGGAAAAATAACGCACTGGAACCAGATTCGACCGGAATGGCCCAACGAAAAGATCGCGCTATTTGGCGCCGGCGCTGACTCCGGAACTTTCGATTACTTCACGGAAGCCATCGTCGGAAAGCCGAAGGCGAGTCGTGGTGATTACACGGCAAGTGAGGACGATAACGTGTTGGTCCAGGGAGTTGAAGGTAATAAGTATGCGCTTGGATATATACCTTACGCCTACTTTGCGCCCCACAGCACCCGGATGAAAGCAGTAGGTATCGAGTGGGAAAAGAACAAGATTACGGGTCCTGTTATGCCGAGCCCGGAAAACGTGCTGGCGGGCACTTACAACCCGCTATCACGGCCGCTGTTCATCTATGTCAGCCGTAAGTCGTTTGATAAGCCGGCCGTTAAGGAGTTTGTCGATTTCTACCTGAAGCATGTGGCAGCACTCGCGACGGAAGTTAAGTATCTACCGCTCCCCGAGACCGCCTACCAAATGGCCGTCCAGCGAGTTACCTCCTTGCAAACCGGGACAGGTTTCGGCGGCGTTCCCGAAGTCGGTTTACCGGTAGAAGAGATTCTCAAGCGGCCGCCAAAAGCCTGAACCGTCCGGCGTGAGGTGCAATTAACTCGCGATGAAAGATCTGCCCCTAATCGAGCAGCCAGTTGGAATGGCTGCTGAGTTTTCCGGTCAGCCTTCACCTGGGGGTGCGTCTGCTCGGGCGCGGAGCTTGTCGCGAGTGAAGGAACGCGTCATCGAGTCGGCGTTGTTACTGGCGGCGCTTTCGTCAGTTGCAATCACGGTGGGCATAGTGGGCACTCTGATTTATGAGTCGGCCAGTTTTTTTGCGCATGTGCCGTTTCGGGATTTCGTAACTGACACGCTTTGGACTCCGCTCTTTGCTTCACCTCATTTTGGCATCCTGCCGTTAGTGGGCGGGACGTTGGTGACGACGGCAGTTGCGCTGGCAGTGGCTCTGCCCATTGGGACGATAGTTGCAATTTATCTGAGTGAATTTGCGCCAGCGACTGTTCGCGAAATCATAAAGCCGGCTTTGGAGCTTCTGAGTGCAGTACCGACGGTGGTGTACGGCTACTTTGCTTTGCAGTTCATGTCGCCGCTGCTACAGAAGCTGATTCCGGGTTTACCTACGTTCAATATGCTGAGCGCCGGCGTCGTGATGGGAATCATGATCATTCCCTACGTCAGTTCTCTCAGCGAAGACGCGATGCGAGCGGTGCCGATGGCCCTTCGTGAAGGGGCTTATGCGATGGGCGCCAATCGAATTATTACGGCACTAAAGGTTGTTTACCCGTCGGCTCTATCGGGCATCGTTGCTTCTTACATACTCGCGATTTCACGAGCCATCGGCGAAACCATGATCGTGGCCATTGCAGCGGGCATGCAGCCAAATCTCACGATCGATCCCCGAGAACCCGCAGCCACAATCACGGCCTTCATCGTTCAGGTTAGTTTGGGTGATTTGCCGCATGGAAGTATCGGTTACCAGTCAATTTTCGCCGCTGGTATTACGCTTTTCATCATGACGCTGGCGTTCAATATCCTGGGCTACATACTGCGAAAACGATTTAGAGAGGCGTACTAGGTGGGCGATTTCGGGAAAATAGTTGCGAAGCGCAAGCGACAGGACTTTGCCTTCAACATCATCGGCATAGTCTGCACTCTCATCGGAATTGTAACGCTCGGAGCCTTGCTGGTTGATCTCTTGATTGACGGCATCGGCAGGCTGGATCTGGGATTCCTGACATCGTTTCCTTCGCGCTTTGCCGATAGAGCCGGAATTCTTTCGTCATGGGTCGGAACGCTGCTGATCATGATCGTGACCGCATTCACGGCCGTGCCGCTTGGTGTCGCCGCCGGTGTTTACCTGGAAGAGTATGCGCGAAAGAACTGGCTCACGAATCTTATAGAGATAAACATCGCTAACCTCGCGGGCGTGCCGTCGATCATTTACGGTCTGATGGCTTTGGGTCTACTGGTTTATAAATTTCGGCTGGGACAGAGCGTGCTTACCGGCGGTTTGACGTTGGCGTTTTTGATCCTGCCGATCGTGATTGTGGCAACGCGCGAAGCGTTGCGGACCATTCCGCAAGGGATTCGCGAGTCGGCCTATGCTCTCGGCTCCACCAAATGGCAGGTTGTGCGGCACCACTTATTGCCGTATTCGATCGGCGGAACGATGACGGGAATCATCATTGCGCTTTCCCGGGCCATTGGCGAAACCGCACCGCTGATCACGATTGGCGCGCTTACATTTATCGCCTTCCTGCCGCCGCCCCCGATCAGCGCCCAGCCTCCGTTTCTTTCTTTTGAATGGTTGTGGTCTCCGTTTTCGGTTTTGCCGATTCAAATGTTCAATTGGGTGTCGCGGCCGGACCAGGAGTTTGTGGTGAACGCCGCGGCGGCGGGGTTAGTTTTGATTGTAGTAACTCTGTCTCTGAACGCGATTGCCATCATCATTCGTTACAGGGTGCGAAAGCGAATCAAGTGGTAGCAGTTTCAGCAATGCGAGCACAGTTGGATGATCGGCGGCTGCCGAAGCATATGACGACAAATGATCATCGCGATGTTGCAGCCGGCCCTGGCGTTGCGGAGGTGAAGCATAAGCACGGCGAGCAAGGGCACCCAGTCAAGGCTGAAGTGGCCGGCTTGAACTTTTTCTATGGCCGTGTGCAGGCTCTCAAGAACATAAACCTGGTGTTTCCGGCAAATCAGGTGGGCGCGATTATTGGTCCATCCGGCTGCGGAAAATCGACGCTGCTGCGCTGCTTCAATCGTATTCACGATCTATATCCCGAGACGCGTTATGAAGGAAAGATCATCTTGCAGCCCAGCGGCATCAACCTGATTGGCCCCGAGACGGATCCCCTCGAAATGCGTTTGCGTATGAGTATGGTCTTTCAAAAGCCTAACGCGTTTCCGAAATCGGTCTTTGAAAACGTCGCTTTCGGATTGCGGCTGCGTGGCGTCAAAGGCAAACAGCTCGAGGAACAAGTTGAACAATCGCTGCGCCTCGCCGCTCTGTGGGAGGAGGTGAAGGATCGACTGAAACAGTCGGCCTACACGTTATCCGGAGGTCAACAGCAAAGACTGTGCATCGCACGTGCGCTGGCGACGGACCCGGAGATGCTCTTGTTTGACGAACCAACCTCCGCGCTGGATCCGATAGCGACAGCAAAAATCGAGAACCTTATCTTCGAATTGAAGAGTCGAGTCACGGTGATCATAGTGACGCACAACATGCAACAGGCGGCTCGAGTCTCAGACTTTACGGCGTTCATGTATTTGGGAGAGTTGATCGAGGTCTTACCGACGAAGCAGATGTTCGAGAATCCAACCAAGAAGTTGACTGAGGACTACATCACCGGCCACTTCGGTTGAGCAGCGAAGAGAATATGTCGGCGCCAGCTTCAGAGTTAGATTTCAGTTCGGCCGCGCGGCTGCGGCCTGATACGATTCCGAGTGGCCGCGCGACGAAGATCAGTGTGCGCGGGTTGAGTTTTTACTACGCTGCGCAACAGGCTCTGTTTGATGTTTCTATCGACATACAGGAGAGAATCGTTACAGCGTTCATTGGCCCGTCAGGGTGCGGCAAGTCTACGTTCCTGCGTACGCTCAACCGCATGAACGACGTCATTCCGGGAACACGCGTCGCCGGCAAGGTGCTGATCGACGGCCACGACATCTACGCGCCCGGCACGGACGTCGTCGAGTTGCGACGCAGGGTGGGGATGGTATTTCAGAAGTCGAACCCGTTTCCGAAGTCGATTTTCGACAACGTGGCTTACGGGTTGAAGATCAATCGTTTGACGAGCAGCGGTTCCGAGCTGGCGGGCCGGGTTGAAGAGGCGCTGAAAGACGCGGCGCTGTGGAATGAAGTCAAGGACCGGTTGAAGAATTCCGCCCTGAGCCTTTCCGGCGGACAACAGCAGCGTTTGTGCATCGCGCGGGCACTGGCGATTCGTCCTGAGGTGCTGTTGATGGACGAACCGGCCTCGGC
>DASRIM010000047.1:0-21686 GCA_035649995.1 Pyrinomonadaceae bacterium | reverse complement strand
AAAATTTCTTCATGCTACATCTCCTTATTGATAATGCGGACAGCCACACCTATCACGCAGACGGCACGCGAAAGTTCCAGGGTAACGTAGGAAATCTCAATTAATCGGAATACGCAGATGGAACACCGCGCCGTGACCGTTGCGCGCGACGCCGAGCGACGCCGAACCGCCGACTTCCTGCACGCGCTTGCGAACGATCGCCAAGCCAAGACCAGTGCCGCGTTGTCGAGTGGTGAAGAACGGCTCCCAGATCTGTTCGCGCAGTTCGTAAGGCACACCCGGTCCGCTGTCCTGAACGCTGATAACGAGCTCGCCGTCTGACTGCGCAGCGGTCAACCGAACGTCGCCGCCGTGCGGCGTCGCCTGTAACGCGTTGAGCAACAGGTTCGACAACGCATCACGCAACGCTGAGACGGATTTGCCCGCGAGCGTTGCGTCGGTAGTGATCGAACATTCGAGATCGATCCCCTGCTCGCGAGCGTTCGCGCGAAACAGGTCTACCGACGTTTGGACCAACTCGGCTACGCTCAACGGCTCTACGGCCGGGCTTTCTCTTCTCGCAAAACTCAGAAGCTGCGTAATGCTCTGGCTCAACCTGTCGGTTTCACCGACGATGAGACTCAGATCGCGCTCATACTCATCCTTCAAACTCTCGTCTTCACGCATCACCTGCGCGATCGACTTGATCGCCGACAGCGGGTTCTTGATCTCGTGCGCGACGGTCGCGGCCATGCGTCCCAAGGCAGCCAGACGCTCACGCTCGGCGAGCTCACGCTCGAGTCTGACGTTCTCTTCCAACAGCCGCGAGTCGTCAATCGCGATCGCGATCTGGTTAGCGAGGATCTCGATGACGGAACGGACGTCCGGCGTCAAACTCGCCGAAGCAGCGTCAAGCGCCAGCAACCCTTCGACGTTCTCCTCGCGCCGCAGCGGATACGCCAGTTTGAATCCCTGATCGACAAGCAGCGGATCATCCTCAATCGGCGCCCAACCGCGCTCGCGCGACTTCTCCAAAACCAGTTCGGCCCACGGCTCCGGAAGTTTGCGATCTCCGTTCACCTCCGCCGCCACTGACCCGTCAATGAAGATCTTCAACTGTCTCAAGCCAAGCGCTTTCGTCGTGCGCTCTTCGACAAACTGCAACAAGTCGGCCAACTGCTTGTACTGCCCTGCGTACGAACCGATGCGCGAAACGATCTCCTTATAGAGCGCAGCTTCGCGTTCGAACAGTTTGTGAAAACGCCGGACCAACCAGCCGCGCAACGGCGCCGCGAGCAACGCCAGCGCGAGGATCAGCAACGCCTCGATTAGCCCGGGGCGAATGCCGTAGCGCTGCGTCATCCAGTCGCCGATCGTGCGGATGCCGAAAACGTAAACCGTGAGCACGACCATGGCGAACGTCACCACGACGAGGCTCTCTTCGATAATGATTTCGAGGTAGCGGTAGCGATAGATGTAATACGCCAGCAGCACTGACGGCAGCAGCGATCCGAGGTTCGCGATCGTCTTCAAATACAACCCAACGACTGTCCCCTCGCCGAGCCCGAAAGCCAGCGCCGCGAAGATCACCACGCCGACGCCGATAAACGACGCCGCCAACGTCTGCATGATTCTCTTCTCGCTGCGGTTCTGACTCTTCCTCGCGATCAGCAACTCCGTGAGCGCGATCAGCCCCAGCACGTACGCGATCCAGAAAGCAAACGGAATCACGAAGAACGACAACTTCGTGAACATCGGCGCGTATTCGCCGGTCCACAAACGCGGCATCGCGATCGCGAGAAATACTGTGGGCACGTACGACATGTAGACGCGCAGACGTTCGCTTTTGTTCAGCCCGCGGCCGTGGGCCTGCGCCCACAGATACAGGTGTACGTGAAGCAGGAACGAATAGGCGAAGGTGATACTGACGACGGCGACCGTGTCCGCGACGCGCAGCAGCGTGGTCCAGGTGTCTGGGCCAAGATCGAAGAGACCGTGGAGTGTGACGACGAGGTTGCTGGTGTGCCAGCCGCCCATCGTCAGTGCGAGCGCAGCGAGGATGCGCTCGATATTCGTGAGTTTGGCGCGATGCCTGAAGAGTTGCACCGCCATCCAAAGCGGTAGCAACGCGCCGATGCTATAGCCGATGACCTGGAGTATTTCGAGTGGGTCGAGTGGGGACATTAGTGCCTAGTACTTTGTTCTTTGTGCTTGGTTCTTTGTTCGCCTTTGAGAAGGCCCTTCAAAGGCGAACAAAGCAGTAAGTACAAAGTACCAGGCACAAAGCTCACTTCGCGGCCGTCGTGCCGGGCGCGGTGAAGGTTATCTCCACGCGCCGGTTCTTCGTGCGCCCTGAGACCGTCGTATTCGGCGCCACCGGATTTGATGCTCCCATGCCGTTGGCTTGAATGCGCGTCGCGTCTACGCCGGCCGACTGGAAGCGATCGGAGAGCACTCGCGCACGCTCCTGCGTGAGTTGCTGCAACGAGACTTCGTCACCACGATTATCCGTGTAAGCTTCGATCAGGATCTGATAATCGGGATTGCTTGCCAACAGCGCCGCGAGCGGTTCGAGCTTCGACGAGGACGCGGTAGCGAGCGTGGCCTGGCGCGCATTGCTCCAGATGCTTTCCGGCAGTATCAAACGAAAACCAGCCGCAGTCTGCTTGACTGTTCCGTATTTCGCGAGCGTCGCTTTCAGCGTTGCTTCATTGTTGCGTCTCTCGACTGCTCGCCGTTCAGCTTCGACGCGCGCGTTCTCGGCGTCTTTCTCGCCTTCGAGCCGCGCCAGTTTCAGTTTGGCGGCGTCGCTTTCCGCGCGCAGCGCCTGGTTCTCATCACGCAGACGCGCGATCTCCACGCGCTTCTCGCGTAACTGATCGTTGGCGCTGCCGGCGTCGCGTTCGGCCAGCTCACGCGCTCGTTGTTCCTTTTCCAACGCAGCTCGGAGTTGGGCCACTTCACGCTGCGAAGCTTCGGCGCTCTTTTCCGCGGTGCGGACTGCTTCATCGCGCCGTCGAATCTCGTCGCGTCGCAGACGCGCCGCTTTACGTGCGACTGCCTGTTCTTCCGCGTGAGCGGCGGAAGACGTCGCTTGTCGCGCTTTCATGTCGATTTCCGACATCGGTTCATTCAAACGCCACGCTTGTTCGGCGGCTTGCAACTGCTCCTCGGCACCACGCAGTTCATCAGGCGCGTCCTGTGACGCTCCGGCATACTTCGCCAGGCTCACTGCCTGACGAGCGCCAAGCAGCGACACAGGCGTTTCGCGATAGTCGCGGTCGGCGATCTCGGGCACGCGCGCGTCGCGGAAGTAGTCGCTCGAGTTTCCGATGTAACGGACGTCGACCGTCTCCACAGTACTGCCGTTGGGCCGTTTCGGTGGAAGGTTCTCCATGACGACCATGCGGCTCGGCACCTTCATCAGGAAGTGCGGCTCGGCAGTCAGGATCAGTGCGAAGGATTGCAATGGAGTGGTGACGTCGAGCTTCGAGTCGACGAAAGAGCTGCCGCTGCGTTTGATCTCGCCGAGGTTGTCGACGTGTCCTTCGGGCGATATGGCCCAAAGGATGTAAGTGGTGTAGATGCCGCCGAGCTCTGAGGCGCGCGGAAGATCGTCGATGTTCAACTCGACGCGCGTCCCACGGCGTCCGGCGCGTTTCACCTTCGCCTCACCTTTGAGGCGCGGCAACAAAGTCGTGCCCCGAAACTTGACCGTCACGGTCTCGTCCAGCGGATAGGTTATGGCGACTGTTTGCCGTTCGACGTCACGCTGCGCGAGCGCGACGGACAAGGAGAGTAAACAAGCAATAAGCACGAACGGGAGACGTTGACCGATGCATTTGAATGTCATGGCAAAAGAACTCCTGGTCTTTATTAATCCTCTTGATGCTTTCCTGCCGTGCACTGTTGCCGCAAACCACACGATTATTCACGAAAACCCTGTTCGTACTTGGTTTTGCGGTACGCGGCAACCTGGACGATGAGCACGGTAATCCCGGAGAGCAACAGCAGATGAATCCAACCCCGCTGCTGGGCGATGAGCAGGATCAACCAGAGCAGGATCAGACCTGAACCAATCCACCAAAGCATTAAGGCACTTCGTTCAACTTGTAACCGACGCCACGAACGGTCAGCACGTACCGCGGGTTTTTCGGATCGGTTTCGAGTTTCTTCCGCAGACGGTTGATGTGCGGATCGATATTGCGTTGATAGCCTTCGTAGTCCGTGCTCCAAACGCGATCGAGCAACGCGTTCCTGGACCATGCTCTGCCCGGTTCAGACGCGAGCAGTTCGAGAATCTGAAACTCCAGCGGCGTGAGATCGATGCGATCGCCGTCGCGGATCACTTCGTGACGCCGTTTATCGATCACGAGGCCGCCGACCTCGATCCGTTCGCCGTCAGGCTCCGTCGCGACACTGCCGCCGCGACGCAACAACGCCTCGACGCGATACTCGAGCTCGCGCGGGCTGAACGGTTTTGCGAGATAGTCGTCGGCGCCTGCTTCAAAGCCGGCGACCTTGTCGGATAGCGCGTCATGCGCCGTCAGGAACAGCGCCGGCGTCTGAATGCCGCGATCGCGAACTCGCTTGAGTAGATCGATTCCTGACATGCCCGGCATCGAGACGTCGAAGATAAAGCAATCGAAACGTCCGGCCAGCGCTGCTTCGAGAGCTGCCATGCCGTTTTCGCGTTCATCGACCTGAAACCCGAGACGACGGAAGTACTCCGCGAGCAGGAGGCGCATGTCCGTGTCGTCGTCGGCGATCAAAAGGCGCTTGCCTGCGTATTTGCTGTTTGTTGGTGCTTGCTGTGCCAAGTCTCTCCGATCCTGTCGGTGGGGATCTGGTTAAAAGTCGTAGATAACGGTGAGATTATAACTCATCCGTCTTCGCAGGAGATCGATTGCCTGGGCAGCAAAGATAAAATAGGTCAGCCTTGACGCAAATAAGTGGGGGTAAGTATAGTTCCTCTTTGACTTTGGACCGCTTCTACCCTCCTTATAGCAACTGATCGGAGACTTTAGCAACCAGAGATGCGTGATCTTCGCCGCTTGTTAAAGTACCTGAAACCTCACTGGCCAATCTTTGCTGTAGCAACTTTTGCGATGTCGCTGGTTGGTCTGCTGGAGAGTGCGACCGGCGCGTTGATCGTCCCCATTCTCGATCAGGCGTTCTCGCAAAGCGGCGCTCCACCCACCGCGACCCTCTTCGGTCTCCAGAAGTTGATCCCGCAGGCGCCGCTCGGCGCCTGGAAGATGATCTCCATACTGCTCATCGTCTTCACATTCGCGAAGGGCATCGCCGAGTATTTATCGACGTATCTGATGGCGCGCATCGGCCAGTCGGCCGTGCTCAAGTTGCGGCAGGATCTGTACGACCACTTGCTCGCGCAGTCGGCGACGTTTTTCGAGCGCCATCGCACCAACTATCTCGTCTCGCGGCTCGTCTCGAGCGCCGCCGCTATCGAAACCGCTGTCACGAGTACGATTCGCGACATGCTGCGCGAGAGTTTTACGTTGATCTTCTTCCTGGCGGCGGCCTTTTACTACAACTGGCGACTGACGTTGGGGTCGTTGATCATCGCGCCCATCATCGCGGTCCTCACTGCAAGGTTCGGCAAGGCGCTGCGCAACCGTGCGCGCGAGAGTTTCGAAGGAAGCAAAGAACTGACGGACACCGCGCAGGAAGCACTTGCCAACCAGGGCATCGTCAAAGCCTATCGCGCGGAGAAACGCGAGTCGGCGCGCTTTACGGCGGTAGCCAAACAGATCGTCAGAGCGAACCTGCGCAGTGCCAGCATCGCGGGCGCTTCGCCGCCGACGATCGAGATGATCGGAATCCTGTTCGTCGTGCTGCTGCTCTTCTTTGGACAGCGCGAGATCATGGCCGGTCACATGAACACGGCGCAGTTCGTGACGTTCCTGTTCTTCCTGTTTCGCAGTTACGATCCGATGCGGAAGTTGTCGCGCCTGCAAAACAGCATGGAGCAGGCACTCGCCGCGGCGCATCACGTTTGGGAAGTGATGGACGAGCACGCCGCCATCAAGGAGAAGGAAGACGCCAGCGAGTTGCAGCCGCTGGAGCACGAGATCCAACTGCGCAGCGTCTCGTTCGGTTACGACAACGAGTCGCGGTCAGTCCTGCGAGACATAAACCTGACGATACAAGCAGGAACGATGGTCGCGCTGGTCGGCGAATCCGGCGGCGGCAAGTCGACGCTGACGAAGCTGCTGCCGCGTTTTCATGATCCGACGTCGGGCGCAGTGTTCTGGGACGGCGTCGATCTTCGCGACGTGAAACTGTCGAGCCTGCGCCGGCAGATAGCGCTCGTTACTCAGGAGACCGTGCTCTTCAACGACACGGTCCGTCACAACATCGCTTACGGCAAACCGGAAGCAACACAGGCCGAGATCGAAGAAGCGGCGTCGATCGCGTTGGCGCACGAGTTCATTCGCGAAATGCCGCAAGGGTACGATACGATTGTCGGCGAGCGCGGAATTTTTCTATCGGGCGGCCAGCGCCAACGCCTGGCTATCGCCCGCGCCATCCTGGTCAACGCGCCGGTGCTGATTCTGGATGAAGCCACGTCGGCACTCGACGCCGAGTCGGAACGTCTGGTGCAGCGGGCTATCGCCAATCTGGTCCGCAATCGGACGACAATCGTCATTGCCCATCGTCTCTCGACGGTCCGTCGCGCCGACGTCATCGTGGTGATGGAGGCCGGCCGGATCATCGAAACAGGAACCCACACGGAATTGCTGGCGCGCGGCGGACAGTACCGCAAACTTTATGAGTTGCAGTTCGCCGACGAAGAAGAACTTGAACCGCAGATGTCACGGATGACACGATGAAATCAATGACGGGATATGGAAAGGGGACGGTGGCCGGAGACGACTTCTCCGTCTCGGTCGATCTCAAAACGGTCAACAACCGCTTCCTCGACATTCACCTCCGCGCCGGATCCGAGCTTGCCGCTCTCGAGCCGGTGATCAAAAAGCGGATCGGCCAGCGTCTCTCGCGCGGACGCGTCGACGTCACCGTCAGCGTCGAAAGAACGACCCAACTCGCGTACGAACTCAATCGCCCGCTCATCGCCGGTTACATCAACGCGCTGAAACAACTTCAACAGGACTTCAATATCGGCGGCGAACTGGACATCAACCTGCTGGCCCGCATCCCCGGCGCTCTTCAACCTGCTCGCAACGGCATCGACGAAAGAACGACGACCGCGTTGCACGCCGCGTTGGACCATGCGCTGGATGAGCTCGAGAAGATGCGCGAGCAGGAAGGTGCGGCACTGAAACTCGAACTGCGCGACCGCGTGCAAAAGATCGAAGCGCTCGTGCCGACGATCGAGGCCGCAGCCGACGGGCTCGCCGAGTCGTATCGCCAGCGTTTGCAAAAACGAATCGGAGAGTTGCTGAATCGCGGCGGACAGGTCGTCGAGCTCGATCCCGCTCGACTGGCCCAGGAAGTTGCGTATCTCGCCGATCGCAGCGACGTGAGTGAAGAGATGGTCCGGTTGCGCAGTCACCTGACGCAGTTTCAGGAAGCGCTTGACGCCCCGGGAGAGGCTGGAAAGATGCTCGATTTTCTCTTGCAGGAACTGAACCGCGAAGCGAACACCACTCTCTCCAAGTCGACCGATCTAACGATCAAGGAAGCGGGACTGGCTATCAAAGCAGAGGTGGAGAAACTTCGCGAACAGGTTCAGAATGTCGAGTAAAGTGACTGACTTGCAAACGGCCACTGAGGTCATCGGCCCCTCAACGCGAGGGACGCTCTTCGTCGTGAGCTCGCCATCCGGCGGCGGCAAAGGCACGCTCATCCGCCGCGTGCTGGAGCTAGTCGATAAACTTAGTTATTCTGTCTCGTACACCACTCGTGGTCCACGTCCGAACGAAGTGAATGGCCGCGAGTATTTCTTTGTAGACCGGAAGACGTTTGACGAGATGGTCGCGGACGGCGAGTTTCTCGAGTGGGCGTGTGTACACGGGAACTTCTACGGCACATCGAGACGCCAAATCGCCGAGAAGATAGCCTCGGGAATCGACATCATTTTGGAAGTCGACGTGCAGGGCGCGGCCAGCGTGCGGCAGTTGCTGATGGACTCGGTGAGTGTCTTTATTCTGCCGCCTTCGTTTGAAGTGCTGCGGCAGCGTTTGTGTGCGCGCGGAACGGACGCTCCGGCAGAGCTCGAAGTCCGGCTGCGCAATGCGCCCGATGAGTTGAGACAGTATTCGCTATTTGATTACGTGATCATCAACGACGAGGTCGAGCGGGCAGCAGGCCAGCTCGCGGCAATTATTTATGCAGAACGAGCAAGGTGCCTCAGGCAGGGACCGTTCGTAGAACAGGTTATTAAACAATTCACATCCTAAGTGAGTGGGCAGTCATACAAGAAGGAGAGATCGAGTGGCAGATATAGTTGAGAATGAAGTGGATGGCAGCGGTGGGCAGGAAGTTGATTCGAAGTATCGTTTGATTATTCTCGCCGCAAAGCGCAGCAAGCAATTGCAGCGCGGCGCACAGCCCCGGATCGAGATCGATCCGCAGAAACACAAGCCGACGCGAATTGCGTTGGAAGAAGTGATCCGCGGCCGGGTCCACTTCAACATTAAGGAAGAGGACCCCACGAAAAATTAATTCCGCGTTACAGTCCTTTATAATCTGGTCCGCCGCCGCCTTCGGGTGTCACCCAGTTGATGATCTGGTAAGGATCCATGATGTCGCACGTCTTGCAGTGGACGCAGTTTGAGAAGTTGATCTGCAAGCGGCGATGGCCGTTTCCGCCGTCTTCCACCATTTCATAAACAGCCGCCGGACAGAACCGCTGACATGGGTTCCCGTATTCTTCGGCACAGCGAGTCGAGCAGATGTTGGTGTCGAGCACGTGCAGGTGCGCGGGCTGATCTTCGTCATGCCCGACCGCAGCGTGATAGACGTCGGTGACTTTATTGAACGTCAGCTTGCCGTCGAAGCGCAGGTCCTTGTAACGCTGCTCGATCTTGTCGCCGTGATAACCGTAGGCGGAGAGCTTTTGCATCTCCAGGTGACCAGCCACCGACTTGTCGCGATCGAAAATTCCCCACGCTCGGCCGCCAGTCAAAAACTGTAACCCGCTGTTGACGAGCCCCAGCCAACGTCCGTGCTTGAACGCGGCGTGGAAGTTTCGCACCTTGCGCAACTCCGGAACGATCCAACTCTCGTTGACTAACTGTTCGTAACGCTGCAACTGTTTCGCCGAGAAGTCTCGCGCCAGCAGTGCCTGAAAGATCGTCTCCGCCGCGAGCATTCCGCTCTTGATCGCCGCGTGAATTCCCTTCAATCGTTGCGCGTTGAGGAAGCCGGCACAGTCGCCGGTGAGCAGCACGCCGTCGGCGTACGTGCGCGGCATCGCGAAGTAACCGCCGGCGGCGATCGTCTTCGCGCCGTAGCGGATCATCTTGCCGCCTTCCAGCAGCTTAGCGATGTACGGGTGTGTCTTGAAGAGTTGAAACTCAGCGTGCGGATCGATCAACGGATCTTTGTAATCGAGCCCGGTGACGTAACCGAGGTTCAGCACGCGGTTCTGCATGCCGTAGATCCAGCCGCCGCCGTACGTTTGCGCGTCGGAGGGGAAACCGAGCGTGTGCGTGACGCGGCCCGCAGGATAACGATCGTCCGGCAATTCCCACAACTCTTTCACGCCCACGCTGTAGACTTGCGGCTCGCGCCCTTCGTCCAGTCCCAAACGTTCGACGAGTTTCTTCGTGAGCGAGCCGCGCGGGCCTTCGCCGAGTACGGTGACTTTCGCCAGCAGATCGACGCCGGGCTCGTAATTCGGCTTCCGCTTCCCTTCCTTATCGATGCCCTTGTCGCCGGTGCGCACGCCGAGCACGCGGTCTGCTTCGTCGTAAATCAGGTCCGAACCGGGAAACTCGGGAAAGATGTTGACGCCGGCTTCTTCCGCCTTTTCGCCGAGCCAGGCCGTGAGACGATTCAGCGAGACGATGTAATAGCCGTGGTTTTTGAGCGGCGGCGGGGTTATCGGCGAACGAATCGCGTGTTTCGGTGTCAGGTAAAGAAAGTAGTCTTCGTTTACGGGCGACTCGAGCGGCGCGCCCTGTTCGACGAAGTCGGGGATCAGTTCCTTGAGCCCGCGCGGATCCATCACGGCGCCGGAAAGAATATGCGCGCCGACGGCGGCGCCTTTTTCGATGACGGCGATCTCGACGTCGCCGAGCGTATCGGTGCCCGCGGTTTCGTTGTGTTGCTTGACGAGGCGCGCGAGGTGCAGCGCGCCGCTCAGATTTGCTGGCCCAGCGCCGACAAATACGACGTCGAATTCTAAAGTCTCACGTTCTGCCATTTGGTCGCGAGTATATCAAAGCACCGATTGGTGGTGGTACACTCCCTCGAAATCGACATGCGTTTCTTAGTAAGTAAAAAGCTCTGGCTCGTGCCGGTTATCGTGCTGTTGCCGATCTCGATGCTGGCGTGGCGCTCGAAACCACACCTGCCGCCGGTGATTATTTGGGCGTGGGAGCGGCCGGAGAAGCTCGGCTTCATTAACACGGATCTGGTTGGTGTTGCTTTTCTGGCGAAGACTTTACGATTGGAAGGTGATCGGGTCGTTGCGCGACCACGCCTTCAACCGCTGGAATTAGCACCCGGAACAAAACTGATCGCCGTCGTCAGGATCGAATCCGATCACCCAACACTTTCTTCGACACAGCTTCAGAAAGCTGCTGACGAAATCACAAAACTATCCTCGTTATCCGCGGTTCAAATAGACTTCGACGCAACAGTATCTGAACGAGATTTCTATAGACGTTTACTTGCGGAGGTCAGACGACGACTTCCCTCTTCAACTAAACTTTCAATAACTGCTCTCGCATCGTGGTGCGCCGGTGACAACTGGCTCGAGGATCTGCCAATCGACGAAGCCGTACCGATGCTCTTTCGCATGGGCGTCGATAAAGGACTGCGTACGTTCGATTCCGCCGTTTGCCGCAACGCCGCCGGCGTCGCGACCGATGAACCGATCACACCTCCTGCCGTAGATCGTCTTTATATTTTCAATCCCAATCCGTGGTCTCGAGATTCGCTGAACAGCGCACTGGAGGCATATAAGAAATGACTCGAAGGCTCGTCGCTATCCTTCTCGCCATCATTCTCCTGAACGGCACAACTGCCCTTGCCTGTGGGCCGTTCACTCTTGAAGCGATCTTCGTCCACACAGTTCATCCCACGTACCCGCTGGCGCAATTCGCGGCCGGACGGATCGGAGTGGTCCAACCCAGCTACGCGCGTTCGTATCTTTACACCGCGTATCGCTATCTCTCAGGACGAAACTTCAGTCCTTCCGAACAGAAAGCCATGGTCGAGTTGTGGACGGAACGGCTCGAGTTCAACTCCGGCATCGACCCCGAAGAGTGGAGCAAAGCGTGGCTCGAGGCGCGCAAGAAAGTCGCCGGCGTGCAGGACCGCGGCGCCATTGACGTCTATCGCAGCAGAGAAAAGCCGAACGAATACGAGAGCTACGTCAACTGCAACAAAGACTCCTTCGACAACGCAGCCGCGACACTCAATGAACGAATAGCGAAATACAGCGCGGACAACGCGGCAGTGCAGAATTGGGTCGCCGCGCAGGACGTCGTCTTTTCCAACTGCTCTTCGGGCACGGCGATTCCCGATGCGCTGCCGGCAACAGACGACGCGCTCATGCGCGCCGATCGCGCCTATCAAATCGCCGCCGCCAATTTCTACTCAACCAACTTCGACGAAGCGCGAAAAGGTTTTGATGCAATCGCCGCCGACAACGCTTCGCCCTGGCGGCGCACCGCGCCATATCTCGTAGCCCGCACGCTCGTGCGTAAAGCGAGCCTCGGCGCGCCCGAACAGAAACAACAATCGCTGGCCGCCGCTGAAAACCAGTTGGCGAAGATCCTCGCCGACAAGAACCTGGCCCACCTGCACGCGCCCGCCACTCGTCTCGCAAATCTCGTTCGTCTACGTCTGCATCCGGTGGAACGCACACGTGAGCTCGGCCGCACGCTACTCGTCGAAAAGCAGAACGACAACCTGAAACAAGATCTGTGGGACTACACAACGTTGCTCGACAGCGTCCTCGACGTCGATGCGGCCAAGCCGCTCCCGTCCGCCGGGATCGACGAGCTCACGGATTGGATCACGACGCTCCAACAAACCGGCACCGCTTCACTCGATCACTCGTTGGAACGCTGGCAGGCGACCCATACAGATCCGTGGTTAATAGCGGCGCTGAGTAAAGTCGACGGCAACCACGCGAAAGCAGCCGAACTGATCTCGCAGGCGCTGAACGTCAAGCCCACGGCGGCTGCCTTTGCTTCAGCGCAGTTCCACGCCGTTCGCTTGCTGATGGAATCGGGCAGGAACGACGAAGCACGCACGCTGCTCGATCAGCTTTTGAAAACGAACCAAACACAGTTTGACGCGTCGTCGCTGAACTTGCTCCGCAGCAAGCGAATGCTGCTCGCATCCACGCTCGCGGACTTCCTGACTTACGCGCCGCGTGTACCCGCAACGTTGAGTTGGAACGACGACGGCCGCGAGATACCGACCGACGACGAATCCATCTCAAACGAGATGAAGTCTCTGCAAAACCAGCCGCGCTTTGACGCCGACGCCGGTCTTACATTCAATCAGCGGTTTCCAGTTGCGCTGTTGAAAGACGCTGCGAAAAGCACGACTCTACCCGCTCCGCTCAGGCGCGACCTGGCCCAGGCTGCATGGCTGCGCGCCGCGATCCTCGGCGACACGAAAACCGCGGATGAGTTGGTCCCGATCCTGAGCTCGCTCGTTCCTGAGTTGTCCACTCTGCTGAACGCATATCTCTCGGCGCCAACCGCGGACGCGAAGAAGTTCGCGGCCATCTATGCGTGGTTGAAGTTCCCCGGGCTCGAACCCATCGTCGATATCGGCGTCGGCCGGCGGGAGCCGCTTAACAAACAAGATCCCTATCGTGACAACTGGTGGTGTGCGGCGGCGTTTGCCGGTATTGAGCGCGAGAACGAAGAAGGCGTCGATGGCGCCGCATCATTCATCGCCGAGAACACGCAACCTCCGCTGTTTTTATCGTCCGCACAGCAAGCGACTGGGCGCCGCGAATGGGAAACACTCGACGCGCTCGGCGCCGCACCGAATTACATCTCGCAACAGGTAATTCAGTGGGCCACAAAGAACCCCGCGGATCAGCGCGTCGCTGAAGCGCTGCACCTCGCCGTCACCACGACGCGATTCGGCTGCAGCGACAAGGACACCGGCCGCTGGTCCAAGGCCGCGTTCGACCTGTTGCACCGCAAATATCCGAACACCTCCTGGGCAAAGAAAACCAAATACTGGTTCAAGGAGTGAACCAGAAATCAAGCGGGGACAAATGGAACAACACGAATTCACCAACCACCTGATTCACGAGAGCAGCCCGTACTTACTTCAACACGCGCACAATCCCGTCGACTGGTACCCGTGGGGCGAAGAAGCCTTCGCGAAAGCGCGCGCCGAGAACAAGCCCGTGCTGCTGAGCATCGGCTACTCCGCATGTCACTGGTGTCACGTCATGGCCCACGAATCTTTCGAAGACGAAGAGATCGCACGGTTGATGAACGATAACTTCGTGAACATCAAAGTCGATCGCGAGGAGCGGCCGGATCTCGATCAGATCTACATGAACGCGGTGCAGATGATGACGCACCATGGCGGTTGGCCCATGACGGTGTTTCTGACTCCCGAAGGCGTGCCGTTTTACGGCGGCACCTACTTCCCGCCGCAGGATCGCTACAACATGCCCGGGTTTCCGCGCGTCCTGATCAGCATCGCCGAGGCTTACCGCGAGCGCCCGCAAGACGTTGCGCAGACCGGCGCCTCGCTCGTGAATGAGCTCCGCCGCATGAGTCAAAGCAATGGCTCCGATCAACCGATCCAACAGGAACTACTCGACGCGGCCTACGCCGGCACAATCAAAAATTACGACGAGCTCAACGGCGGCTTCGGCGGCGCGCCGAAGTTTCCTCCCGCGATGACGCTCGAGTTTTTGCTTCGCACGCATCATCGCACCGGAGATGAAGACGCTCTCGACATGGTTACCCATACCTGCCGGAAGATGGCCCAGGGCGGCATCTACGATCAGCTCGGCGGCGGCTTTCATCGTTATTCAACCGACGCCAGGTGGCTCGTGCCTCACTTCGAAAAGATGCTCTACGACAATGCCCTGCTCTCGCGTCTCTATCTCCATCACTTTCAAGTCACCGCAGACGAAACATCGCGCGAAACGTCGGAAGGCGTGCTCGACTACGTCCTGCGCGAGATGACCGACGCCGCGGGCGGTTTTTACTCGACGCAGGATGCCGACTCGGAAGGACATGAAGGAAAATTCTTCGTCTGGGACATCGACGAGATCCGCGCCGCTCTCGACGAACCTGCCGCCACGCTCTTCTGCGACTTCTACAACATCACGCCCGGCGGAAACTTCGAAGGCAAAAACATTCCGAACGTCACGCGTACGCTTGAAGACGTCGCCGTCGCGAATCGCGTGTCCGTGGAAGAATTGAGAGAGTCACTTTCACTCAGCAAACAGAAGCTCTTCGAACTGCGCGAGCAGCGCATCAAGCCTGACCGCGACGAAAAGATCCTCACCGCCTGGAACGGGTTGATGCTCGCCGGCTTCGCGGAAGCCGGCGTGATCCTCAACCGGCCGGATTACACCGCCGCCGCCCGTCGAAACGCCGAGTTCGTGTTGTCGAACCTGCGGCGCGATGGACTGTTGTTGCGAACCTTTAAAGACGGCGTCGCCAAGTTCAACGCGTATCTGGAAGATTACGCTTTCTTCGCCGAAGGGTTGGTGACGTTGTTTGAAACGACGGGAGAATTTCGCTGGCTAAAGGAAGGATTGGCGCTGACGGATCGGATGATCGAAGAGTTCTGGGACGAGGAGAACGGCGGGTTTTTCTTCACGGGAAAGAGTCACGAAGAGCTGATCGTCCGTTCAAAAGATTACTTCGATAACGCTACTCCCTCGGGAAATTCGGTCGCGGCGGGGCTTCTTCTGCGGCTCGCCGTATTGACCGGCAATGATCGTTACCGCAATCTCGCCGTCACCGTCTTTCAGGAGGTGAGCGACACCGCGCGCCGTTACGCGTCGGGTTTCGGATATCTGCTTTCCGCGATCGATTTTCTGCTCTCCACACCGAAGGAGGTCGCGATCGTCGGCCGCGACGCGGCGGACGTTCAACCACTCCTCGAAGTCGTGTGGCGCAAGTATCTGCCAAACAAGGTCGTTGCGCCGGGGATTGCCGGCGAAACTGAGGCTGAGAACCAGCTCCCGCTTCTGCAAAACCGGCCGCTGGTGAACGGCCAGGCCACGGCCTACGTGTGCGAACACTACACCTGCAAACAGCCCGTCACAGATCCTGCTTCTCTAGCCGCCCAACTCGAGCAGGAGTGAGGCCCAGTAGAATCACGGAGATCTTGACGGCAACCTCATGAAATCGCTATATTTATGCTCTGCCAAACAATGTTTGGCACCGTATCAAGCGGTCCTAACACAAGCCGAGCCGGAAACCCTCCGAATTTAGGAAGGATCGATCTTCACTAATGCTGAAAACCAACTGGAAGAGCACGGCTCTCCTGGCGGGAATCTCAGTGCCCAGTGCTGCACTGCTCCTGTCGGCTGTCATCGGCACGATGCATCTCGCGTTTCTGAGCAAGGAGGGCATCGGTTCCTGGCTGATACTGCTGCTCCTGACCCTCGCTGCCAGCCGGTTCACCGTGCTCGTCACCAATGCCGACGGCAAGCACCGCAGCCGTGAATCCATCGCCGACTCTTTCGTCTTCGTCGCCGTGATGCTCTACGCTATCCCGCCGGCCAACGCCGCGGGCCCAGCGGTGCTTCTGGCCGCACTCGTCGGTTTCGTCTCGTCTTACGGCGTCGTCACCAATCGCCAGGTCGCGCTCAAGATGGGCATGGCCGTGATCTCGACGTCTATCGCGGCATCGCTTTACGGCGTGCTGGTCG
Source organism: Pyrinomonadaceae bacterium (assembly GCA_035649995.1). Taxonomy (GTDB): domain Bacteria; phylum Acidobacteriota; class Blastocatellia; order Pyrinomonadales; family Pyrinomonadaceae; genus PSRF01. The sequence goes on along the minus strand of DASRIM010000047.1, from coordinate 5,671 downwards.
GTCTCCTCACGGTTGAAAGCGACTTCACACGCGATGGCGGTCTTCCGCTCGACACTTTCCTGATTCCCGTCCTCGTGCTGGCGACGTTGCAATACGCGCTGAGCACTATCGTCACGAGTTGGTTCCTGAGTTTCGAAGCCGGCGATGATTTGATCCTGATTCCGTCGCAGGAGACGATCGTTTGGACGCTGACGACGAAACTCGCCGGCGCCGCTTCCGCGGTCCTCTTCTACGCCGCCATCATGGGCAAGGGCATCTCATACGCCGTCGTCGGTCTGCTGCTCTCGGCGCTGATCCATTTCCTGTATCGCTTCAACGAGCGCCGCTTGCAGGACGTACGCCGCGCTGAAGCCGAACAACGGCGGCACGTGGAAGAGATGGCGACGATCCACATGAACACGATCGAGTCGCTCGCGATCGCCATCGACGCCAAGGACCAGACCACGCACGGTCACGTCCGCCGCACGCAGATCTACGCGACACAGATGGGCAAGCTGTTCAACGTTTCGCCTTCAGAGCTTCAGGCGCTTCACGCAGGCGCGCTGCTTCACGACATCGGCAAGCTCGCCGTTCCCGAGTACATTCTCAACAAGCCCGGCAAACTCACCGAAGCGGAGTTCGCCAAGATGAAGATTCACCCAACCGTGGGCGGCGACATTCTCAAACGCGTAAATTTCCCTTACCCGGTCGAAGACATCGTGCGTTATCACCACGAGAAGTGGGACGGCAGCGGGTATCCGAAAGGGCTCAAAGGCGAAGCGATCCCGCTCGTTGCCCGCATCATCTCCGTCGTCGACTTTTACGATGCGACGCGCTGCGATCGTCCGTACCGTCGCGGCATGAAGCGCGAGGACTCGTTGAATCTGCTGCGCGGGATGATCGGAAGCGCGTTCGACCCGAAAGTGGTCGACATATTCATCAAGCACGTCGAAGAGTTTGACCGGATGATCGGCTTGGAGGACATTCAGGAACAGGTCGCGTCAACGGCGATAATCGACACGGAAACGGCGACGAAACCGGACGCCGGCCTGGCGTCGGACATTCTCGGAACTCCGGACGAGGAGACGTCGGGTTTCCGGACCATCACCGAAGCTCAGCGCGAGGTATTCGCGCTTCATGAGATCGCGCAGACGATCGGTTCTTCACTCAACCTCAGCGACACAGTCACGCTCGTTGCGAACAAGCTGCGCGCGATCGTTCCTTTCGACACGTGCGTCATCTATCTCGTCGACGAGCGTTCCGGCAAGGCGGCTGCGGTGCACGCGGTCGGCGCCGAAGCGGAAGTGTTTTCACGGCGAAGGGTCGATATCGGCGAAGGCATCACGGGTTGGGTCGTCGCCAACGGCCGCTCGATGTGCAACGCGACGCCGGAGCTCGACATGGTGGGCATTCCGGAAGAGTTGGTGAAACGTTTTCGCGGGATCCTGGTGTCGCCGCTGCTGCGTGAAGACGGGGCGTTCGGCGCCATCGCGCTCTACTCGCAAAGCCGGACGTCGTATTCGTCTGAGCATGTGCGGCTGCTGGAGTCAGTTTGCCAGCACGCTTCGAGTGCGCTGAACAATGCGTTGACGCATGAGAAGACGAAAGAGAGCGCGCTTGTCGATCCGCTGACGGAGCTGCCGAATGCGCGCGGGTTCTACATGATGCTGGAGCAGCGAATCGCCGAGTGTCAGCGTATGAATCGCGAGTCGCTGTCGGTGATCTGCATGGACATCGACGATTTCAAGATCGTCAACGATAAGTACGGCCATTCGACCGGGGATCGATTGCTGGCGAGTGTCGCCGGCGTTGTCCGGCGTGAGCTGAGGCAGATGGACATACTGACGCGCTATGCCGGCGACGAGTTTGTCGCGATCATGCCGATGGCGTCGAGCAAGATGGCTGTGTCGATTTGCGAACGAATCCGAAATGCGGTGGAGGACCAGTTGTTCTCGGTTCGGGAAGGGACGTTGATTGGGCTGGGCGTGAGTCTCGGCGTCGCGTCGTTCCCGGAGGATGGAGAGACGAGCGAGGAGCTGTTAACCGCCGCCGCGCGCCGCATGCAGCAGAACAAGCACGGCCGCAAGACCTTCCTGACCGTCGCCGAAGCGGGTGTCACCTCGATCGACATGATGACTTAATCCGCGCTATCCGTGTTCCTCACTTATCACGGATTTTGCGCGATCCCCCGCTTCGCGTATAATCCTGCATTTTCAACCACATGAGCAAACAATCAGCACCGCCTTCGGCGGGCGTTATCGACGCCCCGCCAGACATCGACAACAAAGAGCTCGATCGCGAGCGTGACGAGGCGAAAGAACGCCAAAAAGAACGCCTCAACAAGCTCCAACCCGACCAACTCATCGAACTCTTCCGCCAAATGCTCCTGATCCGGCGTTTCGAAGAGAAAGCAGCCGAGGTCTACGTCGCCGGCAAGATCGGCGGCTTCTGCCACCTCTACATCGGACAGGAAGCAGTCGCCGTCGGCGCGATTTCCGTACTCCGCAAAGACGACTACGTGCTCGGCAGCTACCGCGAACACGGCCAGGCCCTCGCTAAAGGCATGTCCGCCAGAGCGATCATGGCCGAACTTTACGGCAAAGCCACCGGCTGCTCGAAAGGCAAAGGCGGCTCGATGCACATGTTCGACAAGGAGATCGGCTTCCTCGGCGGTCACGCCATCGTCGGTGGTCAGATTCCACTGGCGACCGGCACCGCTTTCGCTTCGAAGTATCAGGGCACGGACCAGGTGACGATCTGTTTCTTCGGTGAAGCCGCCGTCAACCAGGGCGCCTTCCACGAGTCGCTCAACATGGCCCAACTCTGGAAACTTCCCTGCATTTACATCTGCGAAAACAACCAGTACGGCATGGGAACGTCGCTGAAGCGCGCCATGTCGTTGCAGGACATCGCACAGAAGGGATGCGCTTACGAGATCGCGGCGGAGTTTGTCGACGGCATGGACGTGCTTGCGGTTCGTGAAGCCGTCGAGCGCGCCGTCGCGCGCGGGCGTAAAGATCACCTGCCGACGCTGCTCGAGATACGCACTTATCGCTTCCGCGGCCACTCGATGTCAGACCCGGGCAAGTACCGCACGCAGGAAGAGATCGATGAGTACCAGCAACGAGACCCCATCATGCTTTTTGCCGCCAGCCTGCTCGAAGAAAAGATCGTCGAGCAGCAGGTGCTCGACAAGATCGACGCCGAGGTCCGCGAGATCGTCGAAGACTCGATCCGCTTTGCGGAGGAGAGCCCCTTGCCCGCCGCCGAAGAGCTTTACACGGACGTTTACGCCAACCCGATCGATCCAGCACAGAACAGAACCCGCTAACAAGATGCCGACACTTACGATACGCGACGCGCTCAATCAAGCGATCCGGGAAGAATTGGCCCGCGATGAAAAAGTATTCATCATGGGCGAAGAGGTTGCCGAATACGACGGCGCTTACAAAGTCACCAGAGGTTTACTCAAGGAGTTTGGACCAAAGCGAGTGATCGACACGCCGATCACGGAGCTCGGGTTTGCAGGTCTCGGAGTCGGCGCGGCAATGGCCGGGCTGCGCCCGGTCGTCGAGTTCATGACTTTCAACTTCTCGATTCTCGCAACGGACCAGATCGTCAACTCCGCCGCCAAGATGCTCTACATGTCGGGCGGCCAGTTCAATATTCCGATCGTGTTTCGCGGGCCGGGTGGCTCGGCGTTTCAGGTTTCGTCACAGCACTCGCAACACCTCGAGTCGTGGTACGCGTACTTCCCCGGACTGAAGGTCGTCATGCCTTCAACGGCGGCGGATGCAAAGGGATTGCTGAAGTCGTCAATCCGCGACGACGATCCGGTGATCTTCATCGAGCAGGAACGAATGTACGGCAACAAGGGTGAAGTTCCCGACGATCCTGATTTCACGATTCCGCTGGGCGTCGCGGACGTGAAGCGCGAAGGAACGGACGTGACGATCGTCGCGCGCTCGCTGATGGTGCCGGTGGCTTTGAAAGCAGCGGACAAGCTTCAGGAACAGGGTGTTTCGTGTGAAGTGATCGACCCGCGAACGATCCGCCCGCTGGACGTCGGCACGATCATCGAGTCGGTGAAAAAGACGAACCGCGTCGTGCTGGCGGAAGAGTCGCATCCGATTTGCAGCGTGAACGCGGAGATCAGCCACCAGATCATGGAGCTCGCGTTTGATTATCTCGATGCGCCGGTCAAGCGCGTTTCGGGAGCCGATGTGCCGATGCCTTACGCGAAGAACCTCGAGGATTTGGCGATACCGGACGTCGAAGCGATCGTGGCTGCGGTGCGTGAGGTTGCGTACCTCGATTAGAGACAGATTACAAACAGATAGGAACCGTGGATGGCAAGCAAGGTAATCATGCCGAAGCTCTCCCCGACCATGGAGGAGGGACAGATTGCGAGGTGGTTGAAGAAAGAGGGGGACAAAGTCTCCGCCGGAGAACCACTCGCCGAGATCGATACCGACAAAGCCACGATGGAAATGCAGGCTCTGTCAAACGGCGTCCTGCGCAAGATACTCATTAACGAAGGCGAGTCGGCGCCGCTCGGTCAACTCATCGCCGTCATCGCTGAGCCGAACGAAGACATAGAATCGATACTCTCCGAGGCTCCGGCTGCTGCACCTGAGAAGAAAGAGCCTGCACCTGCGCCTGCACCAAAACCGGCTGAGCAACCCGCGGAACCGGTTGAAGCTGCTGCGCCGGTTGTTCACACGGATAAAGGCAGATTGATTGCTTCCCCGCTCGCTGCACGGATGGCAAAAGATTCAGGCCTGGATCTGCGTTCCATCAACGGCAGCGGCCCAAACGGGCGCATCATTAAAAGAGACATTGAAGCTGCCCTGAGCAAGCCGCAACCCGCAGCAGCAGTGGCAACAGCATCAGGCTATCGTGACGAACCAGCCACCCAGATTCGGCAGACGATCGCCAAACGCCTCGTCACGTCGCTGGGCCCGGTGCCGCACTTCTTTCTCACCGTCGACGTCGAAATGGATCGCGCCGCCGAGATGCGAAAGAACATCAACGCGCTCGACGCGGATCTGAAGATCAGCATCAACGACATCATCATCAAAGTCGCAGCCGCCGCCTTGATCCAACATCCGCAAGTGAACGCCTCGTTCCAGGAGAAGTTCATCCGCTATTACGAACACGCGGACATCGGCGTCGCCGTCGCGATCGAAGACGGGTTGATCACGCCCGTAATTCGCGCCGCCGATCAGAAATCGCTGAGCCAGATCGCCGGCGAAGTGCGTGAGCTCGCCGAACGCGCGCGCACGAAGAAGTTGAAGCCGGAAGAGTACACCGGCGCCAGTTTTTCCATCAGCAATCTCGGAATGTTTGGCATCGACGAGTTCACGGCCGTGATCAATCCGCCGGAAGGCGCGATTATCGCCGTGGGCGCGATGACGCCCAAGCCTGTCGTGCGCGACAACGAGATCGTCGTAAAGCAAATGATGCGGGTAACAATGTCGTGCGACCACCGCGTCATCGACGGCGCCACCGGCGCCAAGTTTCTCCAGACGTTCAAGAAGATTCTGGAGAACCCGCTCTACCTAGTGGTATGAGCTCCAGGTTCCGTCCGCACGTCGCACTAGTTCTCGTCCAGATCCTCTTCGGCAGTTGGCCTATACTCGGCAAGGTCGCTTTGCGATCGATGTCGTCGTCGAGCCTCGTCGCCTGCCGT
>DASRIM010000046.1:0-4301 GCA_035649995.1 Pyrinomonadaceae bacterium | reverse complement strand
CAATATCTCGGATCTTCAGTGTGACGGTTTGACCGACGCGCAGCGCCGGCATCCGCCGGGCCAGCGTGGTGTTGATAACGATGGCGTCGGTGTCGCCGGGTTGGAGAAAGCGGCCCTCGAGCATTTCGAGATCGAGAAGTCGCGTGTCGGCCGGCAGCGCGGCGACGTTGAACTCGTCGTCGTGGAATGAGCCGCCGGTCATGAACCAACCTTCAGCGTGAGTCACGCCGGGCGTGTTGTTCGCGGCCCGCTGAAGTTTTTGCGAGTCGTACGGATTCGCGAACGAGACCGTCAGGTCAAACTTTCTCGCGCCAAACATGCGATCCAGTGTGTTGATTAACGAGGCGCGAACGTTCAGCGCCGAGAGGAAGAAAACGCCGCCCGCTGCCAGCGTCAAAACCGTCAGCGCCAGCCGCGCACGCCGTCTGAACCCGTTGCGAATAGCAAACACGAGTGGGCTGAAAGTGCCGCCGATCCGCGCGAGCGCGCGGTCGAAAGCGCTGCCGCCAAAAGCATTCTTCGACAGACCAAAATCGGTCAGCGCGATCCTGACCGGCACGCCCGTTCCCTTCCAAACCGGATACGCCGCGGCGATCAGCGGCGCGGCGATGCCGACGATCGCGACCAGCCCGTAAACCCAAAACGGCACGGCGAAGCTGTTGATGTCGAAGTTCAAAAACATCGCCATGTACTGGCACAACGCGCGGCTGCCGATGATCCCAAGCGGAATCGCAACCACGATCGCAGCCACGCCGAGAAAAAGCGCCTGCCCGAAGTAGATGCGCGCGATCTGCCAGCGCGTTCCGCCGATCGCTTTCATCACTCCGATCTGCCGCACTTGCGACGCCATCAACGCGGTCAGCAAATTGACGACGAGGATCCCGCTCAGCAGCAGCACGAAGATCCCGAAGCTCGACATCGACAGCAACAAGATTCCCGTCAGATCCGAGTGCGGGTGCTTGCCCGGCGCGGGAATGTCGACGCTTCTGACCTGTCTTCCATGGCTTTCAATCAGCGTCCTGACTTCGCCCGCGACTCGCTCGATATGCGCTTCGTCAAACTTGTTCTCCCTGACGAGAATGTTCAACTGATCGAGATAGGCGAGCTCGCCGAGTTGGACCAACGTCGGAAGGTTGATGTAGCCGTAGACGATGTTCTCCATGCGCGCCTGCGCCTGGCCCACGTCGTGTACGCTGCCGCTGATCACGAGTTGCTGCTCGGCGCCGTTGGCCGTCTTCACCGTGACTTTGTCGCCGATCTTCGCTTTCGCAACTTGAAACGCGTCGCGCTCGATCAGGATCTCTCCGGTCGCGGGCGGCCACGCGCCTGCTTCCGGCTCGAGCTTGCTGACCCGAATGTCGCCGTAATCCTTCACGACGAACAGCACGAGATTGCGCCACTGGACCGGTCCGGCTTTGATCTGTCCGCTCACGGTGCGGCGCGGCTCTGCGTCGCTCACGTCCGGGTTTTGGAGGATCGCGGTTACGAGCTCGTCGTCGATCCTGTCCACGCGCAGCACGGCCGAGGCGGGATTCGTATCGAGGTAACCGCGATCGAGCTCGCGCGTCAGGATCGCGTAAGAAGAAAGGACGGACGCGAACGCCGAGATGCCGAGCGCTATCGCCAGCACGACGAGTGCGGTGCGCGCGCGTTCGCTCCAAAAGTCGCGGATGGCTTTATGCCAGGGCGTAGTCATTGGCGAGAGCTCCGTCGGAGATTTCGACGCGGCGGCTGATCACGCGCGCAATGTCGGCTTCGTGAGTGGCGATGACGACGGTCGTTCCCTGGCGCGCCATGTTGCGGAAGAGATCGAGAATGGCTGCGGCAGTGGACGAGTCGAGATTGCCTGTCGGTTCGTCCGCAAGAACCAGCGGCGGCTCGTTCGCGAGTGCTCGCGCGATTGCGACGCGCTGCTGTTCGCCGCCCGACAGCGTTGCCGGCAGTTTGTCCGCGTGTGGCCCAACGCCGACGCGCTCGAGCAACGCCTGCGCGCGTGTTCGACGTTCGCGCAGCGGAAAACTTTTGCCAAAATCCATCGGGAGCATTACGTTTTCCGCGGCTGTCAACGTCGGCAGCAGTTGGAAGAACTGAAAGACGAAGCCGACGTTTCGCCCGCGCCACGCGGCCAGTTTGTTTTCACTGAACTCGTGAATCGGCGTGCCGGCGACGGTCACGGAGCCCGACGACGGGCGATCGATGCCGGCGATCATGTTGAGCAGCGTCGATTTTCCGCTGCCCGACTTGCCGACGACGCCAACGAACTCGCCTGCGCGAATCTCGAGGTCGACGTCCCTGAGCGCCGAAAAAACTCCGGCCGGCGATTCGTATTTTTTGTTTACCTGGTGTAAAGAGATCATAGGACGCGTACTCTAAGAAGCTCCGCGACCGAGTGTCCAGCACCGCAACCGCGTAACTCGACGTTGTCGAACAAAGAGGTAATCAATGTCCGGAAACGATCAGCTGCACCTTGCCAACTCGAAAAAGAAAGAAGACGCTCGCGTCCGGCGAACGCGCGACGCACTGGGCGACGCGCTCGTCGCGCTGATGCAGGAGAAGCCGTTTGAATCGATCACGGTGCAGGACGTTTTGGACCGCGCGCACGTCGGGCGTTCGACTTTTTACGCGCACTACAGCGACAAGGACGATCTGTTGATGAGCGACGCGGACGAATTTTTCGAGCGCGTCTCGATGGGATTGTCGGCGCACGGTGATGCTTCGGATCGCGTGTTTCCGGTGCGCGAGTTTTTCAGTCACATCGCCGAAGCGCAGCGGTTCGTGAACGCGTTGTCGTCGTCAGGAAAACTGGAGGCGAACATGGAACTCGCGCGCGGGCATTTCGCGCGCGGCATCGAGCGGCGGCTTGCGGAACTTCCGCGCGGGCAGGCGATTCCGGAGCACGAGCGCGGCGCGATCGCGTTCGCCCACGCCGGCGCGCTGTTGTCGTTGATGAAGTGGTGGATCGATCGCGGGATGAAACAGTCGCCGGCCGAGATGGACGAGCTGTTTCATCGCGTGGTGTGGGGGCAACAACGATGACGACGTTGAGACGCGTGCTACTCGTGCTCTTCCTGTGCGCCGGGCATGCCGCGGCTGCCGAGCTCGACGTCCTTCACTACACTGTCTCGCTCGAGCCCGACATTGCAAAGAAAACGATCAAAGGGATGGTCTTCATCAAGTTCGTGTCGGACGATGCGTTCGTCGAGTTTGATTGCGGGCGATTGGTGATCGACGCAGTCCTTCAAGAGGGTAAACCCCTGAAGTTCACGGTCCAGAATCGGCGCGTGCGACTCGAGCTTCCTGCCAAGTCGAAACAACAACAGGAGATCGAGATCCACTATCACGGAGCGCCGACATACGGGATTCGGTTTTTCCCTGACCGGCACCAGGTCTACACCGTTTTCTCCACCAGCCAGTGGATGGTCTGCATAGACGATCCCGCGGATCGAGCCACGCTCACGATGGTACTTTCCACTCCGATGGGCCTGACGCATGTGGCGAACGGACGGCTCGGCACTCAGAACTTTTATCCAAACGGAATGCGTTCTACCGAGTGGAACCAATCGATCCCAATCCCGACGTACATCTTCGGCTTTGCGATTGGCCCATACAAAGTCGTGACAGACAAAAAAGGCGACGTTGAGTTTCGTTATCTCGCCACGGACTTCACGGAAGCCGAAGTGCGTCGCATCTTTCGCGACACGCCTGACATGCTTGAATTCTTCGAGCGCCGCGCCGGCGTCAAGTATCCGGGACGGACGTACACGCAGGTGCTCGCCGCGGGCGGCGTCGCACAGGAGATGGACGCGTTCAGCGCTCTGCGAGAAACGTACGGGAAAGAGGTGCTCGCGAACGAGCAGGACCAATGGCTCGGCGCGCACGAGTTTGCGCATCAGTGGTGGGGCAACATGGTCACTTGCCGCGACTGGAACCACTTCTGGATCAACGAAGGCGTCGCCAGTTTCATGGCCGCCGCTTATCTCGAACATCGCTTCGGCCGCGCGGCTTACCTGCGCGAGATCGAGTCGTACCGCGCCAGCTACGAGAAGGTGAAAGCGGCGGGTAAAGAAAAGTCGCTCGTCTTCCCTGACTGGAACAATCCGACGCGAGAAGATCGCTCGCTCGTTTACGATAAAGGCGCTTACGTCATGCACCTGCTGCGAGAGGAGATGGGCGAACGCGCTTTCTGGGAAGGTCTGCGGCTGTTCACGCGCCGGTATTTCGGGAAGTCAGTCGTCACGAGCGACTTCATCAGCGCGATGGAAGAAGCTGCCGGCAAGGACAAGGCGAAGAGTTTGCGGAAG
>DASRIM010000045.1:0-2997 GCA_035649995.1 Pyrinomonadaceae bacterium | reverse complement strand
CGCCACCTCTTCCGGCTCTGAAACGTCTACGGGCGGTGGCGGCACTGGCTGCGACGGAATATTGCCGAAGTACTTATCAATCAGACCGCGGGCTTCGGCGCTGTCGAAATCACCGACAACCGACATCACGGCGTTGTTCGGCGCATAATAGATACGGAAAAACTCGCGTACGTCATCGATCGTCGCTGCATCGAGATCTTCCATTGAACCGATCGTCGAATGTGCGTTTGCCGGGTTCGTAAAGATCAACTCGTTCATGCGCAGGAAAGCATTCACATACGGCTGATTGTCGTAACGCAGTCGCTTTTCTTCCTGCACGGCATGACGCTGGTTGTCGAGATTCTCCTGCGTCACTTTCAACGAGCGCATGCGATCGCTTTCGAGCCAGAACGCGAGCGGCAGGTAGTTTGAGGGAAGAGTCTCGAAGTAGTTGGTCCGTTCGGTCGAGGTGGTCCCATTCATGGTGCCGCCCGCGTTGAAGATGTATTGGAAGTGGGCGGCCTTGGGCACGTTCTCCGATCCCTGGAACATCATGTGTTCGAAGAGGTGGGCGAAGCCCGTGCGTCCTTCCTTTTCGTTGCGCGAGCCGACGTCGTAATAGACGGCGATGGACACGACGGGAATGGCGTGGTCCGGACTGAGCACGACGCGCAGGCCGTTGTCCAGGGTAAACTCCTCGATAGGTGTCGGTGGTAATTGAAATGTTTCTGCCACGAGTTTTCTCTGCCGAAAAACAAAGGCGTGCTTTACCAAACGAGAGGAATGGTAAAGCACTGCTTTGGGGGGAAGTGATTAGTTTCAGCGCCAATGACGGCGCGTTGTTGTTGGGACTTTCAAACCGTCCGATCGGCTATCAGTCCGCGAAGCTCTGCGCGTAATCGTTCGATCTCAGAAAGTTTCTGGCTAACGCGCTCAAACAATGCTGATTGCGTCTTGATGCCTTCCTCGATCAGGAAGCCGGCCGCTTCCGCGCGGCTGCGAAAAACTCCGGCCTGGACCAGGGCCTCCAGCTTCTCCTGCGACTCCGGAGTAACCTTCACGGCGACCACGTAGTCGTCTTTCGCCGACATGGCCTTTTCGATGGTCCTACTGATGTCGCGCCCGATGGCGCTTAACGACTCGGGAATACGCGAAGCTATATCACGCACTGACGACGCTGCTCGGTTGCCTTCTTCAGTATTCGATTCAGGATCATCGTCTCTCAGCATCAAATCCTCTATTCGTTCGGGAGAAGATTGTTCTTCCTTATGATACGGGCTGCTCATTTCGCAAACACTCCTTTGGTGACTCCGAATTCTACCCGTCCGTTCTTACGATTGTCTTCATTTAAAGGTTCATTTTACGGAGCGCGGGAAAGGCGCGTCAAGCAAGTCGCAACCTTGCTGCGGTATGCGGCATCCGTTATAGTGCAAAACAAGTTTGGAGTGCATGTAGAGGTCTCATGAAAAGAATCGCGGCTCACCTGGCTCTCGTCCTTCTGGTTTTTACTCTCGTCGTACCGGGTTTCGTATTTGCGCAGGGCGTGCGGACGCCAGGTGTCCGCAGGCCCAGAGGCCCCGTCGACCCTAAGTTGACGGCCATTCAGCGCGACGTGGACGAAGCGCTGAAGATGATCGAACAGCAGTACGTCGACGGCCGAAAGCTCAACTATAACGACGTCTACAAATCGTCGATCCTGGGCATGCTGCGCTCGCTCGACCCGCATTCCAACTACTACGACCGCGAAGAGTTTGAGGAACTGAAGAGCGACCAGCGTTCCGAGTATTTCGGCATCGGCGCTTCCATTCAGAACTACATTCACGGCGAGCAGGCCGACACTTACATTACCGCGACATTCGACGGCTCTCCGGCTGGTAAAGCCGGGCTTCGTTACGGCGATCGGATCGTCGAAGTCGACGGCATCACGATGACGGGCAAGACGTCGCTGGAAGTGCGCGACAAGATTCGCGGACCGCGCGGTTCCACGGTCAAGCTCACGCTGGAACGCGCTGCTGACAAGCGGATCGAGAAAATCGAGATCGTCCGCGATGCGGTGCCGCAGCCTTCGATTCCCGATGCTTACATGCTGAAACCGGGGGTCGGTTACATCGACATGACGCGCGGTTTCAACTACACGACGACTGACGAGTTGATCGAAGCGCTCGATCGCCTGCACCAGAGAGGTATGAAGTCGCTGGTGCTCGACCTGCGAAACAATCCCGGCGGGTTCTTGGACCAGGCGATTCACGTCGCGGAAGTGTTTCTGCGGAGCGGCCAGTTGATCCTGACGCAGAAAGGCCGCAATGGTTTTCGCGACAACACGTACGAGTCGCGAAACAACTCGCCGGATCTGACGCCGCTGGTGATCCTGATCAACGAGAATACTGCGTCAGCGTCGGAGATCGTCGCCGGCGCGATGCAGGACCACGATCGGGCGTTGATTGTGGGCCAGACGAGTTTCGGCAAGGGCCTGGTGCAGAGCATTATTCCGCTCGAGTACGGCGCCGGTTTGACGTTGACGTCGGCCAAGTACTACACGCCTTCGGGCCGTTTGATTCAGCGTGATTACTCGAACGGCGGGTTTTACGACTACTACACTCACGGAGCCGGCGTGTCGGGCAATCAGCAGCAGGAGAAGGCGAAACCGGCTGGTCCTGAGAAAAAGACGGACACGGGCCGCGCTGTTTATGGCGGCGGTGGAATCGCGCCGGATGAGTCGGTGAAGGCGCGAACCGTTAATCTCGCGCAGCGTCGATTGCTGAGCCCGGTGTTTGCTTTTACTCGCGATCTGGTGAATGGTCGTATTCGTGGTTTGGAGTCGAGCAAGCTTTCGCGTGGCATTGTCTTCGAGCACGATCTCCAGGCGGAAGAGTACAAGATCACCGATGCGATCTTTCGTGCGTTCCGCGACTTCGTTGCCAAAGATCCGGCGTACAAGACGTCAGCCGCCGCCGTGGATCGCTATCGTTCGTTTGTCGAGCTCGAGCTGCGCTTCAACATCGTCACCGCCGCGCATGG
>DASRIM010000044.1:0-21738 GCA_035649995.1 Pyrinomonadaceae bacterium | reverse complement strand
TGAAGCAGAGTGCTGGTGACCGGCGCCACAGCTCGCGCCGTTAAATGAAACAGCGGCGGGTAGTGAAAGACGATGTGCGGATACTCCTCTACGGGTCGAAATGCCTTTTTCCAGTTCGTCACATTCGCGGCTTGCCAAAGAACAATGCCTTCGCCGTAATCCAGTTCTGCATCAGTTCTCAGAGCTATCGCTGACTGAAGAACAAAAGCGACGGCGCCGGCTGCTAGAAAAACTGTAAGCGTGATGTACAGGAAAAACTGCGATCGCGGCATCCTCAGTTGTCCTCACGGTCCGGTCGGGCTTGCACCAGCATCTGTTTGCCGAGCGGCTTGATCGGAGATGCCAGGTACAGTCGAATCAACAGCGGCGACACTTTTAAGCGCGACTTCAGTGTCAACGGCAGAAACCGCGGCACACAGCGGATGACGTCATATGAGTTTGCCTGGAGAAAGTCGCAGATGCTGAGGTGCGAATAAGGCGTAATGTGCGTGTAGTCGTCGAAGTACTCCCGGAACGCATACCGATAATTCGGTTGCAGAAGAGTCAGGCTGCCTCGCGGCTTGAGCTTTCGACGAAGCTGCGCCAACACGGCGGCGAAGTCGTGTTGTGAGACGTGCTCAAACAAGTTACTGGCAAAGGCAAAGTCGACGGACGCATCTTCGAGAAACGACAGGTCAGTCACCGGCCCGGCATGCGATTCCACTTCCGGCGCGAGATGTTGCGAAAACTCAGGCCATTGGTCCTGGGCGATCCGGCGCGCGGCGCGAACGTTGTTGATGAAGTTTCCATAGCCGGCGCCGAGTTCGAGCACACAACTCTCAGCGGCTATCTGCGGTTGAAAAAAGTGCGTCACCAACGTGCGCCACAGAACCTCACGTCTCGGGTCTTCAGAAAACCGCGTTTGAAAGTAGCGATCGTTCAATGAACGTCTCCAGGCCAGCCTAAAAGGATACCTTTCATCATTCGCAATCCGACTTTCAATGCTCTCCTTGTGTTTACATTTCCGCCTTTACTCACGCCAACTCGCGGGTGAAAGGTGATCGGACACTCGACCATGATAGTGCCGATGCGCAAAGCCGTATCCATGAAATGCGCGTTGAATTCCAAATTGATGGCCGGATTTAAATAGGGAAGCAGTCGCTCGAGCGCTTCGCGACGCATCATTTTGTAGGTAGTGCCGACGTCCGTGAAAGTACCGCGGCCAAGGTGCTTGACCTCCAACAACTTTCCCACGAAGAAGTTGCCATAGTACATGAATGTGTTGAGCTGGGTATCGTAAGCGCGCAACTGTTCCACGATGCGCGTGCCGTTCACGATCTCCGCGTGCGGAAGATACGCCATGAACTTGTCCAGGTCCCGCGCGCGAAACGTGCAGTCGCCTTCACACAGCACGACGATCTCGGCGTCCGCGCAGTTCAGCGCTTCCCGAAAACAGCGGTACACGCATTGGCCGTAACCTGCGTTTGGCTCGTTGTAGACGATCGCGCCGGCTTCCGCCGCGTGCTCCGCGGTATGGTCGGAGCTGTTGTTGCTGACGACAATTACGCGTTTGACTAATGGATGACAGCGGAAGTCCTTCACTGCCGCGGCGATGCCGTCTTCGTCGTTGTAGGCGGTCAGGACCACTGTTACGGGCGAGGTTTGAAGATTTCCACCCTCATTCCCTTCGACCCATCGCGGACACCTGCGTTTGCGGCCGAGCATGAAGACGAGGTCAACCGTGCAGAGAAGCAGGCCCAGGCTGGTAGGTACTCCACTGTACCAGACGATCGCTTGCGTCCATTGCTCCGCCGCCGGTCCAAGAGGAACGAGCAACCGCACGATCGAGAGCAGGATTCCGGCGAGGTAAACGGCGAGACCGAGGATGAGGATTAGACCGCCCCACAACAGCAAAGGCGCGCCCATGGCCCGTTGAATACGGGAGATTTGGCGACTAGCACCAGGCGATGGCGGCATAGATCAGCGGCATAGATCGATGGCCCGTCAGCGAGTGACGGATAATCTTAGACCTCGCCATCTTAACATCCGCGATTGTGAGAAACGATTGCTAGTGTCCGCGGAACTGTAACCCGTGCTCCTCTTCTTCCTGGAAGAACTTCACCGCCTTCACGCCGTACTGCCGCAGCCGGCGATACAGCTTGCTGCGATCGATTCCGAGCGCGGCCGCGGCGCGCACCTGGTTGCCGCCGAATTGCTGCAACACTGTAAGAATATAGCGCTTCTCGATCTCTGCCAGCGGGACCGTGTCGTTCATGTACGCCTGCAAGACCGATCGGAAGTCGTGTAGATCAGACGGCACGTGATTGGCGATTTCGATCGGGAGATCCCCGACGCCTAACTCCTCGTCCATTCCAATCGCCAGCGCGTACTCGACCGCGTTCTCCAGCTCGCGCACGTTTCCAGGCCACGGATACTCACGCAATGCACGCTTTGCTTCCGGCGTGAAGTTGCGGACGGCTTGACCCATGCGCGCGGCCTTTAGCCGCAGGAAGTGATCGACGAGCAGATCGACGTCGTCGCCGCGAGTACAGAGCTCAGGCAACTGGAGCGGCAACACTCGCAAGCGGTAGTAAAGGTCAGGACGGAAGCGTCCTTCAGCTACTGCCTGCGCGAGGTCGCAGTTCGTGGCGGAGATTATGCGGACGTCGATCGCGATGTTCGCGCGCGCGCCGATGCGGCGCACCGTGCGTTCCTGCAAAACTCGCAGCAGCTTCGCCTGCGCCGAGAGATTCAAGGCGTCGACCTCGTCGAGAAACAGCGTGCCGCCTGATGCTTTCTCAAAAAGCCCGCTGCGATTCTCGTGGGCGCCGGTGAACGTGCCGCGCTGGTGGCCGAAGAGTTCGGCTTCGATCAGCGTGTCAGGGATGGCCGAGCAGTTGATATCGACGAAGGCAGCGTCGCGTCTGGGGCTCAGGTCGTGAATCGCGCGCGCGGCCAGTTCTTTACCTGTTCCGGTGGCGCCGGTGATCAAGACTGACGCCTCAGTGGGCGCAACACGCTCGATGACGGAGAACAGTTTTTTCATCACCGGCGATTGGCCGATGAGTGTGGGAGTTCTCGAATTATCAGTGCTGCGGCTTTCGTCCACATCGGGAGTTATTGCGTTGGATGGGGATTGGTTATTTGATGGCGTGGTCGATTTGTTGGGCCAACCATCGATAGCAGTGGGAGTTGCAAGGGGCATCAAGTAAAACGAACTCCTGGGGCTAAAAGTCGTCACTCAGCTAGGTATTCCGTGTGAGTGTGCTTCGTGGGATTTAACCTCTGGAGCACTCTCCTTTCGAAACTGTAGTAAACAAACGTCTAAACGATTCGATGTTCCGAATACTGAACGACTAGCGGGCGATTGCTTAATGCTCGGGCGGTCAAAACTCCACTATCGGGGGCATGGATCGCGACCGCGGAAATGTTGTGTCTAGTTTAGAGACTGACGAGACCCGTTAAGGTTTTTAGATAAAGCTAAGGATACTTCAAACTCGAAAGTCCCTGATTGCTAGTACCAGACCTCGACGCTTCACACACGCTTCGGTTGCAGGGTCGCAACTGAATCATCATTACCCTTGTGCGCACGTTGTCAGGTTGATGTACAGATACGCGCCGTTGCCCCTCGCAACTCAGGGGCCATTGAGGTCCATGTCAATTTCGTCAAGATTCTCACAAGAATCAGAGACGGATATCTGTTTCAGGTGTCCGTGTTGTCCAGGATATGGACGCGGGTTCTAGAATCGAGACTGACGCTGTGGCTCTGGAACCACCTCAACATTGCCCGTTTTAATCCAGTGCAGAAAACAAATCAGGAGAAATGATGCTGGCAATCAGGCTCTACGTGTGCGCGCTTACCATTACTTTTCTGTTCCTCTCGACGATGAACAGGGGAGTGGGAGTTCTGGAAGGCATCGTCATAACGTGCGCGTTTGTCTATCTGATCCTCGACGCGCGGGACGATCTAAAACTCGTTAAGGCAGAGTTGCGGCAGTTACAGGATCTCGAAAAACAATTGGCAGTGCTTCTCGGCGACTAAAACATGGAGTTCTTCATCAATCTGACGTTGAGCCTTTTCACCGCGATCGTGCTTCACGAGTTGGGGCATTTCATCGCAGCGCGCGTCTGCTCGGTCCCGGTCAAGCAGGCCGGCCTCGGTTGGGGACCAAAACTCTTCGGCGTTCGCCTGAACCGCGTCGATTGCCAGGTCCGGCTTCTGCCCGTCGGCGCGTACATCCAGATGGACATGCTGGCGCTACAGAGCAGGCCGCTGTTTCAGCAGCTCTTCGTTCTGTGCGCGGGCATCGGAGTCAACCTGACGCTCAGCATGGCGGCGTGGGGAACGCTCTTCGGGATGCTCAACCTCGCACTCGCGATCGGAAACCTTGTCCCGATTTATCAACTCGACGGCTGGAAGAGCGGCATGGTGATCTGCCGGCGCATGTTCGGGCGGCCGAGTCCGCTGGTCGAGTGGATCCTGACGCTGGGCGGCGGCGCCATCGCCCTCGCAGTTCTGATCAGGGCTTTCTTGAACTTCTAATTATGACGTTTTTTGGAGACATCGATACGCGCCGGCTCGCGCGTGCTTACGTCGCGCTGGCGTTTGCGCAGGACGTGGCGAAAGGCTACATCAACGAACGAGCCGAGCACGCTTCACTTCATCCGCTGCTGTCGGCGCTCGATATGTCCGCGAAGTTGTTGGAAGAGCTGCTGGAAGAGGTGTTGCCGGAGGTAGAAGAAGAACCACGGATTACACAGATCATGTGATCTGTGTAATCCGTGTTTGAGGTCTGAGATCTCAGATATGAGGTCTCACATACCCATTCCGCTCATGCCGCCCATACCGCCCGGCATTGCTGGGCTGCCCTTGTCGTCTTCGGGAAGCTCCGAAACCATTGCTTCCGTCGTCAACATCAGGCCCGCGATTGAAGCCGCGTTCTGAAGAGCAGTGCGAGTGACCTTCGCCGGATCGATGACGCCCGCCTTCACGAGGTCTTCGTACTGCTCGGTTGCCGCATTGAAGCCGAGGTTCTCGTTCTTCTCAGTACGAATCCGCTCGACCACAACCGCGCCTTCCTTGCCGGCGTTCTGAACGATCTGACGCAGCGGCTCTTCCAACGCGCGACGAACGATGTTGACGCCGATCTGCTCGTCGGGATCGCCTTCGCCGTTCTCGCTGACGTTGTACTTCTCGAGGGCTTTCGCAGCTCTCACCAACGCGACGCCGCCGCCGGGAGCGATTCCTTCTTCGACCGCAGCGCGGGTTGCGTGCATCGCATCCTCGACGCGAGCCTTCTTCTCTTTCATCTCGGTCTCGGTCGCGGCGCCGACCTTGATCACCGCCACGCCGCCGACGAGCTTCGCCAACCGCTCCTGCAATTTCTCGCGATCGTAGTCCGAAGTGGTGTCTTCGATCTGCGCGCGCATGGTCTTGACGCGGCCTTCGATGTCCGCCTGCTTGCCGGCGCCTTCGACGATCGTCGTGTTGTCCTTGTCGATCGTGATCTTCTTGGCGCGGCCGAGGTCTTCGATCTTGACGTTCTCGAGCTTGATGCCGAGGTCTTCGCTGATCACTTTGCCGCCCGTCAGGATCGCGATGTCTTCGAGCATTGCCTTGCGGCGATCGCCGAAGCCAGGGGCCTTCACGGCTGCGATATTCAACGTGCCGCGCAGCTTGTTGACCACGAGGGTTGCCAGCGCTTCGCCTTCAACGTCCTCGGCGATGATCAGCATCGGCTTGCCCATCTTGGCGACCTGCTCCAGCAGCGGCAGGAGGTCTTTCATCGAGCTGATCTTCTTCTCGTTGATCAGGATGAGTGGATTGTCGAGCACTGCTTCCATCCGCTCCGGATCCGTCACGAAGTACGGGCTCAGGTAACCGCGGTCGAACTGCATTCCCTCGACGACCTCGAGTGAAGTGTCCATCGTGCGCGACTCTTCAACGGTGATCACGCCGTCTTTGCCGACCTTGTTCATCGCTTCGGCGATGATGTTGCCGATCGTGGTGTCGCCGTTGGCCGAAACTGTTCCGACCTGGGCAATCGCATCGCCCTTCACCGGCTTCGAGAGACGCTTGATTTCCGCGGTCGCGCGCTCGACAGCCTTGTCGATGCCGCGCTTGAGGGCCATCGGGTTGGCGCCGGCCGCAACTGTCTTGACGCCTTCGCGGAAGATCGCCTGCGCGAGCACGGTCGCGGTGGTCGTGCCGTCGCCGGCGACGTCCGAAGTCTTGGAAGCAACTTCGCGAACCATCTGCGCGCCCATGTTTTCGAGCGCATCTTTCAACTCAATCTCTTTGGCGACGGTGACGCCGTCCTTGGTGATTGTGGGTGAGCCGAACTTTTTGTCGATCACGACGTTGCGGCCTTTCGGACCGAGCGTGATCTTCACTGCGTCGGCGAGCTGGTTGATGCCACGCAAAATCGCGGCGCGCGAGTCCTCACCGTGGATTACTTGCTTTGCCATTTTTACTTACCACCTTTCTTTCCGCTGGCTGCGCCGGCGCGCTCGAGGATTCCGAGAATTTCGTCCTCGCGCATGATCAGCAGTTCCTCGCCGTCGATTTTGATTTCCGAGCCGCTGTATTTGCCGAAGAGAACGCGGTCGCCCTGTTTGACGTCGAGGGGTTGACGAGTTCCGTCTTCTTTATATTTGCCTTCGCCGACGGCTACGACTTCGCCTTCCTGTGGTTTTTCCTTGGCAGTATCCGGGATGATGATGCCACCCCGCATCTGCTCGCCTTCTTCTATGCGCTTGACGATCACGCGGTCATGAAGAGGCCTGATGTTCGTTGCCATACCTTGAACTCCTTTCGGTTTTTTCCTGAGAAATCTACGATTTGTATTATGAAAACTGCCAGTGTCTTAGCACTCTATGAGTTTGAGTGCTAAGGATAGAACCGGTACCGGGGACTTGTCAACCAAGGTAAGAGAGAAGTTCCGGATGATGAAGGCGGCGTGACACAAAAGAACAGTCGGGAAGGGGGCAGAGCGAAGCGTCGCCCCCGCAAAGCGACACGCAAAGAGCGGGGGCGCGCTGTGCTTGCCCCCTTCCTGACTTGTTCTTTGTTACCGGTGACCGCTGCATCTAACGGGTGGCGCGCTTGTGGGTGCGATTGCCGTTGCGATCCTGCTTTTCGTAGGTGGCGACGCGTTTGGCGAGCGTGTTTCGGTGGATGCCGAGCACGACGGCTGTCTTGGAGAGGTGCTGTTTGTGCCTGGCGAGCGCCTTTTTTATGTAGAGTTTCTCGAATTCCCCGATGGCCTCGTCGAGGAGGATGTGGCCTTCCAACATCTCGTCAATTAGGGTTTCGAGACGGCTGTGAATCAAAGCTCTTTTCCTGTCAGTAGTCTATAAGCCTCGAGGTAACGCGCCGTGGTCGCAGTGGCAACTTCCGGAGGAATCGCGGGCGCCGGCGGTTTCTTGTCCCAGTCGAGGGTTTCCAGGTAGTCACGTACAAATTGTTTGTCGAATGAAGGTTGTGAACGCCCTGGTTCGTACGACTCGGCCGGCCAGAACCGCGAGGAGTCGGGAGTGAGCACTTCGTCCACGAGCAGCAACTCTCCGTTCTGATCGAGTCCGAACTCAAACTTGGTGTCCGCGATGATGATGTTGCGTTCGCGGGCGTAGTTATGTGCTTCGGTGTAGAGACGCAGCGAGGTGTCGCGCAGTCGTGCAGTCTGTTCTTCGCCGATCAGGTCGCGGACCTGATCTTCCGTGATGTTCTCGTCGTGTCCCTGTTCTGCTTTGGTCGAGGGAGTAAAGATTGCCTCGGGCAGTTTAGCTGATTCCTGTAAACCTTCCGGCAACTTGTGACCACAGACCTCACCCGTGCGCTTGTAGTCTTTCCAACCTGAGCCCACGAGATAACCGCGCACGACGCACTCGACTGGAAACACCGTCGCGCGCTTCACGAGCATCGAGCGGCGAGCGAGTGTGTCGGCATGACGACGCACCGGCTCGGGCATGTCTTCAACTCGGCTGGCGATCAGGTGATTGGCGACGACGTGTCCCAACTTCTCGAACCAGAATTCGGAAAGCGCCGTCAGCACTTCGCCTTTGCGTTCGATTGGCGTGGGCAGGATGCAGTCGAAAGCCGAGATGCGATCGGTGGCGACGATCAGCAAGCTATCGTCGTCAACGGCGTAGACGTCGCGCACTTTGCCGCGACGGACCAGCTTCAGATCAGACAGTGACGTTTGCAGTAGAGTGGCAGCACTCATGTTTGATGGCTGCCTGGAAGCAGCGAAGCATTCAATTTTGTTTAGAGGCGATCCGGATTGTGCTCGCGCTAAAAAACTTTGTCAAGACACACTCCGATTTAAGTTGATCCGTGATTGAAAGGAAACTCACACATTCAATACTTCGCGCAGACGGCGGATTTGATTGGCGTGGTTGTGCGCGTGATCGGCGTAGATCGTGAGCCACTTTTCCGTTGAGTATGCGCCGCTCTCCGTGTGCGTTCCCGTACGGCGCCAATCCTCATCTGACATCGTGTTCAGGAGTTGGAGCGTGCTTTCGCGAGCGGCGCGAAACGCTTCGAGCGCCGGCGCCATGTCGCGCTCGTTGTAGCGGAGTTTTGTGGCAAATTGGTCCTGGTCGTAGCCTTCGATGATGGCGTTATCTTCGACGAGAAGCTTGCGCAGCCTGAAAGCGGAAGTGCTCTCGCTGTCGCCCAGGTGGTGCACTATCTCGCGCGCGCTCCACTTGCCCGGAATGGCGCGCGCGCCCAGGCTCTCAGCCGGAAAGCCGTTCAACGCCTGCGCCACTTCTTCATAACCGGCAGCGTACCTTGCGATGAGGTCGTTTCGTTCTTCAGGGGTCATGATTGTCTCTCTCCTTTTTTTTCGGCAGCATATCAGATCGTAACGGGACGCGAGGAACATGGATCGGATGAATGGGAACTTTGCACTTGTATAACGGACCACTTCTCTTGTACTATCTGCCCCTGAACCGAGATGCGCCGATGACCCCGTGGTGCTTGCCCTCTGAGCCTCCTGCTTGTCAGTTCAGATCGACTAAATACTCTGATGGCCACAGCTACTGACAGACAGAAAACAGCTAAAGATGGTTTACCTGTTCCCGAGGCAGGTGAACGCAAAGTCTCTCTGCTCGTCGTCGAGGACGACGAGAATATCTCGACAGCGATCAGCGAGTATTTCTCTCGCGCCGGTTACAACGTCAGGACCGTCGAGGACGGCCTGAACGGTGTGAAGGCGGCCCTGGACGATCCGCCGGACGCGGTCGTGCTCGACTTGATGCTGCCCAAGATGGACGGCCTCGCCGTTTGTAAAGAACTCCGAGAGAAGGTCGGCTACCTGCCCATATTGATGCTCACCGCCAAGGACGACGTCGTGGACAAAGTCCTCGGTCTGGAGATGGGCGCGGACGACTACATCACGAAGCCGTTCAGCCTGCGAGAGCTCGAAGCCCGCATCAAGTCGGTATTGCGCCGCACTCGTAACGGCCCGAGCGCCGACGGCATGCGCGACGAAGCGCCAATCGTTCGCGGACGGCTGCGCATCGATTCCGCGAAACGTGAAGTCACCATCGGCGACCGCCAGGTGGAACTGACGCCGAAAGAGTTTGATCTCCTCCGGCTCTTTGCGTCCAACCCAGGCCGCGTCTTCCCGCGCAAGTACCTGCTGGAAAAGATCTGGGACTACTCCTACGAAGGTTACGACCGGACGATCGATTCACATATCAATCGTCTGCGCGCCAAGATCGAAGAGAACCCTGAGAACCCGCAGATGGTCCTGACCGTCTGGGGCATCGGCTACAAGTTCAGCGACGAACAGTAATCCGTGTCATCCGCGTCGGCAAACGCCGATGACACGGATCCTTCGCTCCCTCACATAATCTTCTATTAATTTCCAACCACTTATTGTATTCTTCGCGTCGGTTGCTACAAGATGTGGACTCGCCGACCCCTCCTTACTGAATTCCAGGAGTCGGAGAGATGAATTGTATTTCCAGGCGGCGTGTGTCGGCAGTTCTGTTGCCGGCATTGGTTCTTATAGTCGGCGTCTCCGTTCGCGCACAGAACAGCGTCGGCATCGCGACGCGTCCCTCGATCACGGTACTCGACAGCACGAAGGAGCAGGACGGGCTTGTCGGATCCGTGCGCCGCGTCAAGACCGAGACGGCCAGGATCGAGCTCAAAGACGGCCGCGCTGTTGAAGGACCAGCGCAGTTAGTTGAAGTCACCACTTACGGGATCAAGGGGAACCGGATTGAAAACACCTCTTACCCGATCGGCGGCTCGCTCGTAGGCAAAGAAGAATATAAATACGACTCACGCGGCAACATCACGGAGATGACGCTGCGCGACGATCGCGGCGCCATCGTCAGCCGCGAAGCCTACACGTACGAGTTCGACAAGTTCGGCAACTGGACCAGGATGGTCACCAATCTCGTCGTCTTCGAGAATGGTGAGTTGAAGAAAGAGCCGGTCGAGGTTACTTACCGCACCCTCACTTACTATTTCACTGAAAGCGTCGCGAAGGCGGCCGAGAATGAAACGGTTGCCAAGCCTGCCGAGGAGCCCGTTGCGGCACCGATCCGTGTTTCATCGGTACCGGAGCCTGCGACAACTGAAGTTCCAGTTGAGACTCTGAACGTAGCGATGTCGGCGCCAGGTTCGGTAGATACATCCGGCGAACCTCCAGCAGTTCCAAATCCAATAATCTCGGATCAAAAAAGAGCGAACGACTTTTATCTAACAGGACGCAGCAAGTTCGACGCGGGCGACGTGCGCGGCGCTGTCGAGTCGTACCTTCAGTCAGTAAAGCTCGAACCAGGTTCCGCCGAGGTGTACCTGAATCTCGGCCACGCGTATCTCATGTTGGAAAAGGATCGCGAGGCCATCAAGGCGTTCGAGGCGTCAGTCAAGCTCAACCCCAAAGCGGCGGAGGCGCAGTACGGCCTCGGCTTCGTCAACTACCGCTCGCGCCGCTTCGCAGCCGCCGCCCAAGCTTTCAAGAAGGCGACAGCGTTGAGCCCGCAGATGGCGAAGGCGCACTACGGGTTGAGTCTCGCTTACCAGGAGCTCGGAAACGAGCAGGGCTTGTTGGAGGAGTACCGCGCTCTCGAGAAGCTGGACCCCAGTCTCGCGCGCAAGCTGACGCAATCGTTTCCCAATTACAAGTTTTCCTGCCGCCGCGGCATCGGCTGCCCCTGAATAAGTACTTAAGGAGTTGGAATGCAGAATGATCGGTTTGTAGTATTAACTGGACACCTCAGCAACTATCCCCTGTCCGATCTCGTCGGCATTCTTCGTCATCAACGCAAGTCGGGGCGATTACTGATCGAATACGCGAAAGGCCCGGCGACGTTCTTCTTCCAGAACGGCGAGTTGGTTGATGCACGGATGAATGAGCTCACTGGTTTGCAGGCGATCGTCGTCGCGATGGCGCAGCCGGAAGCGGCGTTCAACTTCAATCCGCTCATTCAGACGCCGCGGCGCTCGATCCAACCGTCGTTGCAAAGAGTGGTGTCGGAACTGCTCGGATGCTGGGACGAGAGCGCGCTGCAAATCGAAGCTGCGCCAATAACACCTTTAGCGCTGCCGCCGGCACCAGTGGTTCGCCAACGTTCCGTGTTCCTGGTTTCAGCAGTCCTGATTGGCGTTGGATTGTCGACAGTGATCGCGGTTACCGGAGGATACAAAACCGAGACACCACCTGCACCGGTAGCTGCTGCCCCAATACAAACTCCCGAACCGCAACGCGCTCCGCTGCCCGAAGCGGCTGCAAAACCAATTCGCGTTCAATCCGTGCCTAAAAAACGAACCACGGATAAAACGGATCCAGAGTCAATAGATAAAAAGGATCCAGAGTCAATAAAAGTCGTGATGCAGATAGAAAATGGCAGAGTGTTAAAGGCATCAGTCGCAAATCGCCGCCCCGGAATGGAAAACTACGAAGCGCTGGCGCTGCGAATTGCCCGTCAACGCCGATTCGCGCCCACAGTCAACGGAGGCGAAACCGTAACCATCACCGTCCGCCCACAACAATAGTGAGGTGCCTCGATGTTATTTCTTGAAAGTAAGACGCTGAACCACGCCGTCGACGGCGACGCCCGAACCAGGCTGCTTCAGGAGCTCCAGGACATGGATCTGACGCCGCTGATTCGCTCCACGCGCCTGCGCTGCTTCGCCGACGTCGTGCTCGACGCCGATCGCGTCAGCGAAGTCGAGTCGTCACTCGCCTCGTGGAACGAAACGACGATCGGCGAGCCGTACGTCCGCGGCGACCTCTTCTGCTTTCACGACTACATTCTGTTCCTGATCTTCGAAAATGAAGCGACGTCGTTCGTCCGCGCCGGCATCGTCTATGAAGCCCGCACGCCCGAACCATTCCGCAAACTCGATTCGTTTTGCGAACAGGTCCGCAACCTGCTCAACATCACGTACGAAAGCGACTTTCCGCGCTGGGAGCTCGGCAAAGCCGCGATGCCGCAAGGGTTTCGCACCTTCGTCGAACGACAGGACGCCGACTCGCTTTACACCAGCCTCCGCAAGGAGACGATGAGCCGCCGCATCCTCGCCGCGTCGAAACTCGATGACGAACGCATGCGCATCTTCCTGCGCACCGCGCGCAACGCGCACCAGGAAGGCTACGCGGCCAAACTGCTCAACGGCAAGACCGACGCCGACAAAGTTCCCATCGAACGTCTCGAAGACGCCGGTCTTGTCGAGCGCGAAGTCCAGATCAGTTGCCGCAAGACGGGCCACGCCTTGTTCCGTCTGCCGAATCCGCACGCGCTCGCCGTCGTCACCGTCAGCGATGCGACGTGCAGCGAGTGTGGCGCGCCGGTCGCCGACGAAAACGTCGAGGAAGTGATCGCGCCGACGCAGTTGGCAACGTCGCTGCTCGAAGACGGATCGTGGCTCGTCAGCCGGATTCATTGTCTGTTGCGCGAAATGGGTGTGCCCGAACGCGAGATCGCGGTCGGACCATCGGAAGGCACGGGTTACGGGCAGTTGATGGCTAACATCTGCGGCGAGTCGTTTTTGATCGTGACGCGCGACGGCGATCTGACGCCGGCGTTTGCGCGTTGGGCCATCGATCTGGAGATCGATACCGAGGCGTCGCACCTCGTGATCATTGCCACCGGCCGCATTCATCGCGAGGCGGGCGTGCTGTTGCAGAACCACTCTCGCCGGCGAGTCAGCGGCGGTCAGGATTTCGAAATGATTCTTGCGGATGACGCGACGACGGCGGGCCGCGAGTTGGAAGCAGCGCTGGAGCGAGTGTCGCAGCGTGTCGTCGCCGAACAGCTTTGCGTGTTGGATAATAGTCTTGGGTTGTCAGTAAGTCGTCTGGTCTTAACGAAGTTCAACTTGCTGCGAGCGCGGGCGGTTGAGACGAGCCCGGAGGTCGAGACAGAAATTGAACCCGAGTTTTCTGTGCCCCCGTCCCTGCCTTCTGGGCCATTGACGCTGGCGGCCCACGCGGGTGACGACCTGAGTTTGAACCCCGAGCGTTGAAGACGGAGATGACAGATGAGCGCTGGGGTCGCGACATCGCGACTCTGCGACGAGCGGCGGAAGAATTAGCGAAGCGGCGCAACGGACTACAGAGACACAGAGTTCTGACTCCGTTTGACCAGATTGCCCACTCGCTCGACGATCCGTCCGCGGACGTCCGGAAGCGGGCTGTGCGCGATCTCTACCAGCTCGATCCCGATCGCGCGGCGACGCTCGTCAACGATGCACTGCGCGACGGCACCACCGACGAACGCCGCCGAATCGGAACCGCTCTCGCCGACTCCGGCCTTCTTTACGAAGCAATCGACGACCTCAAAGCCGAGAATCACGAAAGCTGCTACGGAGCGTTTTCGCTGTTGTTTCTCGTCGCGAAGGCGGGAGTTGTCGAACCGCTGATTTCAGTGATCGAACAAAATCAGAGTCTGGAATTGAGTCTCGCGCTGATGAGACTGCTCGCCTCGAGTGGAGAGCCGGACGTGGCCGCTGCCTTTCAACGATTGGCGGAGAATACATCGCTGGCCCCTGAAATCCGCCGTGTCGCCGGCGAATCTCTCGCTCCTTTTCATTAATTTGACGGGTCGATCTACTATCTGATCGACCCATGCAATTCAACTTACATTCGGAATACCTGCCAAAGGGCGATCAGCCGGCTGCGATCGACGCGCTCGTTCGCGGTCTGAACGACGGAGCGAAAGACCAGGTGCTGCTGGGAATCACCGGCAGCGGCAAGACGTTTACGATTGCCAGTGTCATCCAGCGCACGCAGCGTTCGACGCTCGTGCTGGCGCACAACAAAACGCTCGCGGCGCAGCTCTTTCAAGAGTTTCGCTCGCTCTTTCCCGAGAACGCCGTCGAATACTTCGTCTCCTATTACGACTACTATCAACCGGAAGCTTACGTTCCTGCCGCCGACGTCTACATCGAGAAGGAAGCGATCGTCAACGAGGAGATCGATCGCCTGCGGATGTCGGCGACGCGTGCGCTTTTCGAGCGGCGCGACGTGATCGTCGTCGCCAGCGTTTCGTGTATCTACGGACTCGGCGATCCGGATGCGTACTACGGTCTGTTGTTTTTCGTCGAGCCGGGATCGCGAATGTCGCGCGAGGTGTTGCTACAGCGGTTGGTTGAGTTGCAGTACGAACGTTCCGACACGAACTTTCAGCGCGGGACGTTTCGCGTGCGCGGCGACGTCGTCGAGATCTATCCGAGTTACCAGGACCGGGCTTATCGCATCGAGTTGTGGGGCGACGAGATCGACTCGATATCGACGATCGATCCGCTGCTGGGCGAAGTGATCGAGAAGCACACGTCGCGAGTACCGATCTATCCCAAGACGCACTACGTGATGTCGCGGCCGACGATCAAACGGGCGATCAAAACGATTCGCGAAGAGCTCGAGTGGTGGGAACCGAAGCTCATTGCGGAAGGCAAGCTCGTCGAGGCGCAACGGTTGCACCAGCGGACGATGTTCGATCTCGAGATGATCAAGGAGATGGGTTTCTGCCGCGGCATCGAGAACTACTCGCGCCATCTGACCGGAAAGAAACCGGGCGAACCGCCGCCGACACTGCTGGATTACCTGCCACGCGACACGTTGATCGTGATCGACGAGTCGCACCAGTCCATTCCGCAGGTGCGTGGAATGTTCGAAGGCGATCAGTCGCGGAAGCGTACGCTGGTGGAATACGGATTCCGCCTGCCTTCGGCGCTGGATAATCGCCCGTTGAATTTTCGCGAATTCGAGTCGCGCATCGGGCAGACGATCTATGTGTCGGCGACGCCCGGACCGTACGAGCTGACGAAGGCGAGCGGCGAAGTTATCGAACAGATCATCCGTCCGACGGGGTTGATGGATCCGGAAGTTGAGGTCCGTCCGGTCAAGGGCCAGATCGATCATCTGCTCGAGGAGTGCCGCCAGCGTGCTGAATGGCACGAGCGTGTTCTGGTCACGACGCTGACGAAGCGAATGGCCGAAGACCTGACCGAGTATTTCACGGAAGTTGGCGTGCGTGTTCGTTACCTTCATTCGGACATCGAGACTCTCGAACGGATCAAGATCCTGCGCGACTTGCGGCGCGGCGAGTTTGACGTGCTGGTCGGGATTAACCTGTTGCGCGAAGGACTCGATCTGCCGGAAGTCTCGCTGGTTGCCGTGCTCGACGCGGACAAAGAAGGTTTTCTGCGTTCGGAGCAGTCGTTGATTCAGACGATCGGCCGCGCGGCGCGAAACGCTCGCGGTAAAGCGATACTTTACGCCGATCGAATTACCGACTCGATGAAGCGCGCGCTCGACGAGACGCAGCGGCGTCGCGCGATTCAGGAAGCGTACAATCGCGAAAACGGAATCGTGCCGCAGACAATCGTGAAGCCGATCGAGGCGACGCTGATCACCGCGTCGGAAGCCGATTACTTCAAAATGCCTTCTGAGGTCGAGGAGATCGAAGACTACTCGCCGGAGAACCTGCAGGCGACTCTCACGCGGTTGGAAGTGGAAATGCGCGGCGCCGCGAAGCGTTTCGAATTTGAGAGGGCGGCCGAGCTGCGCGACCGCATCAAGGTGCTGCGCGAGCGTGAGCTGCAATTCAATTAAGATCAGTGTTAGTTTTGGCGTTGAAATACGCAGAGGGCGCAGAGGGACGCAGAGTCGATAACCTATGCTTCGTTTCACTACAGCCGGCGAATCACATGGACGCGCGCTTGTCGCGATCGTCGAAGGCTTGCCCGCGGGTTTGCCTGTCAACCCGGAGTTGATCGATTACGAATTGCGCCGCCGCCAACTCGGCTACGGACGCGGCGGACGTATGAAGATCGAGCGCGACCACGCTGAGATTCTGACCGGCGTCCGTCATGGACTGACGCTCGGCTCGCCGCTGACGTTGCAGATCGACAATAAAGACTGGCCCAACTGGACCGACGTCATGGCTGCCGACGCGCGCGACGTCGCGCCCGAGAAGTCGCGCGTCTTGAAACGCCCGCGCCCCGGACACGCCGATCTGCCCGGTGGTCTCAAGTACGACGTCCGCGATCTCCGCAACATCCTGGAACGAGCATCAGCGCGTGAGACGACAGCGCGCGTCGCGTGTGGCGCATTGGCGAAACAGTTATTGTCTGTGTTTGGTATCGAAGTCAGGAGCCATGTGATCCAGCTTGGCGGCATTCCTGACACGCCACTGGAGTTGACGTGGGATCAGATCGCGGCAATCGCCGACGACGCGCCTCTCCACTGTGCCGACGACGACGCGCAACAAAAGATGATCGCGCTGATCGACGAGATCCGTCACAAGGGCGATACGCTCGGCGGTATTTTCGAAGTCGTCGCTCGCGGCGTCGTGCCGGGTTTGGGCTCGCACACGTCATGGGACTGGAAACTCGACGGTCTGCTTGCGCAGGCGGTGATGTCGATCCCTGCCGTGAAGGCAGTCGCCATCGGCGCGGGCGCTGAGGCGAGCAGTCTGCCGGGTTCCGAAGTACACGACGAGATCGCCTACAACGCGGAGAACCGCGAGTTCATTCGCGAAACGAACCGCGCCGGCGGGCTCGAAGGTGGCATCACGAATGGCGAGGAGATTCGTGTGCGCGGGCACCTGAAACCGCTCTCGACGCTGCGCCGTTCGCTGCGTTCCGTGGACATCGATACGAAGGAGGAGCAGGCGGCGGCGTTCGAGCGTTCGGATGTCACGGCGGTGCCTGCGGCGGGTGTGATTGGCGAAGCGATGGTCGCGCTCGTCCTCGCCCGCGCCATGGGCGAGAAGTTCGGCGGCGACAGCATCGGCGAGATGAAACGCAACTTCGAAGGCTATCGAGAGCAACTCCGCGGGTATTAAAGGTCTCTTATGAGTTCAATTCGTGTTTTCAGAAAAACGCGGATAAAATACAGTCATGGCAGTACTCGAAATCGTAAAATGGCCGGCTCCCGTACTCGATACTCCCGCCGATCCGGTGACGGAGTTCGACGCGGATTTGGAGAAGCTGGTCAGCAATATGTTTGAGACCATGTACGCGGCGCCCGGCGTTGGGTTGGCTGCGGTGCAGGTCGGTATCCCCAAGCGGCTCTTTGTGATGGACTGCTCAGGCGGAAAGGATCCGCAGCAGCGCGTGGCGCTGATCAACCCGGAAGTCCTGCGCGTCGAAGGCAGTCAGAATGGCGACGAAGGTTGTTTGTCGTTTCCCGGCATCTTTACGCCGGTAGAGCGCAGCCTGCGAGCCATCGTCCGCGCGCAGAACCTGAAAGGTGAGTGGTTTGAACTCGACGGCATGGAACTGACGGCGCGTTGCATGCTCCACGAAACAGACCACTGCGACGGCATCGTCTTTCTGGACAAGATGAGCACCATCAAGCGCGAGATCGTCAAGCGCAAGATCAGGAAGCTCCAAAAAGCCGGGAAGTGGGACTGACGCAAATCTCTCATTAATTTTAATAGTCAACAGGTTACACCCACTGGTGTGTGTAAATCTGTGTTCACAGGAGTGACTCATGCCAAGCGAATTTCGTAATGAACCGTTTACTGATTTCACTAAAGAAGAGAACGCGCAGGCGATGCGCGACGCGATCCGGAAGGTGCGCGATCTACTCGGACGCGAGTATCCGCTCGTAATCGGCGGCGAGCGAATCGCCACTGAAGGCAAACTCGACAGCTTCAATCCAGCCAATCGCACACAACTCGTCGGACGCTTCAACAAAGCCACGAAAGAGCTCGCGGCCCGCGCCGTCGAGAAAGCGGCCGAGGCTTTCAAAACGTGGAGCCACACGCCTGCCGAAGAACGCGCCGCCCTGCTGTTTCGCGTCGCGGAGATCATGCGCGAGCGCAAACACGAGCTCTCCGCGTGGATGATTCACGAGGTGGCGAAGACGTGGCCCGAAGCTGACGGCGACACTGCCGAGGCAATCGATTTCGCGGAGTTTTACGGGCGCGAGATGCTGCGCTACGCAGGCAAGCAGCCGCTGGTGAACGTGCCCGGTGAAGAGAACGAGCTTGATTACATTCCGCTGGGTGTCGGCGCTGTGATTCCGCCGTGGAACTTCCCGCTGGCGATCATGGCCGGAATGACGATGGCCTCGATCGTCACCGGAAACACGGTCGTGTTGAAGCCGTCTTCCGATGCGCCGACGATCGCGTTCAAGTTCTTCGAGATACTCGAAGAGGCGGGACTGCCGCCGGGCGTCGTGAACTTCATGACTGGATCAGGCGCGGAAGTCGGCGACGTGGTCGTCGATCATCCGCAGACGCGTTACGTTGCGTTTACGGGATCGAAGGAAGTCGGGCTGCGGATCAACGAGCGCGCCGCGAAGGTCCACGAAGGACAGATCTGGATCAAGCGTGTGGTGGCGGAGATGGGCGGCAAGGACGCGATCATCGTCGCCGACGACGCGGACCTCGACGAGGCGGCAACGGGCGTGGTCCAGTCTGCGTTCGGGTTCCAGGGACAGAAGTGTTCTGCTTGTTCGCGTGCGATCGTCGATGCGCGCGTTTACGACACGATGCTCGACAAGATCGTCGATCGAACGTCGAAGATCAAGCTGGCGGATCCATCGGATCCGGCGACGAACATGAGCGCCGTCATCAACGAGAAAGCGTTCAAGAGCATCAACTCCTACATTGAAAAAGGAAAGAGTGAAGGCGGCCGCGTGTTGTTTGGCGGCGGATCGGACGGCGAGCAGGGGTTCTTTATCGAGCCCACGGTGATCGCCGACGTGAAACCCGGCGATACGATCGAGCAGGAAGAGATCTTCGGCCCGGTGCTGGCCGTGATCAAAGCCGACAACTACGACCATGCACTGCGTATCGCGAATGACACGCAGTATGGTCTTACCGGCGCGGTTTACAGTTCCGACGAGGCGAAGCTTCATCGTGCGCGCAAGGAGTTTCACGTTGGGAACCTGTATTTGAATCGAAAGTGTACCGGCGCGCTGGTCGGCGTTCATCCGTTCGGCGGGTTCAACATGTCGGGCACCGACTCGAAAGCGGGCGGGCGCGATTATCTGTTGCTGTTTCTGCAAGCGAAGGTTTCGGCTGAGCGTGTTGGCGCGACCACGAAGCGCGTCGCGGAAGCTGGAGTCGCGGATTAGCTTGAATGCGAATAGTTTTCATGGGCACACCTCAGGCCGCGGTCCCAACCCTGCGGCAGTGCCTTGCTGACGGTCACGAAGTCGTTGCTGTTTGGACGCAGCCTGACAGACCGGCGGGACGCGGACATCGCGTCGCGCTCTCGCCGGTGAAAGAGTTCGCGCTTGCGCACGGGTTGACGGTCCATCAACCCGCGCGCCTCAAGAACGACGAAGCGGCGGCGTTGTTTGCTTCACACCGTGCTGACGTTGCTGTCGTCGTCGCCTACGGGCGAATCCTTCCTGATACGTTCCTGCAAACACCGCGTCGAGGTTGTATCAACGTTCACTTTTCGCTGCTGCCGCTGTATCGCGGGGCGGCGCCTGCGAACTGGGCCATCGTCAATGGCGAGACTGAGACAGGCGTGACGACGATGTTCATCGAACCGTCGCTCGATACTGGTCCGATACTGTTGCAACGCCGCACGGCGATCGGCGAGTCGGAGACAGCGCCCGAGTTGATGGAACGGCTTTCTGAAATCGGTGCGTTGTTGCTTGGTGAAACTCTGTCTCGGCTGCACGAATTAACTCCCAGACCGCAAAGAGATCGAGATGCTACGTTTGCGCCCATTTTGAAAAAAGAAGACGGGTTGATCGATTGGTCCATGAGCGCGATCGAAATCGAACGTTGCATTCGTGGTTTTCAACCATGGCCCAACGCTTACACGAGCTTCAATTCACGCGGCTTGACGATCTGGCGTGCGCAAGCCGTGTCGTCTGTGTTGGAAGGTGTGCCCGGCGAAGTAATGACCGCGCACGGCGACGATTTGATCGTCTGTTGCGGGCGAGGAACAGCATTGCGTTTGATTGAAGTGCAGCCGGAGTCACGGAAGCGAATTGGCGCGCGCGAATTTATCAGTGGCGCGCGCGTGAAGGTTGGCGATCGTTTTGGCAACACGTAAACAAGTCTCACCAGCGCGCCGCGCGGCGTTCGACATCCTTCGCCGCGTCGCTGACGGCGCGTTCTCGTCAGTCCTCCTTGCCTCAGATGAAGTTCAACTGAAACCCGCGGACCGAGCGCTGTGTCATGAGCTGGTGCTTGGTGTTCTTCGTTGGCAGTTATGGTTGGACACGATCGTCGAACACTTTTCTCGCCGTAGTGTTCAGAGCCTGGATTTGCCGGTGCGCATCGCGTTGCGCCTGGCGTTGTATCAACTGCGGTTTCTCAGTCGCATCCCTGCTTCCGCCGCCGTTAACGAATCAGTGAATATCGTTCGAGGTGCGAAGCTGAGTTCGGCGGCGGCTTTTGTGAATGCCGTACTGCGGCGCGCTATACGAGAGGCTGATTACGATCCTTCTCAGGAAACCGAGCATCCGCTGGAGAAGATCGCTATTCAGACTTCGCACCCGCTCTGGTTGATCGAACGTTGGGTGAATGCGTTTGGACCGGCGGAAGCGGAAGCGTTTGCGCGCGCGAACAATGACGTGCCGCCGACGGCGTTTCGCGTCGTCCGCGGGTGCGCTGATGAAGACAAGGTCTTATCGAAACTCGCGGCGGCGGGTGCTGTCGTTACGCGTTCTTCCGTCGCGTCCGGCGCACATCGCGTCAGCGGCGGTTCAACCGTCCTGCGCGAGCTATCCGCCGCGGGTCAAATTTATCTCCAGGACGAAGCGTCTCAACTGGTCGCGCAAGTTCTTGATGTCCGCGCCGGCGAGCGCGTGCTTGATCTATGCGCAGCGCCTGGCGGCAAGACCACGCTCTCGGCCGATCATTCAGGCGACAAGGCTTTGATCGTAGCGGCGGACCGTTATGCGCCACGCATCGGGACCATCCGGGCCACTGCCGCACTGCAACAGCTACACAGCATCAAGCCCGTGTTACTCGACGCGTTGCAGCCGCTTCCATTTCCCGCTGCAACCTTCGATCGCGTCCTTGTCGATGCGCCGTGTTCCGGCACAGGCACGCTGCGACGCAACCCCGAGATCCGCTGGCGTCTGTCGAACGACGACATCCTCAACTTCGCCGCCGCGCAAAAACGATTTCTCGCCAACGCCGCCGCCGTAGTTAAACCCGGCGGCCGCCTGGTCTACTCAACCTGCTTCGTCGAACGCGACGAGAACGAACAGGTAACGGAATCCTTCTTCGCCACGCAACACTTTACCCTCAGGCAATCCCTCCGCACCTGGCCCCACCACGAAGGCAGCGACGGCTTCTTCATCGCCC
>DASRIM010000043.1:0-11825 GCA_035649995.1 Pyrinomonadaceae bacterium | reverse complement strand
CACAGACGACACGGCGAAACGGCCAGGTTGAAAGACACTTCGCACACATCAAGTCTCGATTGCCGCTCTCCGCGGTGACTTCCTTGTTTTGCAGAAAACTCAGTTGAGGCTTGCCGCCGCAAAACGGACAACGCTTTTCATCAAACGTTGATTGGATTCGATTCTGAAATAACTGCCCATAAGGTTGCAGAAACGCTTTTGCAAAAAACTCGGTGTCAGAAGGAGCATGCCAGTACGCCAGCAACATCTCATCGACTTCGCTCTCCGGCGCAGCCCTCAAACTCTTCGCCGGCTCCACCAGGGGCGCTGGACCAGCCTCTTCAACAACGCTCAGAATCGCATCCAGTTTCGAACGAAACAGCGAAACGTCTTGCTCTAACTTACCCGTAAGAGGCGCCGTCCGAAGAAACTCACTAACCTCGAGCTGAGCACGCAACAAGTGCGTGTAAAAAACCATCAGCTCATTCGCCGGACTCGAGCCTTCGGCAAGTTCCCTCGCCCTGTTTATCTGTTTATGCCAGAAGTCCACTGTCTACTCTGAACCACCACAACTAACGCCAAACTATCTTGCATCGATCTCGAAACGACACTTCGGGCGTCCGTCGCGGACGCATTGCTCCACCACCGGCGCTTTGACAATCTCCGAAACGAGAGTCTCAGCTAACCGGCAAACCTCCGGATGGACGTTTACGGCCGCCGCCAGGGGACAACCGCCGCTCCGGATCACGATCTTATCGCCCTCCTTTTCAGCTTCAGCGGCGCCGCCAATCGCCTCCAACACTTTCAACGCCGTCTGCACGCGTCCCTCGAGATTGCCCTCTTTTCCCGGCGCCGCATCAGCCGCGACCGCACGGCCGACTTCGCGAAGCACGTCCTCGATCTCGTCCGGCTGCAAACGAGTCTTCAACACGGCGATCAGTTGATTCAGCAGAGCGTCGTAAGCTTTCGGGAAGAGTTTGTCGGCCTCCTCAGTGAGAGCGTAAGTGAAGTGCGGCTTCCGCGGACCGCGGCGCAGACCAGTCTGCCGGACGACGCCATCGCGTTCTAGCGTTGCAAGATGAGCGCGGACGGCATTGTCCGTCAGGTTGAGCTTCTCGGCGAGCTCGTCCACGGTGCACGGCGAGCCGCGCAGGATGGTGACGATCTGTCCGCGCGTGCTTTCAAAAAACCGCTTATCCACGTCCGTTGTCCTCCTGACCTTCCCTCGACCTCCGGGATTCTAGCCTGTTTTTACAGAAAACACAAAAAGTCAAATAAGTTCTTGACTTATTTTCCGCCCGCGGAGTATTTTAAGAATCCCCAGCAATCAAAATGAAATTACTCAGGAGAACGAACCCATGGCACACGCAATAACCAATTCAGCGGGAGTGGCTTCGATAAACAGCCGAAGCGCCAGCGAAGCCAGCCCTGCCTACCAGGCTTTTCTGATTCTGCGCACCGGCTTCACAGTCGCCCCGATCGTCGCCGGACTCGACAAATTCTTTAACCTTCTCGTCAATTGGGAGCAGTACCTCCCAGGTTTCGTCAACAACATGACCGGCGGTCACGGACACGAGTTGATGCTCGCCGTTGGAGTGATCGAAATCGTGGCCGGCCTCGGCGTAGCCTTCAAACCGCGTCTTTTCGCATATGTCGTCGCGGCCTGGCTGCTGCTGATCGTCGCCAATCTACTCATGATCCCCGGCTACTTCGACGTTGCGTTGCGCGACTTCGGTCTCGCACTGGGCGCGCTTGCGCTCGCGCGACTCAGCAGTGAGTTCGACCGCGGATAACCCGCGCAAGGAGGAACACAGATGATCAAGAGGAATCTCGGAAAAATCGCGTTAGCCCTGTTATGCGCGGCAGTGATAGTGGTCTTCTTCGATCGACGCAGCGATGCGAAGTTCGCGGACGCACCAAGTGAAGCGGAACAGGCGGTTGACGCAAACGCGAAACGAATGCTCGCGGAAGGCAAACAGACCTTTCGCTTCGACACCTTCGGCGACGAAGCTTTCTGGACCGATGCGTTACAGCTTCATCGCGCGATTGCAGGTGAAAAACTCGGCGGTGTCGGTCCCGGCGTCAGCCCCAGGACGGCGCTGGCAGTCGGTTTGAAAGTTGATCTGGACGCGATACCCGACCAGCTGCAATCACAATTGAAGCGCGGCCGCGTAAATCTCGACGATCCCGCCACGACGCTAGCCCTGCTCAAACTCAACGCCGTCGTCGGCGTCAAAGGTACTTTCAAAAACAACGGGAGCCTTCAGTCTGTCGGCATCACGTGCGCGCTCTGCCATTCGGTCGTGGACGACTCGTTCGCGCCCGGCATCGGCCGCCGGCTCGACGGATGGGCGAATCGTGACCTGAACGTCGGCGCGATTATCGCGTTGGCGCCAAATCTTCAACCGGTTGCGAGCCTGCTCGGTGTCAGCGAAGACACGGTTCGGACGGTTGCGCGGAGTTGGGGTCCTGGAAAGTTCGACGCCGAGTTGTTCCTTGACGGCAAGGCTTTCCGGCCTGACGGCAAATCAGCGGCGACGTTGATCCCGCCGGCATTCGGTCTCGCGGGAGTCAATCTCCACACCTGGACGGGTTGGGGCTCGGTCACACACTGGAACGCCTTTGTGGCGGCCCTCGAGATGCACGGACAGGGAACGTTCTTCGATCCGCGTCTCAACGACCCGGTGAAGTTTCCGATTGCGGCGGCGAATGGCTTCGGAAACGTGCGCAACAATCCGGATCTGATCACGCCGAAACTTGCCGCGCTTCAGTTCTATCAGCTTGCGATCGCTGCACCGGCTCCGCCGGCCGGAAGCTTCGACGCTGCGGCCGCGGCACGCGGCGCAATCGTGTTCAATGGTCAGGCGAAATGCGCGACGTGTCACGTTCCACCGATCTACACCGAGCCCGGATGGAACATGCACACGCCGGAAGAGATCGGTATCGACGACTTCCAGGCGAAGCGTTCACCTGATGAACGTTACCGGACGGCGCCGCTGAAAGGTCTGTGGACACACCAGAAGGGCGGCTTCTATCACGACGGGCGCTTCCCGATGCTGCGTGACGTGGTCGAACACTACAACACGTTCCTCGGCACCGGCTTGACCGACCAGCAGAAGGCCGACCTGGTCGAGTATCTGAAGTCACTGTAACGGCAAGGCGTAGCCTCGCCGCAGATCAGGCGGCGGAGGCGATGCCGGGCGCTGCGCGTGAGCGGAAGCGACTTACGCGCAGCCGAGATTTTCACATCTCTGTCAGCCAGGTGACACGGCAGGTATCTGGCTGACAGACCTTTCAACGCGCTCTCCGCACAATGACCTCAGGCTGGAGGGCTGCCGAATCAACGGAGAAGGAAAATGGCACTCAGGCTAATTCACCTCAGCAACACGAGTCAGCGGCACGCCGAGAAAAAAACGGTCGAGCGGGTAGCCGACGCGCGCCTGCCTACGGAGACAGGCGAGTTTCGCATCATCGGCTTCCGCTCGCTCGTCTCGGCGGAAGAGTTCGTGGTGCTGGTCAAGGGTGAGTTGCGGCC
The DNA here is from genome assembly GCA_035649995.1 of Pyrinomonadaceae bacterium. Lineage (GTDB taxonomy): Bacteria > Acidobacteriota > Blastocatellia > Pyrinomonadales > Pyrinomonadaceae > PSRF01. The sequence continues at coordinate 8,311 of DASRIM010000043.1, read as the reverse complement.
GAACAGGGCAACTCTGGTGCGCATCCACTCGCAGTGCATGACGGGCGACGTCTTCGGTTCGCTCAAGTGCGATTGCGGGCGTCAACTCGATGCGGCGATGAAATTGATAGAACAGGAACGACACGGCGCGATCGTCTATCAACAGCAAGAGGGGCGCGGCATCGGCATCATCAACAAGATCCGCGCCTACGCCTTGCAGGACGAAGGCGCTGACACCATCGAAGCCAACGAACTGCTCGGCTTCGAAGCAGACATGCGGCGTTACGATCAGTGCGCCGAGATCCTGCTCGAGCTCGGCTTGCGTGCAGTTCGCGTGATGTCTGACAACCCCGCAAAAATTCGCGCCCTCCGGCAGGCCGGACTCGAAGTCGTCGAACGTGTGCCGCTCCAGGTCGAGGCGCACGACTGCTTCGCCGGCTATCTGAAAACTAAGAAGGAGAAAATGGGTCACATGGTCAGCGTGGCCTGAAAAACAGATGAATGGCAACGGCGTTCACGTAGCGAATACCTCAGACCTGCGTGACGGACAGATGAAAGAGGTTTCAATCGGCGAGACGCGAATCCTGCTGGCGCGCGTGAACAACCGCTTCCATGCAGTGAGTGCGACTTGTCCTCACTACGGCGCGCCGCTCGCCGAAGGCGTACTCTGCGGCACCCGGATCGTGTGTCCCTGGCATCATGCGGTATTCAACGTCGTCAATGGCGGCCTGGAAGAACCGCCCGCGCTCGACGGTCTGACTCGTTACGACGTCCACGTCGAAGGCGAGCGGATCATGGTCGACATGGCGGAACCGGCGCAGACTCAAAGCACCGCAAAACAGTTTGATCACAACGGCCACAGTGATTCGCGCCAGTTTGTGATTATCGGAGCGGGCGCTGCCGGTTACGCCGCTGCGCAAACGCTGCGCGAAGAGGGCTTCCGCGGGAACGTCGTCATGATCACGCGCGAAAATCGCGCGCCGTACGATCGGCCGAACCTGAGCAAAGACTATCTGCACGGCCACGCCCAGCCGGAATGGATGCCCCTCCGCTCCGACGAGTTCTTCAACGAGCACGGCATCAAGCTTATACGCAACAGAGAGGTGACGCGCGTAGATTCACGCGCTAAGATGATCACGTTCGAGAACGGCGACTCGATGGACTACGACGCGCTGCTGGTCGCAACCGGTGGCGCTCCTGTCCGCCTCAACATTTCAGGCTCAGACTTGAAGAACGTCTGCCTGCTACGCAGCTTCTCAGACGCCGACTCGATCATCGAAACCGCGAATCGTTCACGCCGCGCCGTCGTTGTCGGGGCGAGCTTCATCGGCATGGAGGCGGCTTACAGCCTTCGCGAGCGCGGTCTCGACGTCACTGTCGTTGCGCCTTCGCACGAGCCTTTCGAAGCAGTCCTCGGTGCGGACATCGGCGCTGTATTTCGCCGTGAACATGAAAAGCACGGTGTCAAATTCAAGCTCGGCTCCATCGTCTATCGCTTCGAGGGCAGCCACACTGTCGAGGCAGTCGTGCTCGACAACGGCGAATGTATCGAAACCGACATGGTTGTCGTCGGAGTCGGAGTTCGGCCGGTAACGCAGTTTCTCGAAGGCGTCGAGTTAGCCGAGGATGGCGGGGTCGTCGTCGACTCGCAGATGCGCGCGGCTGATGGAATTTTTGCCGCCGGCGACATCGCGAACTTTGTTGATCCGCGCACCGGCAAGCGTACGCGCGTCGAGCACTGGCGCACGGCACAGCAACAAGGACGCACGGCGGCGCGCAACATGATCGCCAAGTATGAAACGTATGACGCCGTTCCTTTCTTCTGGACGCGGCAGTTTGACATCGGGCTGCTCTACGTCGGGCAGGCCACGTCGTGGGACAAGATCATCTACCACGGCGACGTCTCGTCGCAGGAGTTTCTGGCGTTCTATATAAAGGACGATCGCGTGCAGGCGGTCGCCGGCATGAATCGCGATCGTGAGATGGCGGCGGTTGAAGAGTTGATGAGGCTTGGCCGGATGCCATCGGCTGATCAGCTCAAATGGGACGACGTAAGTTTGGTTGACATGCTTCATTCCCCCGAATCGGCGCGCACGCGCGCCTTAATCGCTTGAAAGGCGGCATTATTTTTTGCGCCGGACTTCAGTTTTGTAGTTCTCACTCCCAGCCCAGGATCGCGATTAAATCTCACGGCGCCTCGTCGAAACGGCGAGGCGCGTTGACCTATTTTCGAGGAGTTGAAACATGATGCTAGCAGCTTCAACTACTGTGCAAACAAACGAGCCCCAGCGCGCGGGCCAACGTGTGCAGATCTTTTCAGGACTTTCGTCGGACGAGATGGGCCGTATCGCGACGCACGCGCGCAGCATGCGCAAAGCGCGCGGCGAGTTTATCTACACGCCGGGAGACCGGTCCGACTGTGTCTACATCCTGCGCCAGGGACGCGTAAAGCTGTCAGTGCTTTCTGAATCGGGGAAAGAAATAGCCATTGACATCATTCAGCCAGGCGAGATCTTCGGCGAGTTTGCGCTCGTTGACGAGTCGCCGCGCAGCAACATGGCCCAGGCGCTCGACGACCTCGCGATGTGGGTCTTTACCAAGCGCGACTTTACGCACCTGCTCACTTCACAACCGAAACTCGCGCTCAGTTACATCCGGCTCGTCGGCGATCGCCGGCGAAGGATGGAAAAGAAACTGTCCGACATCACTTCGAAAGCCGTCTCGGCGCGTGTTTGCGAGTTGCTGCACGAGCTCTCGACGAACGCAGCCGAATTAGACCAGGCAACGGCTGACTATCTCGTGCCGCTTACTCATCACGACGTCGCGAGTTTGATCGGCGCGGCGCGTCAAACCACTACCACTGTCCTTAACGATATGGAACGCCGCGGAATCATCGAGCTTGGCCGTGGTTGGGTCCGCGTGAAGTGTTTGAAGCAACTGCAAACGTACGCCGGGTTGCTCGTCGTCGTGATGGTCCAAAATTTTTTCCACCTTTTGTCAGCAGGGTGACAATCGTGTCGCGGTCCTGACATACGCCGCACGATCGTTCTTGCATGATGGCGCGCATCTGATCCACAAGGAGAACACCAACCCATCATGAGAACGAACACCAAAGCTTCCAAGTGGCCGCTCTTGCTTTCCGTCTTCGCGTTGACGTTGACGGTTGCGATCGGTCTTAACTTCAACACAAACGTTTCCGCGAGCGGTGGCAACGACCTCGGCACGTCACCGTTTGACTTCAGCGATGCCGCGTATCGTGCGCAGGGCATCGTCCCCGAAAACATCGTTCTGCGAGTCGGCACTGCGGCCCGCGCCGGCGACTTCGTAGTCGACAACACCAACACCGATCCGAATCGGACCAACATCCGCACGATCGAAACAACGCCCGGCACGACCGGTTCAAGCGGTCTGACTTACGCCAACATCTTCGGCGTGCTCAACTCCACCAGCTTTGAACGCGACGCCGCGGGCAGACTGACAACACGCGGACAAGCAGCGTTCGACACAGCCGAGCGTTTTCGCGTATTCATCTTTCCGAAAGCTTCGAACGGCTCGATCCTCGATCCGTTTCTTCCGAACAAACGGCAAGACAACGTCTTCGATACCCGCGACGGCTACTTCTCTAACGATCCGTTAGGAATGTGGGTCGCCGTTTGGGTCGTCTACACCCCCAAGGCTTTCACTGCCGAAGGACGCAAAGAACTCGATCCGATCGCCGCGACTAACGGCCGTGATCTCGACGGCACCGCCATCCTGACGAGCCCCTCGCAGATCGACGGTCTCGCTTCGAAAGGCCTGATCGAGTTGCGCACCCGGCCGGTAGACGATCCCGTGTTCCGCTGGGTCATTTGTCCGATTCCGGATGACCCGCGCGATGGATTTATCCGCAAGGATGCATTCATCCGCGACGTGAAACGCAGCGACGGCACGCCCGTTTTCCCTGCGCTTGGCAACAACTTCCGCTGCTTGCAGCAGTCAGGCGACTGGTGCAACTGACCCCTTAGCCACAAAAAGGCACAAGTAGCACAACCAGGCTCGACCCAATCCCGGTAGACCATCTCCGGAAAAACTTAACTGCGCTTTTTTGTGCCTTTGTGCCTTTTTGCGGCACAGATTCTGAAGGAGTAAACGCAAATGGCGAACATTTCGAAGATCAATAGAAGAGTAGAAAAGGAGAAGCAGCAAGCGGCGAAGAACAGGCGCGAGATCATAGCAGCCGGTTTGAGTCGCCGTGAGATGCTTCGATTGGGCCTGTTGACCAGCGCCGGCCTGCTAGTTCCCATGTCCGGCTTGAGTGTGCGGGCGCGCAGCAGCGCGGGTAACCTGTTGTACGACAGCGGCCCCGGTAGTGGTCCAAGCAGCCCGCCGACGCGGCCGTTCGTTCAAGCGTTCACGCGCATGACCGTCAAGCAACCGACGGCGACGTTGAACCCGGCCCCCACAATTATTCCAAACACAGCCGCCGGCGAAGGCCGCACGATCCCCCACCAGGCTTTCACCCAGTTTGCGCCGGTTAAGTTCTACGAGGTCGAGCAGCGCCTGACGAACATCGTCACTCACCCCGACTTACCGCTTCAGCCGCTCTGGGGCTTCGACGGGTTAGTCCCGGGACCACTCTACGTTGAGCGATACGGCCGGCCGATTCTGGTCCGTAATCGCAATAACCTTCCCCTCGACAACGGTGGCTTCGGCAAGAACGTGGTCACGACCCACTTGCACAACGGTCACACGCCTGCTGAGTCGGACGGCAACCCCTGCACGAACTTCAGCCGGGGCCAGTTCTACGACCAGCACTATCCAAACGTGCTCGCCGGTGTGAACTCGACCCACAAGGACACAGGCGGCGACATCCAGGAAGCGATGAGCACGCTCTGGTATCACGATCACATGCACGACTTCACGTCGCAGAACGTTTACAAAGGGCTGGCCGGCATGTACCTGCTCTTCAATGATTTCGATACCGGCGACGAGACAACAGGTTTTCATCTTCCCTCATTCGGCGACGGCGCCAGCGACGACAGCAACTTCGACGTGCCGATGCTGTTCAGCGATCATCTTTACGACTCCGAAACGGGCATCGTTACTTTCGACACGTTCAACTTCGACGGTGTGCTTGGCGATCGATTCCTCGTCAACGGAAAGGTGCAGCCCGTGATGCACGTGCATCCGCGTCGCTACCGTTTCCGCTGGCTCGACGCCGGACCATCGCGCTTCTATCAGTTGTTCTTTACGGACACGACAAACCTCAATCAGCGAATCAAGTTCCACCAGATCTCGACTGACGGAAACCTGCTCGAACGTCCTGTCGAAGTCGAGAGTGTGCGTATCTCCGTCGCGGAACGCGCGGACGTGATCATCGACTTCTCGAAGTACGCAGGCAAGACGCTCTACATCGAGAACCGGCTCGAGCAAGTTGACGGACGTGGTCCAACCGGCAAAGTTCTTCCGGCCGGCCAGGGCAACCTGATCCTCAAGATCGTCGTCGATCTGCCTCCGATCGCGGACAACAGCGTCGATCCGGCGACGATTACGAAGTTCTACGGCTTGCCTGACAAAACCGCGGCGCCGCGCATCACGCGCACGTTCAACTTCGATCGCTCGAACGGCAACTGGACCATCAATGGCCGCGCGATGGATCCGGAGTGTCAGGAAGTGCGCGCCCGAGTCGCGAAGAATTCGGTCGAGCACTGGATCGTCACGAACAGTTCGGGAGGTTGGCAGCATCCGGCGCACATCCACTTCGAGGAGTTTCAGTTCCTCTCGATCAATGGCGCGCCGCCGCCGTCGACAGGTCTCGTGCAGAACGGTCGCAAAGACGTCATCAGGCTCGAGCACAACATGCACACGAAGACGTTCTTCCGGTTCCGCGATTTCGTCGGCAAGTATCCGTTCCACTGCCACAACGTCGTCCACGAAGATCACGCGATGATGCTCATCTGGGAGATCGTCGAGGGCGACGGCGACAACGTCACCAACCCATAGCAAGGAGATAAGCATGTATCGCAGAACATTTGCTGCACTAGTCGCTTTCGCCTTCTTAATCGGGTGTGTCCTGGTGTCGGACTATCGCAGCGTGCACGCGTTTCAGAAACAGTTCAATTCGACGAAGACGCCGCGCCAGCGGCTCGCCGAACGGAGCTTTCCGAACGTCACGCTGACGACGCACGAAGGCAAGAAGGTGAAGTTCTACGACGATCTACTAAAGGACAAGATCGTCATCATCAATTTCATGTACGTGAAGTGTGACGGCACGTGCCCCGGCACGACGGCAAACCTGGTCAAAGTGCAAAAACTGCTCGGCGACCGCGTTGGCAAAGACATCTTCATGTACTCGATCACGTTGAAACCTGAGGAGGACACGCCGAAGGTGCTGAGAGAGTACGCGAAGGCCTACAAGGTTGGACCAGGTTGGCAGTTCCTGACCGGCGACCCGAAGGACATCGAACTGCTAAGGCGTAAACTCGGTTTCTTTGATCGCGATCCGCTGCGCGACGCGAATAAGTCGAACCATATCAACATGCTGAGATGGGGTAACGAACCGCACACGCTGTGGGCCGGATGTCCCGTTTCGCTCGCGCCGAGCAAGATCGTCAAGGAGATCGCGCTGGTTGACTGGCCGTCAGCCGACGAGAGCAAGAGAGGAGGAGACAGATGAGAGTGAATTTATTATTAACGAGGGGCCTGCTCGCTGCCCTGCTAGCGGTGATCGTGACGTCAGTGTCGTCGCAGGCACAGACCACGACGGAGATGAAGTTGGCCCCGGCGACGCCCACCGCGTTTCGTGTTGGTCTCGGACCGGAGGGCGTCGCCACTGATGGCGCGAGTGTCTACGTGGCGAACCAGTTTAGCAACACTGTCACGAAGCTGCGCGCGAGTGACGGCTCGGTGGCCGGTAGTTACACGGTGGGCACCCGTCCTGTTGCGCTGGCTTTCGATGGCGCATTCGTTTGGGTGGCAAACTATCTTAGCAACAACGTGATGAAGCTCGATCCTGCGAGCAGCGCCGTCGTCGGTACTTACGCCGTCGGTGATGGACCAGGCGGGTTACTCGCGGTGAACGGGAACATCTGGGTTGCTAATCGCACCGCCAACACCGTGACGAAGCTTCGTGCTTCGGACGGTATGACGTTGGGAACGTACGAAGTCGGCACGCGTCCGATGTGTTTGGCGACTGACGGCACGCACGTCTACGTGACGAACAACAACAGCGACACGGTGACGAAGCTGCGCGAGTCGAACGGTGTTGTCGCGGGTGTATTCCCGGTCGGCGATGGGCCGTTTGGGATCGCGTTCGACGGCGGCAGTCTGTGGGTCGCGAACTTCGGCGATAACAGCGTGATGAAGTTGAGCCCTGAGGGCCTTGTTACGGGCACTTACAAGGCCGGTGATGGTCCAGTCTCGGCTGTTTTCAGCGCGGGCGTGGTCTACGTCGTGAATAACGGCGGCGACAGCGTGACTAAGCTGAGCGCGGCTGACGGCGCGAACCTGGGATCGATCACGGTCGGACGCGGTCCAATCGGAGTGGCGGTCTCGGGTTCCACGGTCTGGGTAACAAACTCAGGCGCGAACACCGTCACCAAGCGTTAGGGCAACTCGGCAGCCGTGGTCGGCGGCGCCGAGAGCAGGCGCGCGGCTCGCAATGAGCCTCGCGCCTGCGTTCTTGGCTTATAGGAGAGTGGTTCTGTTCTACAGGAGAGTCGTTCTCACTTACGTTTCAGTCGGCGAGTGTTGACTCGTAGAAATCAACGTTGCGATCGTCAAGCTGGGATTTGAACCTTTCGAAAACAAGCTTCGCCTCCTCTTTCATCGCAAACTTGCGGCAACATTGAAAGAAGCGAAAGACGGGTGCTTCGCCAGTTCCGTCCGTGCTTGTAAGTTCTTCGGGTCAAGGTTGAGCAATCGCGTCAGTACTTCTTCGGCTTCTCCCAGCTTCTCCTGCCGCTGATAGATCTTCGCCAGTTCCGTCCGCGAGTTGAGGTCTCGAGGTTTCCTTCCAAGTACCGCCAGGAGTAGCGCTTCCGCTTCCGCAAATCTGTTTTGGTGCTGATACACTTTCGCAAGTTCAGTTCCGGCATTTATATCAGCAGGTCTCTTAACAATTACTCGTTGCAGGGCTCTTTCCGCGTCGATTAGTCGATGTTGCGCGCGGTACACCTTCGCAATTTCTGTTAGGCCACGAATATTGTCTTCATCAATCTCTAGCAACGCGAGCAACATCGATTCGGCTTCGCCGAACCTACTCTGCCGCTGATAGATCTTCGCCAGTTCCGTCCGGCTGTGTAAATCTTCAGGTGCTGTCTCGATGAAGGCTTCTAAAGCCTTGATTGCATCG
>DASRIM010000042.1:0-5091 GCA_035649995.1 Pyrinomonadaceae bacterium | reverse complement strand
ATCATTCATCGCGATTTGAAGCCTTCGAACATTCTCGTCACGCAAAGCGCCGATGCGCCGGCGACAGTGAAAGTATTCGACTTCGGCGTCGCGAAACTCGCGCCGCATACGCTCGATGAGGACGATCCGGCGATCACCTTGCGACACGCGGGAGCCTTGATCGGCACTCCGCGTTATATGGCGCCCGAGCAGTACAACGGAAACGGATTGACGCCGGCAGCCGACGTCTACAGTCTCGGCGTCATTCTTTACGAGATGCTGACGGGCATGGCGCCTTTCACCGGTTCGACGCCGATCGAGATAGCGGCGAAGCACGTCTCCGATCCGCCGCACGCGCCGCGCCAGATCGTGGCCGCGATTCCCGAAGACGTCGAACGCGTCGTGTTGCACGCGCTCGAAAAAGACGCCGCCGACCGGCCGCCGGATGCCGCCGCCTTTCGCCGCGAGCTGTTGGAAACAGCCGAAAGGCTGGGGCTCGAGCACCATGCGCTGACGAGCGTGCCCGACATCGAAGCGTTGCGCGGCGAGGGCGTCGAGTCGCCTTCCGGCAGGCTCGTCGTCGACATCTCACGCGTGCGCGCGTTGAGCTCCGGCTCCAACGAGATCAAGATCCTCGGCGGCAACAATCACAAACACACCGCTGTCAAACCCCGCAGGTCGCTTTCATTTCTGGACAAGGTCAAGCGTATACTCGGGCGTCAATGAAGACTGACCTGAAACCGTTCTCGGTAGGAAATGCGACATTTGGAGACGGACGGCTCACGATAATCGCCGGACCGTGCGTGATCGAGAGCTTTGAACATGCGTCGATGATGGCGCGGGAGTGTTCCGAGCGCGCTCGGGCGGCGGGGCTCGATTTCGTCTTCAAGTCGTCGTTTGACAAGGCGAACCGTTCGTCGATCAAGAGCTTTCGCGGGTTGGGAATGGAAGCCGGGCTCGAAGCCTTGCAGCGCATCCGGGAAGAGGTTGGCGTCCCGGTACTGACGGACGTTCACGATATTTCGCAGGTCGAGCGCGTTGCTGAAGTGGTTGACGTGTTGCAGATCCCGGCGTTTCTTTGCCGGCAAACGGACTTGATTCTGGCGGCCGCGCGGTCGGGCCGGGCGGTGAACGTGAAGAAGGGGCAGTTCCTGGCGCCACACGACGCGCGAAATATCGTCGACAAAGCCCGGGAAGTCGGGTGCGAAAAACTATTGCTGACCGAACGCGGCGCGACCTTTGGTTACAACAACCTCGTCGTCGACATGCGTTCGTTCCCGATCATGCGCGGATTTGGCGTACCGGTCGTCTTCGACGTGACTCACTCCTTGCAACTTCCCGGCGGGTTGGGTTATGCAACTGGCGGACAATCGGAATACATCGAACCCCTCGCGCGCGCAGGAGTCGCATGCGGCGTGGACGCGGTGTTCATGGAAGTCCACGATTGCCCGGAAAAAGCTTTGTCAGACGGGCCGAACGCCCTGCCGTTGAATCGGCTGGAGCCGCTCCTTCTAATGCTGCGCGACATCCATCAGCTTGTTGGACCACGGATCTAAGAACATAGACGAATTATGAGACTCCTTTCCTTGTTGACGCTTCTCGTGTGTCTCCTCGTGCCGGCGCAAGCCCAGACCACCGCCGCGCCGCCCGTTTGGCAAGTGAACTCGTTTGACGTTAACGCCACCGTGCAGCAAAACGAACGCACGCTGAACGTTGTCGCGACGATCAATGCCACAAATGTCGGCGGCGCCGCTAGCCGCACCCTGACCGTGCGTCTCAATAAACAAGCGAGCGTGAAATCGGTGACCGCAGGCGGAGCGGCTGCAACGCACAGGCCGATCGCCGAGAGCCGAGGAGATCTCCAACAACTCCAGATCTCCTTGCCTGCGTCAGCCAATCCAGGTACCTCGACGACCGTCTCGGTCACTTACTCGTTACCGGTCGAAATCAACACGGGTTTGGCGGCGATAAGTCCGATCGGCACCCAGTTTCTGCCGCTGTCGTTCTGGTATCCGATGCCCAACACGCCGTATTCCGTGCGTGGCGCCGACACGGCTCCTTTCAAACTGACAGTGAATCTGCCGAATGTGGTTTCCTCCGGCGTCGCGAAGGATGCCGCCGGATCGATCTCGTTTGAACAGTCGCTGCACGGCCAGCCGTTCTTTGTTCAGGGCGACTGGGACAAACTCGAAGGCGCCGCCGATGGAAAGGGCATCGCCGTGTTGCTCGAGAAAGGCGCATCCGCCGACGAGCGCAAGCGAGCCGAGGCGTTGATTGCGTTTACGGCGGCGGCACGCGCGTTCTATGCGTCGTCGCTTGGTCCAGCGCCGGACATTCCGGTCCGCATCGTCTCCGTGCGTCGAGGCGCCGGCTTCAACGACAGCGGCACCGTGCTCATCGACGCCGACGCGCTGCGTTTGCCGAAGATCGATGCAGCCACGGCGCTGTCCGTCGCGGAAATGATTGGACGATTGTGGATCGGCGATCAAACACCCGTGCGTGGCGAAGGTAGCGGAGTGTTGCGCGATGGGCTCGTTCGTTTTATGGCGACGCAGTTCCTCGAAAAGCAGTTTGGCCGTGACGCGATCATGTCGGAGTTGTATCGCCAGCGTTTGGCGTACGCCGCAGTCGCGCAACGTGACGCGCCGCTGGCGCGTGCCAACCCGATCGACAGCACCTATTTTGGTTCGGTCCCGAACCGGGGCGCGATGTTCTGGCGTTTGATAGAGCGGCGACTGGGCAGTGCAGCCTTCACCAGCATGCTGCGAGCGGCGCTCGATGCCGGAAAGAGCAATCCAGCGGGATTGACGCTGCCGGGCGTTCGCGCGGCGCTGGCGTCGAGCGGTGGCGATCCGCTGAAAGCGCTGGTGGACCAGCAGCTCGATCAGGTTGTCGACACGGATCTGATGATCGGTCTTCCGGTGCAGCGGGGCGCTGACTGGGTTTCGGCCCTGCGCAACATCGGTTCGATCGACGTGACTGTCACCGTGGCCGCGACGACTGACCGCGGCGAGCGAGTGCTTGCCGAAGCGACGGTGCCGGCGAAGAACTTCGGCGAAGCGGTGTTCAAGACTGCTGCGAAGATCGTCCGCGTCGAAGTCGATCCTGACAAGTTGTATCCGCAGATGGACTACGGGAACGACGTCGTTCCTCGTAGTAAAGACTTGCCGGAAGCGTTGAACGAAGCGACGCTTCAGCTAGGCGCGCAGGACTACGTGAAGGCGGAAGCGACGGCGCGCGCGATGATTGCCGCGGCGCCGCGTTTTCAGGAAGCGCGTATGTTGCTGGCGCGGGCTTTACTCGGTCAGGGCAAGCTTGAAGAAGCGGAAACGCTGTTTCGTGCGTCGCTCGACGAGCCGCTGCCGTTCACGGCGACCCTCGCGTGGGCCAACATCGGTTTGGGCGAGATCAGTCTGAAGCGTGGGCAGGCGGCCGAAGCCGCGAAGCGGTTCAACGAGGCAGTGGCTGCGAGTCGTGATTACCCGTCGTCGTTGGCTGCTCGCGCGGCGCGCATCCGTGCGGAAACAGCGGCGAACAATGCGCCGCCGATTGACGAAGCGGCGCGTGCGTTTATCACGCAGTTTTCGCAGGCAGTGATCAGCAACAAGAAGACGGATCTGGATGCGCGCGTAGTGTCCGGCGAGTTGGTGCGCTTCGTGAACGCCAGCATCGGGACGGAGGCCTGGGAAACGCGCGTGTTGCGTACGGAGCAACTCAACGCGAACCTCATCGCCGCCGACGTTTATATCAAGGCAACGAAACTCGGTAAGTCGGGTGAGGGCACGGCGGTGATGCTGCTGGCGCGCACGCCCGCGGGGTTGAAGCTTTCAGGTATCGAACTTTTCGAAGTGCGATAGTTTTGATTTCAGATGGATGACGCAGAGATTCAACGACGAGCGGCTCGCATCAAGCTGCTCTTAATGGATTGCGACGGCGTACTCACCGACGGCCGCATCTGGATTCTTGAAGACGGCGAAGACCAGAAATCGTTTCACACGCGCGACGGTCTCGGCATCGAGTTGCTGCATCGCGCCGGGCTCAGGTCGGGTATAATCTCCGGACGCATCTCGAGCGCCCTCGAACGACGCGCTCAATCACTTGGTGTTTCATTCGTATGGCAGGGACGTGAAGACAAACGACAAGCGTTTGCCGACACGTTGACGCAGGCGGGCGTCAGCAGCGAAGAAGTCGCTTTCGCCGGCGACGATCTGACGGATCTGCCGCTGATGCGCCTCTCGGGCCTCGCCGTCGCCGTCGCCGATGCGGCCGCGGAGGTCAAAGCGCATGCTCACTATGTGACTCGCGCGAAAGGCGGAAAGGGCGCCGTGCGTGAAGTCGTCGAGTTGATTCTGAAAGCGCAGGGTCGCTGGGACGACCTCGTCAAATCGTATCTGAAATAAAAGCAGGGAAGGAGTTTGGGAAGCAGTTATGGTGGCGCCGCAGGTTGAAACTTATCAATTCCAGGCCGAGACGAAGCAGTTGCTCGACATAATGATCCACTCGCTCTATACGACGAAGGAGATCTTTCTGCGCGAGTTGATTTCAAATGCATCCGATGCCCTCGATCGTCTCGGGTTCGAATCACTCACAAAGCCGGAGTTGACTGCTGAAGATTCCACAAAGGAGATTCGGCTGGAAGTCGACCGCAACGAACGTACGTTGACGATCAGCGACAGTGGCATCGGCATGAGCCGCGACGAAGTGATCGCGAACATCGGCACGATTGCGAAGTCAGGGACGCGAGAGTTGCGCGAGAAGATGCGCGAGGGCGCGTCGACGAGTGTTTTGGAAGAACTGATCGGGCAGTTTGGTGTCGGGTTTTACTCGGCGTTCATGGTTGCCGATCGCGTGACGCTCCTGACGCGGCGCGCCGGTGAGCAACACGCGACTCGCTGGGAATCGACCGGCGACGGGCAGTACACAATCTCCGACGCGGAGAAACCGACCCGCGGCACGTCCATCACACTTCATCTGAAAACGGTGGACCAGGACAACGGCATCGAAGACTACACCGACAAGTGGATCCTCGGGCGCACCGTCAAACGCTACTCCGATTTCGTCAACTATCCGATCATCTTTAAAGACGAGCGCGAGGAGGTCGAACGCGACGAA
>DASRIM010000041.1:0-10332 GCA_035649995.1 Pyrinomonadaceae bacterium | reverse complement strand
GTCCGAGATGTGAAACGGGCGTGCTCGAAGTGTTCAAGGGAATGGAGATCGGTCACATTTTCAAACTCGGAACCAAATATTCGGAGTCGATGGGCGCGACGGTGCTGACCGAGGACGGTCAAAGGACGCCGATCGTGATGGGCAGCTACGGTATCGGCGTCGAACGCATCATCGCCGCCGCCATCGAGCAGTCGCACGACGACGACGGAATCATCTGGCCGAAGTCGATTACGCCGTTCGACGTCGTAGTCACGATCACCAACATGAAAGGGGACGACCTGCGCACCGCCGGCGAGAAACTTTACGACGAATTGCAGCGCGCCGGGCTCGACGTCCTGCTCGACGATCGCGACGAACGCGCTGGAGTTAAATTCAAAGATGCGGATCTAATCGGGATTCCGTATCGCATCACAATAGGGAAAAAAGCAGCGGACGGCATCGTCGAGCTGTACGATCGACGCGCGAAACAGAGCGAGGATGTTAAAATAAGCGACGTCGTGAGCCGTGTGCAGCAACTGGCGCGTTCTTAAAAATGAAGTTAGTTTGGCTTTTACTATTACTTTTAATAGGCCCGATTAGAGTCGAAGCGTCGCAGGATTTACTCCCCGAACTCGTTCGCCGTATCAAACCGTCCGCAGTCGCCGTCGAGACCTACGACTCGAAGAATGAAAAACTCTCGCGCGGCAGCGGGTTCTTCATCGCTGCCGATCGCATCGTCACCAACCGTCACGTCATAGAGGGCGCTTACCGCGCGGAAATACACTCGACTACGGGCGCCGTGATTCCGGTTAGAGGCGTTCTCGCCGTAGACGCCGAAGGCGACATCGCACTGCTCAAGATCGATCCGCCCACGCCCGCTGTCAGACCGCTTCCGCTCGACAAGACTTCGCCACAGGAAGGCGAGAGCGTCGTCGTGATCGGCAATCCACTCGGCCTCGAAGGCAGCGTCACGAACGGCATCGTCTCCGCCGTGCGCGACATTCCGACGTTCGGCCGCATCATTCAGATCACCGCGCCGATCTCTTCCGGTTCGAGCGGCAGCCCGGTCGTCAACATGCAGGGGCAGGTGATCGGCATCGCGACGCTGCAAGTGACCGGCGGACAGAGCGTGAACTTCGCCATTCCATCCGAACGCATCTCGCAGCTTCAAAGCGGCACGATGATGTCGCTTTCGGACCTGGCCGCAGCAGCCGGCCGCAACAAGCGTGCGAAGGCGGTGCAGTTCTTCCGCGACGGATTGAGTTTTCTTTCCAAGGACGACTGCGAAAAGGCGCTGCCGTATTTCGAGAAGGCCGTCGAGTCAGACAGTAACTACGCGGAAGCGTGGGCGCAGAGCGGATTCTGCAACGAGAAGCTCGGCAAGCACGCCGAAGCATTGGAAGCGTCGAAGAAAGCCGTCAGTCTGCGGCCGTCGGCTGAGTCGTACTTCAACATCGGTCTCGCCAGTTACTACCTCAAGAAGTATCGCGACGCCGAGGAGGGGTACCGACAGTCGATTCGGCTCGATCCGTACAACGCCGCCGACGCTCATTACGCGTTGGGGCTCGTGTATCGCGATTGGGGCAAGGCCGACGAGGAGATTCAGGCTTACAAGCAAGCCATTCGACTGCGGCCGGATTACACGGGCGCGTACGAACGGCTCGGCTCGCGCTATCTGAAATCGAAGAAGTTTACGGAAGCGATCGAAGTCTTTCGCCAGCTTGCGGCGTTGAAGCCCGGGGACGCGATCGCGCCGAACAATCTCGGCGAAGCGTATCTCGAGCTCAATCGCTACAACGAGGCGGCCGAATCGTTTCGGCAGTCGATCCGTTTGAAACCTGATTTCGGGAAGGCTTATTACAACCTGGGCAAGTGTCTGCTGGCGATGGGCAATCGCGACGCGGCGCTGGAGCAGTACACGATCCTCACGAACATCGATCAGAACTGGGCCGAGAAACTAAACGCGATCCTCAATCCTTAAAATCGTTACTGCATCACTTCACTGACAATCGCCGTCAACGCGTTATCCTGAAGCGTTTTGTTGCGCGGGAGTTGTGCGTGCAGATCGCAGCCAAAAACAACGTGATTCGAAAGGTTCTGGCCCATCATTGAGAGACGCGTGACGCGCCCGTCGCCGGGAACGTACATGGCGTCAGTCGCTTGCTTTTTCGAGATCTTCGCGCCGGTCGAGGTGCGAAACTCGCGCGGGCGAGTCAGCGTCAACCAACGGTTGCGTTTCTCGTCGCGCAGCAACACGGGCGAGTTCAGCGTCTCTTCGCAGTCGCCGCCAATCGCCAACAGCGCGACGGGCGCGGGTCTGCCGTCGCGCGCGTCCAACGCCTGATGGAACCGGCGCGCGCGCTGTAGTGTCGCTACGAGATAAGCATCGAGAATATCTGTCTCGCCGTTCGTTCCGTTTGTGCTTTCAAACTGACGCCGAAAATCCGGCCTATGAAGCGCGCTCCAGCCGTAGCGCTTCCAGACTTCGGCGTCATAAAGATCGATAGCGAGCGGTTTCAGGTTCTCGTCGAGGAACCGCACCACCTCTGCGTGCGGCATTAACTGAAACACCGAGGGCGTTCTTGCTGCGTCTTCCGCGGTCAGTTTGTTGAGCAATGGAACGCGCCGGCGCAAGCCTTCAGTCACCGAGTAGCCTTCGACGAGTGTCGCAAACGCGTCCGCCGAGCCTTCGTTCGGCACGCCAATCATGACGATCTTGCTGATGTGTGCGGCGCCAAGCCACGTCGGCTTGATCGCGTCCTCGCCCGCGGGCAGATCCGCATCGCCGTACATCGCCGCATAGCGCGCGATTAACCCGCCCATCGAATGGGCCACGATGTTGAACTTCAGATCCGGCCGGTGGAGTTTGTCTTTCACCCGCTGCAAACGGCGCACTAGCTCGCGCGCGTTTGTGACGTTGTCGCGTCGCCAGTCATAAGGAAAGACGTAGTAGGTATCTTTGTCGCCGTCGACGCCCGGGTTCTCCCAATCACCTTCGCGATAGCCTGCAAAGCGTCGCAGCGCTTCCAGCAGATCGCGATAGACGTAAACTTCAGGAAGCAACTTTGCCAGCTTCACGGTCTCGACGATCCTGCCTGGGACGAGCTCGTCGCGATTGGCCTCGAGGTTTGGACTGATCGGCAGCCCTTCCTGTTTCGTGCGAAATGCCGAGGGCCACACCTTCTCGCCGCTTTTCGGGTTGATCAGTTCGGAGCCGAGTATTCCGGGAATGATGACGACAGGCCGCTTACCTGTGCTCACACGGGCCTGCGCGAAAATCTTTTCGAGGTTCGGCGTGCGGCGCGCGGAGATGCAGCCGGCCGCAACGAGCGACAGCAACAGGATGCAGGAGAGTAGCTTTGTGGATCGTCCAGGAGGAAACGAATTAACATTATTCAACGGGCGGCTCCCAGCGGCGGTTTATCAGGCTTGCCACGAACCCGGCCCCGAAACCGTTGTCGATATTCACGACGGTCACGTTCGAGGCGCAGGAGTTCAGCATGCCCAGCAGTGCTGCTGCTCCGCCAAAGGATGCGCCGTAACCGATACTGGTTGGCACAGCCACGACCGGCACGCCGACTAAACCACCGACCACTGACGGCAGCGCGCCCTCCATTCCCGCCGCCACGACGACAACGCGCGCGCGCTGCAAGAGGTTCCGTTCGGCGAGCACGCGATGAATGCCGGCGACACCGGCGTCCCAGATGCGCGAGACCGTGTTGCCCATCGTTTCGGCCGTCAGCGCTGCTTCCTCCGCGACCGGAATGTCGCTGGTGCCGGCGGTGACGACCGCGATCGGCCCAACGCCACGGTCCGTTTTATCGCGTCGAATGCGGATGAGCCGAGCTGATTCGTGCCATTCGGCGTCCGTGACGACGTTGCGAATCTCGCCGAAGGCGCCCTCGTCGGTGCGCGTGACGATGATGTTCGGCGAGCGCTGCGCGAGCCGTTCGACGATGGCGACGATCTGCGCGCGCGTCTTGCCGCCGCCGAAGACGACTTCCGGAAAGCCCAGGCGCGTCGCGCGGGAGTGGTCGACGCGGGCGAAGCCGATGTCTTCAAAGTGAAGGTTCTTGATCTGTTCAACGGCGTCCGGCGTCTGTAATTCTCCGCGCCTGTACGCCGCCAACAATCGCTCAAGCTCGGTTATATCCACGGTTCGATTCTAGCATTCGACCTAACATTCGACTCCATGCGGTCTGTACCGTATCATTGGCGTGTCCGTGTCGACACTGATAAAAAACACCCGGCTGACGCTCGAGATGATCAAGATCGAGCATACGCTTTTCGCGTTGCCGTTCGCCTTTCTCGGGGCGGTGCTGGCGGCGAATGGTGTTCCCACCGGACGCCAAATCTTCTGGATAGTCGCGGCAATGGTCGGCGCGCGCTCCGCGGCCATGGCTTTCAACCGGATCGCCGACCGCGCTTTTGACGCGCGCAACCCGCGCACAGCGTCGCGCGCGCTGCCGGCCGGACTGTTGTCCGTCGGGTTTGTGTGGGCGTTCACGATTGTTTCGGCGGCGTTGTTTCTGTTCGCGGCCGCGATGTTGAACCGTCTGACGTTGATCCTGTCGCCCATCGCGCTCGGCAGCGTACTCCTTTACTCGTTCACCAAGCGCTGGACGCAGTTTTCGCATATCGTCCTGGGGTGGTGTCTTTCGCTCGCGCCAACAGGCGCATGGATCGCCGTTCGCGGCGAGATCGGCAGTCCGGCGCCGTTGCTGCTGTCGCTGGTCGTCCTGCTTTGGACTGCCGGTTTCGACATTCTTTACGCCTGCCAGGACTACGACTTCGACCGCCGCGAGGGACTGCGGTCGGTTCCCGCGCGCTTCGGCGTTGCCCGCGCGCTCTGGATAGCACGCGGGCTCCATGCCGCGGCGTTTCTGTCGCTGCTCGCGCTGTATCTTGTGACCGGCCTCGGCCTGATGGCCTTCGCCGGAGTGATCGCAACCGGCGTCCTGCTCGTATATCAGCATAGACTCGTTCGCGCCGACGATTTGCAGCGCTTGAATGCAGCGTTCTTTACCACCAACGCGTTTGTCAGCGTCATCCTGCTGGTGACGTTCGGCAGCGCCGTTTTTCTACACCGGTAGAAAAGAGACTGTTCCACCATGAACTTTTCACATGACGACAAACTGAACGAGATTGCCGAGCGGACAATCGCCGGCCAGCGTCTCTCGTTCGAAGACGGCCTGGCGCTCTACGCCACCAGCGATCTCCCCGCGCTCGGCAAACTCGCCGACACTGTCAGACGCCGGCGTCACGGCCGCACCACGTATTTCAACGTCAATCGACATCTCAACCCGACGAACGTCTGTTATGCGGATTGCAAGTTCTGCGGCTTCTACCGCACGCCGCGCCAGCCCGGCGCGTACACGCACAACATCGACGACAGTTTGAAAGTCGCGGCGCAGGCTGTAGCAGAGGGCGCGACCGAGCTGCACATCACGGGCGGACTGAACACCAAACTTCCGTTCAGTTATTTCACCGATCTGCTTTCGTCTTTGAAGCAAAACTACCCGCAGTTGCACCTGAAAGCGTTCACGATGGTCGAGTTCGATCATTTCGCTCACTTCTACAAGATGTCCGACGAAGAGGTGATTGAAAAACTGATTGAAGCGGGTCTGGATTCGTGTCCGGGCGGCGGCGCGGAGATCTTTCGCGAGCCGACGCGTTCGATGATCTGCGCGCACAAGTGCGACGGACCGCGCTGGCTCGAGCTCCAGGGAAAGGTTCACGCCGCCGGGTTGAAGACGAATGCGACCATGCTCTACGGGCATATTGAGTCGATCGAGGATCGCGTGGACCATCTGGTGAAGCTGCGCGAGCAGCAGGAGAAGTCAGGCGGGTTTCAGTGCTTCATCCCGCTCGCTTTCTATCCACCTGACACGCAACTAGCTCATCTGCCGGGCCCCTCCGGTGTGGATTCGCTGAAGACTATGGCCGTCTCGCGTCTGATGCTGGATAACTTTGATCACATCAAGGCGTACTGGGTGATGCTGGGCAAACGTCTAGCGCAAGTCGCGTTGCATTACGGCGCGAACGATATCGACGGCACGATTACCGAAGGCGGCGAGTTGACGACGAGCTACTCCGTGGAAACGAACAACGAAGTAAAGATGAGTAAGACCGAGCTGATCGGACTGATTGAAGACGCAGGCTATGAAGCTGTCGAACGCGATACCGTGTATAACCGCATCGAACCAAAAGATCTGACGACCGTAGGGCAATAATAATGTTGACTGACACTGAACGAAAAACTATCACACTGGCTCATTCTCCAGATTCCGACGACGCCTTCATGTTCTATGGGCTCGCCACTAACAAGCTCGACACGGGCGGGTTGCAGTTCAAACACTTGCTCAAAGACATTCAAACGTTGAACGAGGAAGCGACGCGAGGCACGTACGACGTCACGGCTATCAGCTTTCACGCTTATGCATACGTCGCGGACAAGTACGCGCTGCTGCCGCATGGTGCATCGATTGGCGATAACTACGGGCCGATCGTCGTTTCGCGAGAGCCGGCGAGCCCTGAAGACATTCCGAACCTGAGGATCGCGATTCCGGGGAAATTGACGAGTGCGTTTCTGGCGTTGCGACTGTTCAACGCGGATTTTAAATACGAGGTGGTCGAGTTTGACAAGATTATCGACGCCGTTCAGAAGGGTTTTTGCGATGCGGGACTGCTGATTCACGAGGGGCAACTTTTTTATCAGCAAAAGGGTTTGCACAAGGTGCTCGACCTTGGCGAATGGTGGCATGAGCGGCATGGACTGCCGCTGCCGATGGGCGGGAATGCCATCCGGCGCGAGCTCGGGGCGGAGGTCATCAGGGAAGTTTCCCAGTTGCTGCGGGAGAGCATCAGGTACTCGCTGAACAATCGCGAGGATGCGCTCCAGTACGCGCTACAGTTTGCCAGGGACATGGATCCCGCGCTGGCTGACCGGTTTGTCGGGATGTGGGTGAACGAGTTGACGCTGGACTATACGGAGCGTGGGCGGGAAGGTGTGCGGCGGCTTTTGGAGGAAGGGTTCGAACGCGGCATTATTCCCCACAAGGTTCCGGTCGATTTCGTTTAGGATCTCCCGCTAGTGGGAAACACATGGTAAACGAAAATTTTTAGAGGGATTGCTGAAAATCCCTATTTCATGAGCCCCCCGCAAGCGGGAAACACGTCTACAAAACCGGATAACTGTAGATCTTTGAAGAATTTTGAGGGAATCGAGTTGAGCTGGGGTGTGCGCGGTGATTTTTTAAGCCACCCCGCCCAGAAGGAGTAGCTAATCACCGCGCACATCATCGACATCAGACCACGTAAAACCAAGCTCCTCCCAAAGCCTGATTTATCGTCCGAACCGTGTAAGCAACGCCGCCGCTCGGCGTCACGTCTGCGCTCCCGCGCCGTAAAGCTCCACGGATTTAGGACGAGTGCCTGTTGCCGACATGAGGACCTTGAGAAACTATACTTTTCAAACCAGCGAGCCCATCGAGTTTCGAGGCCAATCGGGCTACTTTTTTTGTCGAACCTGCCGCTGGCCGACCGATAACTTATTCTAGCTTGGGGACATTACACTACTTGCAGGAAAATTTGCAACAGGAAAATGGCATTCTCGTCCAGCCGCCCCGGCGAACCCCACCGCGCTGGCAACAGGACTCTTTCCTACCGGCATCTGAGGACTCGTACGTTTTAACAAGGCAGGGTGCCCCAAACCCACACGAGTCACATAGAAAATGAAGAACGAACTATTCGGAATACGCTTGTTCAACGCCGCGCTGGTCCTAATCGCTGCACTGGGCCTAACCGCTTTGGCCCAAACACCAGCCGCCGGACCACCCAATTCAATAGAAGCAGAGAAGATCATCCAGGCGTTCACCGCCAAAGAAACGCAATTTCGACGCGCTCTTAATAACTACTCTTTCAAACGAGACGCGCTGTTTCAAAGTATCGGCATGGGCGGACAGGTGGTCGGCGAATACCGTCGCGTCTCGACCTTCACTTTTGACGATCAGGGAAATCGCTTCGAGAAGATCAGCTACTTCCCGATGTCCACGCTCTCAAACGTCACTGCTGAGGACATCGAGGACCTCGGCGGGATCAATCCTTTCGCACTCGAACCTTCGAAGCTTTCACAGTACGACATCAAGTACGTCGGCAAAGAGAAGATCGACGAGTTGAATCTTTACGTCTTCGACGTAACGCCGAAAGTGCTGCCGGATCCAAAGAAGGTGAAAGAACGTCTCTTCCTGGGCCGTGTTTGGGTTGACGATCGCGATTTGCTGATCGTGAAAACGAAGGGGAAAGGCGTTCCTGAGACCAAACAAAACAAGTATCCGGTCGTCGAAACCTATCGCGAGCAGATCGACGGCCGTTACTGGTTTCCAACCTATTCATACGCCGACGAGGAGTTGATCTTCGACGACGGATTCACGCTGCACATACGGATGCAAGTTCGCTATACCGACTTCGCGCCGGCGCGGGCCACGTTGAAAGTTACGGAGGTCGGCGAGGACGACGGCGGCACTCCGTCATCGGGCAACATTACGAAACCTGTCGAAGGCGGGCTGTTGAACTCTAAAGCACTATCGCTGCCCAAGCCTGTGCTGTCAGAGGAAGCGAAGCGGCTGAAGCAGACCGGCAAGATCACCGTCCGCGTGATCGTCGACGAGAATGGAAAAGTGGTTTCAGCGATCGCGTTGAATGGACCAGCGGCACTGCGGGAAGCCGCCGAGGCAGCGGCTCGGCAGGCGACGTTCGCGCCGACAGTTCAGGACGGCATCACGGTAAGGATGACAGGCGAGCTGGTCTATACCTTCTGACCGTTAAGTTCGTTCGCAATCGATTGACGGACCTCGGAGATCAATTCGTTGATTGCTTCATCCGTGGTCCGATCGATCGTTTCGACGGGCGGCAGGACCACCATTTCGAGCGTTCCGGATCTGGCCTCACCAGTTCCCTTTCCCATCAACACATCCGAATTCTTGAGTGCGACGGGAACAACCGGCACGCCCGCTTGCCGGGCCATGTAGAACGCGCCCTTCTTGAACGGCAGCAACTCACCGGGTTTCGCGCGCGTGCCTTCCACAAACACGGCGAACGACACGCCTGACTTGATGCGTTGCGCGGCGGCTTCCGTCGTGCGGATCGCGCTCTCGCGGTTCGTGCGATCGATCGCCATCACGTTTACGAAGCCCATGCCGACGCCGAGCACCGGCACTTTCAGCAGCTCTTTCTTCGCAAGCAGTCCGATGCGCCGGCCGGTGTAGATGAACAGCGTGGCCGTGTCGAGGTATGACCGGTGATTCGAAACGAAGACGTACGTCTGCCCCGGATCAAGCAGCTCGAGGCCTTTCACCTCGACTCGGACGCCGCTGAAGCGCAGCCACTGGCGCGCGCCGAAGAGCGCCCACGGGTAAACGAGGTCGTGTTTGTTCACCAGCCAGGCGACGATCAGGATCGGTGGGCCGAGCGTCCCGAGCAGCGCGCCGGCGAGAAACAACGACCACCAGTAGTGCAGCCGGCGCATAAAACTGCGCCGCGGGGTTGTGCTAGACTCGTCGATTGCAGCGGTATCTTCCATCTGTTTTCGCAAAGGAATCTCGCAATGACTAGGCTTCGATTAGTAACGGTTGGCCTGCGATCAATAACGGTTGGCCTGGCTGTCGTGATGTGCCTCGCCGTTTTGCCGGCACAGTCGTTAGCGCAACGGGCCGCGCCGCGCGTGTCGCCATCCGCCGCGATACCGTCGCCGAAGTCAGTTCTCGGATTCACACCCGGTTCCGATCGAACGATTGCCGGCTGGTCGCAGATCACAGACTACTTCCAGCGTCTGGACCGCGCTTCGGATCGCGTGACAGTCGAAACGCTGGGCCAATCGACTCTCAAGCGGCCGCTGATCGTGGCTTTCATCAGTGCGCGAGAGAATATACTGGCGCTCGAAAAATACAAAGAGATCCAGCAGCAACTCGCCGACCCGCGCAAAGTCACACAAAACGCTCAACGCGACCGCCTGTTCGCCAACGGCAAGGTCGTCGTGGCGATCTCCTGCTCGATCCATTCGACCGAGATCGTCGCCTCGCAGATGTCGATGCAGCTTGCCTACGAGCTCGCCGCCGCGCAGGACGAGGAAACGCGCGAGATACTGCAAAACACCATTCTCCTGCTCATTCCGTCACCCAATCCCGACGGCATCGACATCGTCGCCAACTGGTATCGCAAAACGCTCGGCACGCCGTACGAAGGACGCGAACCGCCCGAGCTCTATCATCACTACGCCGGCCACGACGACAACCGCGACTGGTTCATGCTCAACCTCAAGGAGACGCAACTGATCACCCGTCTCTTCTGGCACGA
>DASRIM010000040.1:0-5855 GCA_035649995.1 Pyrinomonadaceae bacterium | reverse complement strand
GACTTCTCTCACTTCTATCGCAGCGCGCAACTTGTTTTCGAGAGGTCGGAATTGTGGGCAGGTATGAAGCTGGATTCGTATGATTTAGAAAACGCGAACGCGGCCCTCAACGACGTCGCCGAGGGCCGCGTACTAAAAGCCATAATCAAACCGTGAACACGGGTTTACGGCGCGTCGCCGCGTGGACCGCCACGTCCGCCTCTGCGTCCCCGCATCTCGTGACGAATCGACTGAAACTTCTGCCACTGGTCCGGCGTCAACACTTCCTGCAAACGCGCATCAGCCTGACTCC
This sequence comes from Pyrinomonadaceae bacterium, assembly GCA_035649995.1. Lineage (GTDB taxonomy): Bacteria > Acidobacteriota > Blastocatellia > Pyrinomonadales > Pyrinomonadaceae > PSRF01. The sequence continues at coordinate 5,563 of DASRIM010000040.1, read as the reverse complement.
GAATCTCATTCACTCTCGGCTCCGATTCCCTCCGCAACGCCCGCAACTGTTCTCGCGTATCGCCGAGGATCTGTTGCACCTTCGTCTTCTGATCGGGGTTTAGATCGAGCCGTTCCGCAAGTTGCTCGAATCTATCGCGCGGCGTCGTGTTTCGCGCCAACCCGCGATAAGCGTTGACCGCCAAAATTCCCGCGACAAAGCCCAGCACGAAGATGATAATTGCCGCAACGCGAACCTGCCATCTGTTCTTAGCAACTTCGTTCATGATTACTTTGCCTCGTCCTCTTCGTCGTAAATCGCGCTCAGCACCTGTTCGTAGCTCAACTGGTCATCAGCCTGATCGAAGATCACCGACTCCGCTGAATACGCTGACGCCGTCTGTTCCGGAACTGCCGTGGCCTGCTCCGGCGAGACGAAACTAAGAACCGCCAGCGCTATCGTCGCTACCGCCATCGCGGAAACCAAAGCCCGTGCCGACTGCCACAACCGTACGAACGACGGCACGCTGTCCTCCGCCTGCCGTTCTCTCCACGTCGCGAGAACTCGCGTATGGAAGAACGGCGACGGCTCGATCGTCACCTGCGCGCGCTGCTTCATGACCAACGCGGAAAGCTGGGCCGCCTCGAAAGCTCTGTGGCACGGCGCGCACTCGCCGGCGTGCGCTTTCAACTCGTCGAGCTCGCTCTGCGAGAGACTCGCGACCGAAGCATTGTCAATGATGTCAACGATGTGCTTGTCTTTCATTTCGTGACCTGCTCAGCTTTCTTTTGTCCTAACAACTTCTCCATCGCTTCGCGGACTTTCTTTCGCGCCCGAAACGCTCTCACTTTAACTTTCGACTCCGACCATCCCGTCGCGGCAGCTACTTCTTTAACCGACGCATTCTCACCGTCAATCATCAACAACGCCTGCTGATCTTCCGGCGATAACGTCCCCAGCAATCGATCCGCGAGATCCGAGGCGACCAGATCGTTCTCGACCGAACCCGTCGTTTCCGACAGTTGCTGATCGAGCCAGCCGGTCTCGTCGTCACTCAGATCCGAAACAGTCAACTCGGGACGACGTTTCGTTCCCCTGATGATATTCAAACAAGTGTTGGTCGCGATTCGCGTTAACCAACCTTCCATCGATCCGCGTCCTTCAAAACTTCCGAGCTGCGTGAACGCTTTCAAAAAAACCTCTTGCGCCGCATCTTCGACCTGACTGCGCTGTCGAAAGAACCTGCTGGCAATACTAAACACTCGCGGACTGAATCGTCTTACTATTTCTGCAAAGGCAGACTCGTCGCCAGCCTGCGCTTTTTGCGCCAGGTCGAGTTCCAGGGCGTGTTCAATCCCACTCTCCAGATGCGGTCCTCATCGGAAGACGGCTGGCGGATTCGAGCCATTCGAAATCCGCCAGATCCGTGGGGGAGACGCTTTACTGCGTTGGGCGTTGGCGCCGCTCGCCGCGTCGGGCTTTGCGTTGCGCTTTCGCCTGTTCCAACTGGGCTTTTTGCTCAGCCGTCAAAACGGAAAGCATCTCCTGATGAAGCTTGAACCGCTCGCCCATCAGCTTGGCCTCGAGGCCCGCCATTTCCGTCAGTTTCTGAGTAGCCAGCGCTTCATTGAACGTACCGCCTTCGCTCGCCTGACGCAACTCCTGCCGCTTGGCACGAAGCTGTTCGCGCAACGGTTTGTTGGTCTGGGCAAAGCTTCCGCGGATCTGTTTCATCTTTGCTTTCTGGTCTTCAGTGAGATTTAGCTGTTTGAAGAATCCGCCTGCGCGCATCCCTCTCACGCCGTGTCCTTGGTGATCACCTCGACCGCGGCCACGCCACTCGCGGCGCGCACCCTGGTTGTCCTGTTGGGTAGTGGTACCCGTCTGGGCAACGGCAATCGAGGCAGCTAAGGCAATGGCGGAGAGAGTAGCGATTGCCAGTGTCTTAAACCGTCCTTTATTCATTCTGTTTTCTTCACTCCTAATTAATCTGATTCCAGGGGAGTTCCCAATCGGTAAGACACCCGAATTTAGTTGTCGGTTACACGTAACCAATCCGTGACGACCCGTGTCTAGCCCAGAGTGAAGAAAGTACTACTTACAGCAGCCTTAGTTATTTTCGCTTCCACCGGCGTCTCAGCCCAGGAACCCGAAGTCGAAAAACTCACTAAAAACACGGAATTACTTCGTCAGCTCTATTCAGAAGGCCTAATCGCACGGATTGAGGTCGACAAGGCCGAGCAGGAATTAGTCGCCGCTAAAGCTCGCGTCGCGGAAGAGGCGCGTCTCGCTGATTTGAAGGCTGAGGAACTGAAGAAGGCCGAAGAAGCGGCGAAAGTGAAGACATTCGTTAAGCCGACGCTGATGCCGCTCAACAAAACAGCGACAGTATTGCGTTCGACAGCGGGAAGCTGGTCCATCGCCGGCTTGTCTTCGGTTCAGCAGTTCTTCTCAAAGACCTTTGGCAAACCGCTTCCGACCAGCACGATCGGTCAAAGTGCCACGCACAACCGTATGCGTTGGAATCACACTAACGCCGTCGATGTCGGACTCCATCCCGACAGTACAGAAGGACGCGCGCTGATGGCGTATCTGCAAAGCCAGGGCATTCCTTTTCTGGCGTTTCGCGGGGCAATTCCCGGCGTTTCCACAGGACCGCACATTCATATCGGAAGCCCGTCACATCGACTCTAAACCGTTGTAACCAATGCGGGTTTGTTGGTGTCTGAAAAGTAGAGGTAAGGAACCGAATGTCGACACAAACGATTAAGAATCAACCTTTCGTGACTGGTCTGAGCAGCGGCGTTAACGCTACGTGGCTGCGCCAGTTTTGGGCCAGGTTGCTCGCCGGCAAAATGAAACTTTTGATTGGCGGCGGCATGATGGCTCTTTTTATGCTTGCCGGCTTCTATTTCTGGGGCAGCGATTCAGGCACTCCGCAGTACATGACCGCGCGCATCGAACGCGGCAACTTGCGAAACACCGTGACCGCGACTGGCGCACTGCAAGCCGTTACGACGGTGCAGGTCGGCAGCCAGGCGTCGGGAACGATCTCCGCGCTTTACGCCGACTTCAATTCAGTAGTTAAGAAAGGCCAGGTGATCGCGCAGCTCGATCCATCGACCGCGAAGGCACAGGTCGAACAGGCACGCGCGAACCTCGAACAGGCACGCGCGAGTTTGGCTAACGCGCGCGCCGCGGTCCTTAATTCTCGCGCCGGCGTCAGTGACGCGCAGGCGAGAAGTCTCGCCGCGAGATCGACAGTCCAGAACAACCAGGCAGGTGTGTCCAGTGCGGAAGCGAACGCCGCCGTGTTGAAGGCGCAGCAGGACGACGCGCTCAGTTTGTTGAAACAGCAGGAGTCGTTACTTAAAGCGGGCGTGATCGCGCAGCGCGATTACGACGTCGCGGTGACCGCGTACAAGACCGCCGAAGCTCGTTACAACCAGGCCGTGGCCCAGGTGCAACAGGCGAAGTTGACCGAGCAATCGGCTTCCAGTGCGGGCATGGCGCAGTCGCAGGCGGCAGTGGAACAGTCGCAGGCACAGGTCCAACAATCACAGGCACAGGTACAGCAAGCCGCCGCCCAGGTGCAGCAAGCACAGGCTGCGCTCAGTCTGGCGGAAGTGAATTTGAGTCACACGACGATCGCGTCGCCGATCGACGGCGTCGTGGTCTCGCGTGACGTGAACGTTGGTCAGACCGTAGCCGCGAGCTTGTCCGCGCCGACGCTTTTCACGATCGCAAACGACCTGACGCAGATGCAGGTCATCGCCAACATCGACCAGGCAGACATTGGTTTGGTCGAGCAGGCGAAGTCGGTGAGGTTTACGGTCGACGCGTTTCCGGGCAAGGAGTTCGACGGCAAGATCGCCGAGATGCGATTGAACCCGGTCAACGTGCAGAACGTCGTGACTTATAACGTCGTGATCAACGTCGAGAACGCGGAGCAGAAGTTGAAACCCGGCATGACGGCGAACCTGACGATCACGATCGACGAGCGTAACGACGTGTTGAAGGTTCCGAATGCGGCGCTCCGGTTTACGCCACAAGATGGTTCGCGACAACGTAATAACGCGAACGGTGGTGGTCAGAACCAGGGCCAGGGACGGCGACGCCAGCAAGGTGGTGATGCATCCGCGTCCAATTTTGCACCGTCCTCGGCGCCGGTACTCGAAGGTCAAACACGGATCGTCTGGGTGTTGGACCAGAACGGCAAACCTGAAAGACGACGAATCAAGGTTGGTCTCAGCGACGGCGCCTCGACTGAAGTTGTCGAAGGCGAGTTGAAGGAAGGCGACATGGTCATTACTGGCCAGACGCTTACGGGATCAGCCAGTTCGCAGTCGAACCAGTCGCGGCCGCCGGGATTCGGTAACGCTCCGCGCGTCGGTGGTGGTGGCGGTAGAAGGTAACAAGTGATGATTAACGTCGAAGCACAACAGCAAACATTCAACCCCGCGCTTCTGTCGGAGATGCCCGAAGCGGCGCCGGTAATCCAGTTGGACCACATCCACAAGACCTACACCATGGGCGATGTGGAAGTACACGCACTGCGTGGAGTGTCGCTAACGATTCGCCAGGGCGAGTTTGTGGCCATCATGGGCGCGTCAGGTTCGGGTAAGTCGACGACGATGAACATCATCGGCTGTCTCGATCGCCCGACGCGCGGCACGTACATCCTCGACGGCGAAGATGTTTCGCAGATGTCGAAAGACGAGCGCGCGGACATTCGCTGCCAGAAGATTGGTTTCGTTTTTCAGGGTTTCAATCTGCTGTCGCGCACTTCAGCACTGGAGAACGTTGAGCTGCCGATGTTGTATCTCGGAGTAGATGCGGCGCAGCGTCGTCAGCGGGCGATGGAGGCACTGGCTGCGGTGGGGCTCGCGGGTCGCGAGCAAAACCATCCGAACCAGTTGTCGGGCGGTCAGCAACAGCGTGTCGCCGTCGCTCGCTCCCTGGTTAATCATCCGGCGTTGATTCTGGCAGACGAGCCGACCGGTAATCTCGACTCGCGCACGTCAGTGGAAGTGATGGAGATCTTTCAAAGACTGAACCGCGAGCGAGGAATCACGCTGGTGCTCGTCACGCACGAACCTGACATCGCGCAGTACGCGGACCGGGTCGTCGTTTTCAAAGACGGAAAGATCAAGAGCGACTACAGGGTCCAGGACAAACGCGATGCGGCAGAGGAGTTGAAGAACTTGCCTGTCGTCGACGACGAGGACGAGGAAGAAGAGGCTGCGTAAGAGTGAGCGACAAGAGGCTGTTGAGTGAGAACAAGTCAGGAAGGGGGCAAGCGAAGTGCGCCTCCGCCTGGTTCAAAGAAACCTGCGGGGGCGTTGCCCCCTTCCTGACTTGTTCTATTCGCCCGTTGATGACTTGTTTTAGTGGTTAATTACTATGAACCTGTTAATGATCATTCGCGTCGCCTTTCGCGCCCTTGTTCGAAACAAGATGCGCGCGGCGTTGACCATGCTCGGCATCATCATCGGCGTTTCCGCGGTGATCGCGATGGTGAGTATCGGCCAGGGCGCGTCGGCGTCGGTCCAGGCGCAGATTGAAAGCATCGGTACGAACCTGT
>DASRIM010000039.1:0-9339 GCA_035649995.1 Pyrinomonadaceae bacterium | reverse complement strand
CAGATTGAGCCGCGTGATCGCGTCCCGCACAGCGCGTGGATCTTTCTCCGCTTCGGACCGCGGTGAGTGCACGGCGATCACGCGCAAGCCTTCGCGCTTGCGTTGGTCGCGCAGATCCGAAACCTGCGCCAGGTTGGTTATGGATGGTTCCGAGCTAAGTGACCAAAAATGAACGAGCGTCGGCCGGCCTTTTGTCTCTCGCCTGATCACGTCGGTCGCATCGGCCGCTTCGGGCTTCTCGCGATTGAGCCAGTTAGTGGCCCCTTCGAATGACGGTAGCTGTAATTCTACTTTCATGGGCGATGTTGAATATAAGCATGCTCTTCGATCAACTCAACTCCGCGGCAGCGAAACTGTAATCGATTTCCTTGACACAAACGTTGCGATAGGCTTGCAAACTTGAACACCGGCGCGTTGTTCAATGGTTCACCGGATCATTACAACACGCACCTGTTTGACCTGACTCTCGGTCTCTACTGGCCTCAGATGACGAACGCGCAGCGTGCCGCGTCGGCGACCCGGTTCGGACGCGTTGTATTCGACGGCACTTTCGTGAACGCTGGTGTTCCGAACGTGTTGTCGCTCGGCAGCCCTGAAGTGCGAGTCAATTCTCCGGCTCCGATCGCGGGCGTTTTTCAGTTCGGCACCGCCGCTTTCGGACCAGCGCTCGGGAGTCCGAACGTTTCCGCGGATATTGTCGCGGCCGTCGATGCGGTGGAAGTAGACGGCACCGCCACGGACGGTTGTTCGCCCTTCTCGAACGCCGGCGACGTCTCAGGAAAGATCGCGTTGATCGAACGCGGCCTCTGTGGCTTTGCGCAGAAAGCGAGGAACGCCGGTAACGCGGGCGCGCTCGGGGTGATCATTTACAACAACGTCGCCAACCAGAACGGCGGCGCGCCGGCAATGGCGGACGACGGCATCAACGGCGCGTTCGTCACGATTCCGACGGTGAGTCTGAGGCGCGTCGATGGGCTGTCGATCTTGGCCCAACTCGGCGGAACGGTCAACGGGTTCATCGGCAGCAACTTGACCGTGCGTGCCGGCGCGGACCAGTCGAACCGCCCGCGCGTGTTCTCGCCGTTTCGGATCCAGGGCGGTTCTTCGATCTCGCACTTCGACACAGTCGCGCGGCGCAACCTGCTCATGGAGCCGGCGATCAGCAACGACTTGACTCACAAAGTCAAAGCGCCGGACGACCTGACGTTCGAACTATTGCGCGACGTTGGCTGGACATTCCCCGATGCTGACGGCGACGGCGTCGTCGACGACGAAGACTGCAATCCAAACTCGGATACGCAGACGACGATCATCCTCGGCGGCATCAACACCGGCGTGCCGAACCATCTCTTCGCAGACGGTTGCACCATGTCTGACATCATCGCGGAGCTCGCGGCAGGTGCGTCAAACCACGGCGACTTTGTTTCAGCAATCGCTCATTTGACGAACCAGTGGAATACGGATGGATTAGTTAGCGGGTCTCAGAAGGGCGCGGTCCAAAACGCTGCCGCAAAACTGAAGTGAGTTTGAGCGAGTGAACTAAACACGAAAGGGTTGACGGTGTTGAGCCGACAACCCTTTCGCTATGAATGCATAATGATGTGTAATTACTCTTCGGACGTGGTCGGATCGATCACGGTCTTGACCTGGGCCACGTGGTTCGCCGGGAAACCGCCGAGCCGCGCGTGTTCCTGCACCATCTCCTCGTTCGGAGCGATGTAGACGCAGTAGATCTTGTTGTCCGTGACATAACTCTGGACCCATTGGATCTGCGGCCCGAGTTGATTGAGAACGTTACACGACCGTTGCGACATCGTTTTCAGCTCGGCGGCGGACATCTTGCTCGCACCGGGTACTACTCGCTCAATAACGTACTTTGGCATTGTTTTCTCCATTGTGGTCTCGATCGTTAGTGCCCCCTAAGATACTAACGCGCATTTCAGTGCAATTCCGGTAACAATTGTTGAAATTCCGGATCGCTGCGTATCGAGTCGAAAGCATTGTCTGTCTTCGCCCAGTGCGCGACCGCCCTGAACCCGTTTTCAAATGCCTTCCGCAGCATAATCAGCGCCGCCGCTTTCTCGTTGAGCAACGCGTAGGCGCAGGCGCAGTTGTAAACTGCCAGTCCGTCATTCGGCTCGAGCTCGAGAACGCGTCGCAAGGTCGCGTTCGCTTCTTCCTTGCCGCCGAACCTCGCATACGCTTCCGCCAGCCGGCTCATGACGATGATGTCGTCGAGACTCGCTTCGAGTTTGCGCGAGGTGATCTCGAGGACTTTCAGCTCCGCTTTCCGTGCTGACTCGTCGTTTCTGAGTTTTCTGTTGACACCCGCGAGGAACATCCACGCGTCTTCGTCGTACGGTTTCAATTTCGCAGCGCGGCGGTAATGCTTCAAGGCGTCTTCGAAATCGCCCGAAAGCTCGGCGATCATTCCCAATCGGACATAGCCGGGATAGAACTCCGAGTTCTCTTTCAGAATTGCTTCTATCGCGCGCCGCGACTCGGCGAACCGGCCGTGATGGAAGTAAACCATTGCGATTCCAAACTGCGCGTCCAAAGACGTCGGCTCCAGCGCGAGCGCCTTTTGATTCGTGTCAATCGCCTTCGTTAACCACGTGGAACTGCCGTCGTAGAATTCGTACATCGACGAGTAAGCCTCGGCGAGTCCGGCGTACGACGAGGCAAAGTTCGGATCGATCGTCACCGCGTTTTCGAACATCTGGATCGCGCTCTCGGTGTTCCGTCTTCCCTTGAGATACAGGAGTTCGCGGCCGCGCATGTAGAAGTCGTACGCGCGTAGATCGTCGGTCGGTTTTTGCGTCAGCAGTTGCCGTTCGGAGTCAGTGAGCGAGATCTTCAACGCGTCGACGATCTTTTGCGACACTTCGTTTTGCAGATCGAATATGTCTTCCAACTGCCGATCGAAGCGCTCGGCCCAGATGTGATAACCGTCGCGGACGTTGATGAGCTGTGTGTTGATGCGAATCCGGTTTCCCGCGGTGCGGACGCTGCCTTCGAGAATGTAGTTTACGCGCAGCGTTTCGCCGACCTGGCGCGTGTTCACTTCTTTTTTACGGAACGGTAGGACGTCCGTGCGCGAGACGACTTTGAGCTCTTTGATCTTCGAAAGATCGGTGATGATGTCTTCGGTGATGCCGGCGCAGAAGTAGTGGCTCTCGTCGTCCGCATTCATGCTTTCGAAGTACAGGACGGCGATCGACTTTTCCGGGACCGGAGTCACTTCACCCGAGATCGATGCTGACGCCTGTGAAGTTGTAACTCGTCTTTGCGGGTGGGTTTCGAGTGCGCGTTTCAGGTCGCGCAGATCGATCAGCAGGTCTTTACAGGTTTGGTAGCGTTCCTCACGATCTTTGCGCAGCGCGCGCGAGACGACGCGTTCAAACTCGCGTGGTCCTTCCGGCAGATAACTGAGCAGCGACTCAGGTTCGCGGTCCAGGATTCCCGACATCACGTCGACAGTTGTAGGAGCGCGAAACGGCTGGCGGCCGGAGATCATTTCATAGAGCACGCAGCCGAGGCTCCAGATGTCGGTGCGCGCGTCGACCTCGAATCCTCGCGCCTGTTCGGGAGACATGTACTGGGCCGTGCCGAGGACCATGCCGACTTCCGTTTTGAAGAAGTGTTGCGTCGGCGCCATCGAGTCGGTTTCGTTTGTCTGTCGTTCTTCCGGAGAGAGTTTTGCGAGTCCGAAGTCGAGGACTTTAACGATGCCGTCGTGACGCAGCATGATGTTGTCAGGCTTGATGTCGCGATGGATGATGCCGACTGCGTGCGTGGCGCAAAGCGCGCTCGCTATCTGGATCCCGACCTCGAGTGCTTCGCGAGGATGAAACGGTGCGGTTTTGATGCGATCGCGCAGTGTGTGGCCGTCGACAAACTCGGTTGCGATGAAGTGTTCCGAGTCGATCTCGTCGATTTCGTAGATCGTGAGAATGTTGGGGTGGTTGAGCGCGGAGGCGGCTTTCGCCTCCTGGATGAAGCGTCGCACTCGCTCCTCTGACTTTCCGGCGACGACGTCGGGAGGCAGTATCTTCAGCGCGACTTTGCGGTCGAGTTTTGTGTCGTTGGCGAGATAAACCTCACCCATGCCGCCCGCGCCGAGTTGGGAGCAAATTTCATAGCGGCCAATTCTTTTACGCGCGGGGAACGACAAGGCCTTATCCGGGGCAGCACACTGAGGTTCCTACGAAGCCTGAGCATTGTAATTTAGATTGTGACGACGCGCTAGGTTCGCGAACAGCCCTGTGACGCAGTCAATTTCTTTCAGGTGAACGAGCCTTTGTCGTCAGCATCTATTTATAACGCGAGAAAATACGGCCCCGCGGATCAGGCATGATTCTTGCCCGGCAGTGTGGACGATGAGGGGCATGTTCAGATATCTGTGCGCGATTGGGATTTGGTTGGGGGTTCCACTCGCTGTGTTCGCGCTTCCGTTTGACGCGCCGTTCCCGACCTGTTTAGCAATGGTCTGGCTCGATGCCGGTGGTCCAGTCCTGGCCGTTGGCTTCTTCATCCTGCTGTTTGCAACACGAAAGAAACCGCAGGCGGCGATGTCCCTGCTGCTGGTGCTCAGCTTGGTGCTACCGATCTGGTTTTTCGGTTTTACGTTTGGCGCCAGAGTCCATTTGTTCGTAAACGAAGGGCGTTACGCCGAGACCATCCGGCAACTCAGCCGCGCGGAATCTGCCGCGCAAAAGCAGACACTCTGCCGCGACAAATGCAAGGTACATCCCACACGGCCAGTCGTGGTCTTTCACACTTGTCACTGCCCGTTCTTCTGGCCCGATCTCGTTTACGATCCAGCCGGCGATCTGAGGGGCAACCGAGACGAACTAAAGAAACTCGACTTCTATCTCCAGGACGCCCGCCACCTAACCACCTTCTGGTACATCGGATATTTCGGCGATTGATCCATTAGTCCGTAGCCTCACGAAATCATTGACTTTCCCGCCGCGCGTTAGTAAAAGTTTCCCACACTTTTCGTCAGTCAAGTCCTTTCCAACCAGGAGAACTATTATGAGATCCGTAGTCGTCGCTTCCCTTCTCGTCGCGCTCCTTGCCTCCACGGCGTTCGCGCAAACAACTGTCGAATGGAGCCCGGAAATGCAGGTGAAACTCAAAGCCGTCGCGTCGCCGCGTGTTTCGCCTGATGGCAAACGGGTCGTCTACGCGGTTAACGAAGCGGTGATGACGGCGGACAAGAGCGAGTATGTCAATCAGCTCTATCTAGCCACGATCGCCACCAAGCAAAGCGTGCAACTCACTTTCGGCGACAAGTCGTCGACCAATCCGAAATGGTCGCCGGACGGAAACTGGATCGCCTTCGTCTCGAACCGCAAGGACAACAAAAACAATATCTATCTACTGAACCTGAACGGCGGCGAGGCCGAACCTCTCACCGACGTCAAAACCGGCGTTTCAAACTTCGCCTGGTCGCCTGACGGTAAGTCGATTGCCTTCCGCATGGCTGACCCGAAGACCGAGGAAGAGGAAAAGAACGACAAAGCCAAAAACGATTTCCGCTGGGTTGACGAAAACCTGAAGATGTCGCGGCTCTACGTGATCTCTCTGCAAAAGGACGCCAACGGCAAACGCGAACCACGCAAACTCACCACCGCGGACTACAACGTCGACGACTTTGATTGGTCAGCCGACGGTTCGCACATCGCGTTTGGCCATACCAAGTCCGCGATCGCCAACGATTGGACCAGCTCCGACGTTTCGATCGTCGAAGTCGCAAGCGGTAAGGTGACGGCGCTGGCCAGCACGCCCGCTGCCGAGGCCTCTCCCGTTTACTCGCCCGACGGAAAATCGATCGCCGTTCTCGTGAGCGACAACCCGCCGCGTTGGGCACAGTCGGGCCTGATCCAGATCTTTCCCGCCAGCGGCGGCGCGCCGAAGACAGTGGCTGCGTCATACGACGGTCAGCCCGGTATCGCAGGCTGGTCAGCCGACGGCAAGCGCATCTACTTCCTCGAGCCAAGGGGAACGGGCACGCAACTCTATACCGTCGACGTCACCGCGAATCGCATTGACGAGATCAAGCACACTCCGGCGGTCTACGGCGCCATGACGCTCAACCAGACCGGAACGATGTTCGCGCTCATTCGTCAGACCTCCGATACGCCGGGCGACGTTTACGTCGCGTCCGTTTCGGATTTCACTCCGGTGCAAATCAGCAGCGTGAACGCCGGCGTGAAGCTGCCGCCGTTGGGCCGCACCGAAGTCGTTCGCTGGAAATCGAAAGATGGAAAAGAGATCGAGGGACTGCTGACGTATCCAGTCGGCTATCAGGCGGGACAACGCGTCCCGCTGCTGCTGAACATTCACGGTGGACCAGCAGGCGTGTTCCTGCAAACGTTTCTTGGCGGCCGCGGCGTGTATCCGCTCGCGACTCTTGCAGCGAAGGGGTACGCGATCCTGCGGCCGAACCCACGCGGCTCGAGTGGCTACGGAACGGAGTTTCGCCGCGCGAACCTGAAAGATTGGGGCATGGGAGATTACCAGGACCTGATGACCGGCGTGGATCGCGTGATTGAAATGGGCGTCGCGGATCCCGAGCGACTGGGCGTGATGGGCTGGAGCTACGGCGGCTTCATGACGTCGTGGGTTGTCACGCAAACGAAGCGCTTCAAGGCCGCATCGGCAGGCGCGCCGGTTACGAACCTGATGAGCTTCAACGGCACCGCCGACATTCCGTCGTTCGTCCCTGATTACTTCGGCGGACAGTCGTGGGAAATCATGGACCTCTATCAAAAACATTCGCCGATGTTCAACGTCAAAGGCGTGAGCACGCCGACGATGATCCAACACGGCGAGGCCGACGTTCGCGTTCCCATCTCGCAGGGTTATGAGTTTTACAACGCGTTGAAGATGCAAGGCGTGCCGACGCGAATGCTCGTGCTGCCGCGACAGCCGCATGGTCCAACGGAGCCGAAGATGCAACTGGCTGCGATGAAGGCGAACATGGAATGGTTCGAGAAGTATCTCGGATTGAAGAAGGAAACTTCGCGCAACTAAACCGCGCGTCAGTAGGCCTGTTTACCGAGCATCGGTAACGCGTTCAAACGCGAGATCGATGCTCGCGTGCTTTTCCGGCGCGAGCGTGAAGGCCACGGACGTGTTTGAGGTCTGTTTTGACGATGCGCTTGACGAGCGCAACCCCCAGTCAAGAGCAATCTTCCACCCGGATGATATTTCCGGTTCGAGACGATAATCGCCTGGCGGCAAATCGTAGATCTCGAAGACGCCGTTCTCGTCGGTTTTTGTTTCGTACGTCTGGCCCTGGCCCACGATCTTGATCGTTCGATTGGCGACATTCAGCCCCGGCTGTCCAAACAGCGGCCTGTATTTTCCGGACACGCGCGTCTTGCCGCGCACCTTGTCGATGTTGTCGATATAGAGCAGATCTTCGGTGGCCGATTTCACTTCCGTTGATCTGCCACAGATAAAAGCTAACCAGCGCTTCGAGTCGCGCAGAGGTAAGCCCAGGTAGAGCAATAACCGCTTGCCGACGTCCTGTTCGCTGAATATCCGCAGACAGCCGACCCCGTCACCTTGTAAAAACAGAAGTTCGTCGCCGGGCCGCACGTTGCCCTTATAGACCTTCTCGACGACCAACTTCGGTGAGCGGTATTCTTCCTTCACTCGTTCGACAGATGAGACGCGCGCAATGATGACGACCTTTGAACCATCATACGCGTCGAGAACCGTCGGCACTGGACCGCACGAACACGCGAAGGCGACGCCGGGCAGCAGCAACATCGCCGCTATGATGAATGTGCGAACGGCCAGTTTCACAAAATCAAGGATACAGGATCGATCGCGATGCTCGCCATTAGCGGTCCACTTCGCCGTTCGACTAAACTCACACCGGTGGCTGCAAGGGTTCATATCGGGACATCGGGTTGGCATTACAAACATTGGCTGGGCGTGTTCTATCCCGCCGGCGCGCGTGCGTCTGAGATGTTTGAGATCTACGCGCGGCACTTTGATACCGTCGAGGTCAATAACAGTTTCTATCAGCTTCCCACGGCGAAGACGTTCGACAACTGGAGAGAATCATCGCCTCGACGGTTCCTGTTCGCTCTCAAAGCGAGCCGTTTCATCACGCACATGAAGAAGCTGAAGGATCCTGAGAGCTCGTCGGCCAAGTTCTTTCTTGTTGCCGATCGATTGGAGGAGAAACTCGGTCCGATCCTGTTTCAACTGCCGCCGCGATGGAAGTTGAACGTCGAACGGCTCGACCAGTTTCTGACGGCGATGCCGGGTGAGCACCGATACGCGGTCGAGTTTCGCGATGAATCGTGGCTCGTGCCGGCGGTTTATGAAGTCTTGCGACGACACAACGCCGCGTTTTGTATTCACGACTTCGCCGACATGAAAGTGCCGCACGAGATTACCGCCGGCTTCACCTACATTCGCTTCCATGGTCCAACGAGTGCGAAGTACTACGGATGGTATTCAGACGGCGAGCTGCGCGCATGGGCTGCGCGAATCAAGGACTGGCGGACGCGTTTGTCTGACGTCTACGTCTACTTCAACAACGACCCCGAAGGCGCGGCGGTGAAGAACGCGCTGACGCTCAAGAAGATGGTCCACTGATGAGCCTCGACCTGGAGCAGTTGCGGCGGTTTACTGTCGCCCGCAACTTCTTCAAACCCACTACGTTAAAACGCGCGCTTCACAAGATGGAGTTTGTGCAGGCGGATCCGATTCGCGCGCCGGCGCGTGCTCAGGATCTGATCCTGCGTCATCGCGTCAAAGACTATCGCGCGGGCGATCTGGAACGGCGATATTCGTCGCTGGACGTCGAAGAAGACGTATTCGTCAACTATGGCTACGTTACGCGCTCGCTACAGACGCTGATGCACCCTCGTTCGGATTCAGTCGCTCGATGGTTGGGCGTGCCTGAAAACGAAGACCAGGTACAGATGCTGCTCGAGTTTGTGCGCGAGCGTGGCGTGGCGCATCCGCGTGAGGTGGACGAGCACTTCGCGCATGGCAGGGTGACGAACTACTGGGGCGGATCGTCGAATTTCACGACTCGCCTGCTTGAAGAGATGCACTACCGCGGATTGCTGCGGATTGTCAGGCGGACGAAGGGGATTCGCATTTACGCCGAACATCAGCATGGGCCGGTGGTTGAGGATCCGGCAGAGCGTCAGTCGCGGATCGATGCGCTGGTCGACGTAGTGGTGCGTATTTACGGTCCGCTGCCCGGGCCGAGTCTGACGCATTACGTTCGCCGGCTGCGGTATGCGGCGCCGCAATGGGGTGGTGAGTTGACGGGCGCATTACAGCGCGCGCGTGAGCGGT
>DASRIM010000038.1:0-4610 GCA_035649995.1 Pyrinomonadaceae bacterium | reverse complement strand
GATGAAGCTTCCGTATGTGCTGCAACTGAACAAGCGAGATCTCAACAACATCGTGCCGGCTGAGGATTTGGCGGCGGAGTTACAGCGTAAAGGCGAGCCGGTGGTCGAGGCGGTCGCTGCGACTGGTGTTGGCGTGTTCGACACGCTCAAGGCTGTTGCGAAGCAGGTTTTGACTGAGTTACGTAAGGGGTAAACCACGGATCTGTGGCTAGTCTAACGACTTCAGCATTAACAATCCGTCACCGCCATTTGAATAATACTTAGGAAGACGCTGCGAGATCGTGTATCCGAGACTTTCGTAGAGTTTCTGCGCCGGCGTGTTCAGCGTTCTGACTTCCAATCGCACCAGCCTCACGTGCCGTTTGCGGAAACCTTCTTCAACTTCCCGCATCAATCGCTTCGCCAGATTTCGCCTCCTGTGTTCAGGCGCGACGCCGACTGTCGTCACGTGACCCGTGCGATCCGGTTCGACGAGCCCGATGACGAACCCCGCCATCACACCACCCGAAGTCACCGCTCGAAACGAAACAGACTCAGGCGCCGTCAGCAGATAGTCGAACGTCTCCTTGCTGTACGCTTCACCGTCGATGAAGCAACGCTGATCCAGCCGCCAGCACTCCTCGAGTTGCGAGATAGTCAGCGGGCGAATGTCGTAGCTCATACCCCACGAAGGCGTCGGCGCCTTCTGTTTCTTCTCGGACTCGAACGGAGTATCAGTTTGTGACCACCAGCGGGAGCGAAATTTCTTTAGTACAGCCATAGCGTTTGCACGGGGAGAAGAATCACGTCGCTAGTTTACCATTGCGGTTTTTATATCGGCTATAGAATAAACATGCAATCGCCGTAACTGTAAAACCGGTAACCCGCTGCAACGGCGTAGCCGTAGGCGGTGAGCACAAACTCGCGTCCCGCGAACGCGCTGACGAGAACGAGCAGCGACGAACGCGGCAGGTGAAAGTTGGTCAGCAGCGCATCGGCGACACGGAATCGATATCCGGGTTTGATCGTCAGACTCGCTTCGCCGCTCATCGCCGCGACGAGTCCACTCTCGTTCGCCGCGGATTCGACCGCGCGCATCGTCGTGGTGCCCACGACGATCACTCGGCCGCCGTTCGATCGCGTTCGATTGATCGTTTCAGCCGCTGCTTCGGAGATGACGAAATGTTCGCTGCTGACCGAGTGCTGGTCCACGTCGTCGACGCGCACGGGTTCGAAAGTCCCGTAACCGACGTGCAGCGTAACCTCCACAACTAACGCACGCGCCTTCACTTCCTCGAGGATCGCATCGGTGAAGTGCAGACCGGCGGTCGGCGCCGCGATCGCACCCGGATTTTTCGAATAGACGGTTTGATATCGTTCGCGATCTTCAGCAGTGTCGCCCGATCGCTTGATGTACGGCGGCAAGGGCGTCGAGCCAAGCTCCTCGATAACCTCGTCGAACAAGCCATCGCTCTCGAAACGAACACGCCGCAGCTCATGTCCGGGCTGGTCCAACAGTTCTCCGATCAGTCTTCCATCCCCAAACACAACCTTTGCGCCTGCTCGCAATCTTCCGCCAGGGCGGACCAGCGCCTCCCAAATCCGCGCCTCTACTTCACGGACCAGAAATACCTCTACCGCTCCGCCCGTTTCCGCGCGATGTCCGCTGAGCCGCGCTGGAATGACGCGGGAATTGTTTACGACGACGACGTCGTTCGAGCGCAGAAATCCGGGAAACTCGCGAAAGGTCGAATCGGTCCACGTCCCGTTTTGTCGATCGAGCACGAGCATCCGCGACGCGTCTCGCTGGGTGAGAGGTTGCTGCGCGATGAGGTCGCCAGGCAACTCGTAATCGAATTCCGAGATGTGCATCAGACTGCCGCCGGGGCCGCCGGATGCTCGTAATGGAACACCTTGGTAAGCTGCGCGCCGAACAACAGGATCAGGCTCGATACGTAGCTCCACGTCAGTACGGCGACGACGGCGCCGACGGATCCATAAATCTGATCGTAGTGGAAGTAGTGCAAGCTCGAGGCGAAGATGTACTTCGCGAGTTCCCATAACAGTCCCGCCAAAAACGCGCCCGGCAGCGTGTCTCTCAACGTGACTGCCGCGCGCGGCATGAAGCGATAGACCAGCACGAACAGCGCCACGGTGACGAGGTAACTCAGTGCCGCGAACACGATTTGCCAGAACGCACTGCCGACCGACGCCAGCAACGTGTATCGTTCGATCTGCCGCGGCGAGAACCGCCCGGCAATCTCGCGCATCGCGACCAGTGCCGAAGTCACGAGCACAGAGAGCGCCAACAAGAGGCCCACGCTGCCCACCATGCCAACGGTCAGCAACCGGCCGTGCAAAAACGTTCGTGACATCGCGCCCCAGATCCGGTTCAACGCTCTCTCGATCACGGCGAAGACCCATGAGCCGGCCCAAAAGACCAGCACGATACACGTAACGATCGCGCCGACGCCGAGATCGGAAAACGCGCCGATCGTCTCGCGCAGAAACTTCGCCGATCCGGGATAGACGTCGACCGCGTGCGCCAGCATCTGACTTCCGGCCGCGAGCTTGTTGCTGATCGCGAGTAACAGCAGCAACGCGGGAAACAGCGCCATGAGACCGAAGTAACTCATCGCCGCGGCCGACGTGAACAGATCGTTTTCGTGAAACTGGTGCAGGGCATGGCCCAGCATCGATCCCCACGGCGATCGGTTTCGAACACCGAATGAATGCCGCGAGAATATGTTGAAGCGTTTCATCGTCGAGCCTCGCGCTCCGTTATTCCCAGGGGTCTAATCCGCTTGCTGACGCAGTAGAAAAGGATTTTTTAAAAATTCCATCTACCATGTGTTTCCCGCATCTATCTCAGCGCGGATCGAAGAGGCTGGGCCGTTGTGAGCCGGGAGTTTTGATACCGAAATGTTCGTAGGCGAGCGGCGTCGCGAGGCGCCCGCGCGGCGTGCGATCCAGAAAACCGATCTGAATCAGGTACGGTTCGATAATCTCCTCGATCGAATCTTTCTCCTCGTGAATCGATGCGGAAATGGTGCCGAGCCCGACTGGCCCGCCGCCAAACTTCTCGATGATTGTCAACAGCAGCTTGCGGTCCATCTCGTCGAGCCCATAAGTGTCGACTTCCATGCGATTCAACGCGTCGCTGGCGACCGCCTTGTTGATGCGGCCGTCGTAATCGACTTCCGCGTAGTCGCGGACGCGGCGCAACAGTCGATTCACGATTCGCGGTGTGCCGCGCGAGCGGCGTGCAATCTCGCGCGCGCCGTCGTCGTCGATCTCGACGCCGAGGATCTCGGCGGAGCGTTTGCAGATGATTTCGAGATCTTCGTGCGGGTAAAAGTCGAGATGGAAAACGATACCGAAACGGCCGCGCAGTGGAGCGGTGATCAGGCCGGCGCGCGTCGTTGCGCCGATCAGCGTGAACTTGGGCAAGTCGATCTTGATGGAGCGGGCGGCGGCGCCCTGACCGATCAATAGATCGAGTTGATAGTCTTCCATCGCCGGGTAGAGCTTTTCTTCCAACGCCGGCAGGAGACGGTGAATCTCGTCGATGAAGAGCACGTCGCCTTCCTGGAGGTTCGTGAGCAGGGCGGCGATGTCGCCGGCTTTTTCGATAGCCGGTCCGGCGGTTGATTTCAGTTCCGAGCTCATTTCGTTGGCGATGATGTTGGCGAGTGTTGTCTTGCCGAGGCCGGGCGGGCCGGTCAGGAGGACGTGATCGAGCGCTTCGCGTCGCAGTTGCGCGGCCTTCATGTAGATGCGCAGGTTTTCCTTCACCTGCGTCTGGCCGATGTATTCGGCGATGCGCGTCGGACGCAGCGTCAGATCGAGTTGGCGATCGTCGTCGCTGGGCAGGCCGTCTTTCACACTAACCATCATCATTTATCCAATCAGACGCGAGCCGATCTTTCGCAGGCTGCGCTTCAACACTGATTCCACGGATGTATCGCCACCTTCGCTGAGTGCTGAGTCGATGGCCTTTTCTGCCGCTGATCGTTGATAACCGAGATTCATCAAACCCGAAAGAGCTTCAGATCGCACGTTGTCGGCTGACGATACTTCGGCGGGTTCCGGTTGTGCGCCCGGCTCTTCCTCCAGTTGCGACGCCGCTAAAGCAGTCATCTTTTCTCGCAGATCGACGATAAGACGCTCGGCCGTTTTCTTACCGACGCCCGGGATCAGCGTGAGCCGTGCCAGATTGTTCGACTTGATGCACGCGATCAGCTCATCAGCGCTCATACCGGAGAGTAACGCAATCCCGAGCTTGGGCCCTATGCCGCTGACGGAAATGAAGTTAATGAAGAGCTCGCGTTCACGCGCCGTCTTGAAACCGTAGAGCTGCAACGCGTCTTCCTTGACGTGCGTATAGATGCGCAGCTTGACGTTCGATCCCTCGTTTTCGAGGTCGTAAAAGGTTGAGAGCGGAATGTTTACTTCATAGCCGACGCCGGACACGTCAACGATCACGGAAGTCGCTTGTTTGGAAAGCAGTGTGCCGCTCAGGTGTGCAATCATTTGCGCCGGAGTATTATACTGACCGTGACAGGTTCCCGCGAGATGAAGTCTGAAAAAATCTCAGAACTGACAACCAGCCGCTTGAGTGTTTATTTGCG
>DASRIM010000037.1:0-19144 GCA_035649995.1 Pyrinomonadaceae bacterium | reverse complement strand
TTGCACACGAGTGCGTAATGTGGATTACATCGACGACTGTGAACGGCTGGTGGAGTTGGCGCCCATCGCCGCCGCGAACATACAGCGCCACGTGTTTGTTTGTACCGGAAAATCGTGCTCAGGAAACGACAGCTTCGCGGTCAAAGAAGCGTTTGAGCGTGAGCTGAAAGCGCGCAATCTGCAATTCGGGAAGGCATCGAAGGGCCGTAATCCGAATGGGTCGGTGGTGCTGACGGAGTGCGGCTCTGTCGGGTTCTGCGCCGTCGGCGCCGCGGTCATGGTTTACCCGGATGGTGTTTGGTACGCGCAAGTCCGCGCGTCCGATGTCCCGGAGATCGTCGAAGAGCACATTGTCAACGGCCGCCCGGTCGAGCGCCTCGCGCTGCTTCGAGTCCCCGCCAGTAAGTCATAGATTCAATTCTGCTTGTAGGTTTTGAATCCGTGATTACGGTTTCCAGCGGAGCACGGGTTTGCGGGCCGCCCCGGCTTCGTCGAGCCGGCCGATGCGCGTGCTGTGCGGGGCATTGCGCACCAACTCCGGATCTTCCAAAGCCTCATTCGCGATAGACCTCATCGCGGCGACAAACTGATCCAACTCCTGTCGTCCGACAGACTCGGTCGGTTCGATCAGCATAGCGCCCTGGACGATCAACGGGAAGTAGATCGTCATCGGGTGAAATCCGTAATCGATCAGCCGCTTGGCGATGTCGAGCGTGTGGACGCCTTTGCGGCTTTGTCGTTTGTCGGTGAAGACGACCTCGTGCATCGGCGGACTGTTGAAAGGTTTGTCGTAATCTGAAGTCAGGCCATGCGCAACGTAGCGAGCGTTCAAGACTGCCGCTTCAGTTGCTTCACGCAAGCCGTCGTTGCCGTGCGTCAGGATGTACGACAGGGCGCGCAGCATCATTCCGTAGTTACCGAAGAATGCCTTGACGCGTCCGATCGATTTCGGACGATTGTAATCGAGCTGGAACGTCGGTTCGCCGTAGGACCAGTCGGTCTTAACGATGCGCGGCACGGGCAGAAACGGTTCCAACTCTTTCGTGCAGCAGCATGGCCCTGAGCCTGGTCCACCGCCGCCGTGCGGAGTCGAAAAGGTCTTGTGCAGATTCAGGTGGATGACGTCGACGCCCATGTCGCCGGGGCGCGCGATGCCGACGAGCGCGTTCATGTTCGCGCCGTCCATGTAAACGAGACCGCCTGCTTCGTGGACGATGTCGCAGATCTGTTTGATGTTGCGTTCGAAGAGACCGAGCGTGTTCGGGTTAGTCAACATCAATCCGGCGACGTCGCCGTGCGCGCACAATTCGCGCAGGTGATCGAGATCGGTGAGACCTTCGGCAGTCGATCTGATCGTCTTCACTGAAAAGCCCGAGAGATGTGCTGATGCGGGGTTCGTTCCGTGCGCTGAGTCGGGAATCAACATCGTGCGGCGGCCTGATGCGGCGGCGCCCTCGCGCGCGTCGAGAAACGCGCGAATGATCATGATTCCCGTCATCTCGCCGTGCGCGCCTGCGGCTGGTTGCAACGAGATGCCCGGCAGGCCGGTGATCTCGGCGAGGTGTTGTTCGAGTTCGTAAATGACCTGCAGCGCGCCCTGCGCGTCGTGCTCTTCCGTCAGCGGATGAAGGTTCGCGAACTCGCCGATGCGCGCGACTCGTTCGTTGAGACGCGAGTTGTACTTCATCGTGCAAGAGCCCAACGGATACATTCCGAGATCGATCGAATAATTCCAGGTCGACATGCGGATGAAGTGACGGATCACGTCCACTTCGCTGACTTCAGGCATGCCTTCGAGATCGTCGTCGCGTTGAAACTCCTTCGGCAGCAGGTCGGCGATCGGTGTTTCGTCGACGTCCAGCGCGGGCAGACGGTAGCCGATGCGTCCCTGTTGCGAGCGCTCGAAGATCAGTTGTTCGTTGGGACTGATGTGAGAAGTGACTTTTGTTATTCCGTCGGTCATCTTATTGGCTTGAAACTGAAGCTAAACCCTCGACCAGTTCGTCGATCTCTGCGCGAGTATTTGTCTCGGTAACGCAGACGAGAAAGTCGTTCGGCAGATCGGAAAAGAACCGCCACAACGGAATTCCGCCTTCGATGCTTTTGTCTTTCCCCAGACGCGCGAGCATATCGATCGCATCCATCGGACCACGTACGACGAACTCGTTGAAACGCGGGGCCGAGAAGGGAAGCGAGAAACCATTCAACGACTGTATGCGTCGAGCAGCGTAGGCGGCTTTCTGCAAACACTGGTGTGCGGCTTCCTGAATGCCGCGCCGGCCCATCGTTTCCAAATAGACGGTTGCGGCGAGAGCGATCAGCCCTTCGTTGGTGCAGATATTCGACGTCGCCTTTTCCCGGCGAATGTGCTGTTCGCGCGTTGCGAGTGTCAGCACAAAGCCGCGGCGGCCGTGTTTGTCATAGGCTTCGCCGACGAGGCGCCCGGGAATCTGGCGCGCGTATTTCTCGCGCGTCGCGAAGAGCCCGACGTATGGGCCACCGAACGACAGCGGCACGCCGAATGATTGTCCTTCCGCGATGACGATGTCTGCGCCACAGGTGCCCGGCGATTTCAACAGTCCGAACGACATCGCCTCGGTAACGGCGACGACGAGCAACGCGCCCTTCGCATGCGCCGCTTCAGCCAGCGCAGCGACATCTTCGACGCAGCCGAAAAAGTTCGGCGATTGGACCACGAGCGCAGCCGTTTGATCGTCGACTGCATCGGCGAGCGCTGCTCCGGTTTGACCCGTTGCGGAGTCAAACGGCACGAGCTCGAGATCGATCCCCGCGTGCTGCACGTAAGTCTTGACGACTTCGAGATACTGCGGATGCACCGCGCTCGAGGCGATCACTTTCGATCGATGAGTGACGCGCTCGGCCATCAACACTGCTTCGGCAAGCGCCGTCGAACCGTCGTACATCGACGCGTTCGCCACTTCCATCCCGGTCAACTGGCAAACCAGTGTTTGAAACTCGAAGATGGTTTGCAGCGTGCCCTGCGAGATCTCGGGCTGGTATGGCGTGTAAGCAGTGAAAAACTCGGAGCGCGAAATAATGTGATCGACGATCGTCGGAATGTAATGTGAATAAGCGCCGCCGCCGAGGAAGCTCGGTCTGCGTGCCCCGGCGTTACGCCTGCCCATTTGTTCGAAGCGTTCAAGTAACTCGATCTCCGAGAGGGCAGCGGGCGTGTTGAGGGGCCGCTGTAGGAGCAAGTCTTGAGGAATTGAATCGAATAAGTCTTCAGCCGATTTGAGCCCGATGGCTTCAAGCATCTCTGTGCGCTCTTCCGGCGAGTTAGGAATGTAGCGCAAGATTATTCGCTCTCAGCTTTCGTGAAATCTTCGTATTCCGCGGCGGTCAACAGGCTATCAACCTCGCCCGGATTAGACATCTGGACACGGATCATCCAGCCCTCGCCGTACGGATCCGAGTTCACCTTTTCCGGTTCGTCCGCGAGCGATTCGTTGATTCTCGCGATCGCGCCGGAGACGGGTGTGAAGACTTCGGAAACCGCCTTCACTGATTCAACCGAACCGAACGACTCGCCGGTCGAAAACTTGTCGCCGGCTTTTGGCAACTCGACGTACACTACGTCGCCCAACGAGTTTTGGGCGTAGTCGGTGATGCCGATGATGGCTTCTTCGCCGTCTACTCTGACCCATTCATGGTCCTTGCTGTAGTGCAGGTCTTCTGGAACGTTTGCCATGGTTCCTCCAACTGATGAGAATTAACTTCCTTATTTCGCGCGCTTGTAAAAAGGCGTCTTGACGATCTGCGCGCCTACCGGCCGCCCGCGCACGTCGATCTTTATCTCCTGGCCCACCGACGCGAATTCGACGGGCACGTACGCGAAACCGATGTTCTTTTTGAGAAACGGCGCCGGGCTGCCTGAAGTAACTTTGCCGACTATGTGATCGTCAACGAGAACGTCCTGATCGTCGCGCGCGATACCGCGTTCCGTCACCTCGAAGCCGACGAGTTTACGTTTGATGCCTTCTTGTTTTTGACGGGCCAACGCTTCGCGCCCGTTGAAGTCGCCTTTATCGAGTTTGCAGATCCAGCCGAGGTTTGCTTCGAGCAGCGTGGTGGTCTCGTCGATCTCGTGGCCGTAGAGCGCCATTCCTGCTTCGAGTCGAAGTGTGTTGCGAGCGGCGAGACCGCAGGGAACGACGCCCGTTGGCGAACCTGAATCGCCTGCGTCGAGGATCTTGTTCCAAAGTTGCTCAGCGCGATCGGCCGGTGCGTAGATTTCGAAACCGTCTTCACCGGTGTAGCCGGTGCGCGAGACGATGCCGCTCACGCCGTCAACGGTTCCCGGTCTGAAGTGGTAATACTTGATTTCCGAAAGCGGCAGGTCCGTCAGTTTTTGCAGGATTGATTCGGCGTCAGGTCCCTGGAGCGCAAGCTGGCAGTATTCAACGCTCGCGTTTAGCAGTTTTACTGATTCGCCTTTGTGATGCGAACTGATCCAGTCCCAGTCTTTGTCGGTCGTGCCGGCGTTGACGACGAGCAGCAGGTGGTCGCCGGCGAGGCGATAGACGAGTAGATCGTCGATCACAGTTCCGGAGGGCGTCGTCAGTGCGGTGTAATGTGCCTGGCCGTCGACGAGTTTAGTCACGTCGTTTGACGTCAGGCGGTTGACGAAGGAGATCGCGTCGGGGCCGCGGACGTCGATCTCGCCCATGTGTGAGACGTCGAAGAGGCCGGCGTGAGTACGTGTGCGCAGATGTTCTTCGATCGTGCCGGCGGGATATTGAACGGGCATGTCCCAGCCGCCGAAGTCGACCATGCGCCCGCCGAGTCGCCGGTGGGCATCGTTGAGTGGAGTACGTTTTAGTTGCGGCGTCGTAGCAGTCAAATTATTCACCCGCGCGGTTCAGTGCGCTGGCTTCACGCTGTTTGATCCATGAATAAAAGGTGAAGCCGCAAACTAGCATGCGACGTGCGGTGCGTCAAGCGAGGGTATCAGGGAGAACGGGGATCTCCCGGAAGCGGGAGACACATGGCAGGAAATTTCGGAAAGCCTAATCAGGAAAGTCTAATTTCGACCGTCGATGTCGACCCTTTCAACGGCGCCGCCGCGGCACCAGAAGACAACGCGCATCGTGTCAGGGCGGCGGTCGAGGGAAGCAGGGACGAAGGCCGCATCCTGTCGCAGAGCAGACTGAAACTTCTCCAGCATGCGCTTGTCGCGCGGCGGGTGGACCACATCGCTCAACGACGCAACGCCGTTACTGAACACATTCGCGACCACGAGCATGTCGTCATCCGGACCGTAGAAGTTGTCGCTGGGATGCGCGTAAGCACGCGTGAGCGCTGCCAACGACCCGTCAGGATTCAAACTCGGCGACTGTTCACCAAACGGTGCGCGTTCTCGCGCTAACGATTCCGACGTAACGGGTTCGTTCAAGTCGTATTGATAAAACCCCGGGTAACTGCGACCAGCTTGCAGCCCCAACACTCCATGCTGCTGAAGCGCCGCATCACGCAACGCCACGAAATGCGGACGCAGCGCGTTCAACATCAGGACGAACATGATCACCGAAGCAAAGGAACCAATCGTGTACGGCATCAAGCGCGGCTCGATAAACCGCACGATCCGGTAACTCAGTGAAGGCTGCGGAGCCTGTCGTTGAGCTGCTGCTTCGATATAAAGTGCGTCGGAAATCGTAGCGGCTAAATCCGGCGGCGGCACCGGTCGAGACAAAAGACCGAGCCCGCGAGTGAGCGCGCGCAAGTCGGATACGTCAGACCGGCACACCGGACACCGATCCAGGTGCTCGTCAATCGCTACTCTCGCCGGCAGAGACACACAATCGTCAACGTACAACGAAAGCGACTGTTTTGTTTCTTCGCACAACATAAGAGGATTTCCACTACCGATTGCCGGCACTTCCCGTGAAACCGGCACCGGCAAACTGTTTGGATGGCTGACCGACCCCGGCTGCTCCCTTTTTTTCAAAAGAAGCAACTCCGACAAGTCTAGGGCAACCCCTTCAGGCTTGAGTTGAGCGATGCTTCAACGGGTGTTGCTGGCCACGTTTTCAATACGCCCTCATCATGCCACTTCGGAAGCCTTGATCCCGCCGTTTTCTCACTTCGACCCATTTGGCACCGAGTTTCGTGAGCCGGGGCGGATCAGCCATCCATCATAAAAATTACAAAGATCCTTCCAGCTTGCGCCGGAGCTCCTGACGTCCACGCGCCAGGCGAGACTTTACAGTTCCCACGCTGATGTCCAGCGCAACCGCAATCTCCTCGTATGCAAAACCTTCAATGTCGCGCAGCACGACTGCTTCCCGATAAACCCGCTTCAAACCGCTCAAGGCCTTTCTCAATGCCCGCTCGCGTTCGTGCGCCAATGCGCCGTGCTCAGGGTTGCTTCCGCGACCCGCCGTTAGCTGAGCAACTACAGCAGCATTTCCGGGCTCGTTCTGCGCGTCGATCGAAACCGTCGTGTCACGATGGCGACGACGCCACCAGCGCCAGCGGTTACGCGCCTGGTTGATGGCGATGCGGTAAATCCACGTTCGCAGGTCCGAATCGCCGCGAAACTGCCCGATATTCTGAAACGCCCGCAGAAACGTCTCTTGCGTCAAATCACGAGCTTCTTCGGCATTCTCAGTCAGGCGATAGAGCAAACCGTAAATCTCGCCCGATCGTTCGTTGACCAGAGTTTCGAAGGCGGCCGGGTCGCTGCGCTTCAATCTTTCAATGAACTGGACTTCTACCGGAGGCCGAGCGTCGACTACGGTCGCCGTTGCAACCTGCTCCAATTCCATTTGCCCGCGGAGGGCTATTGGCTCTCCGTAGCTCACTGTTCACCCCCTGGGGCGGGAACCAGAGCAGTTAAAAATTTTTGCCCTTTCCCGGACAGGCTGCCCTTTAGACACCCGGTCGCCGTGTTTTGTTCCCAAAGAAAACTCATCGGTTTATTAGATGTGTTTCAGCCAAACCCGGGTACGACGGATGCCTTGACAACTTTTCGTACGCGCCATTAGAGTGACGTTTTTCGCTATCATACACCCAACAGAACGAAGCCGACTATGTCGGCTTGCATGAGGA
This sequence comes from Pyrinomonadaceae bacterium, assembly GCA_035649995.1. Taxonomy (GTDB): domain Bacteria; phylum Acidobacteriota; class Blastocatellia; order Pyrinomonadales; family Pyrinomonadaceae; genus PSRF01. The sequence goes on along the minus strand of DASRIM010000037.1, from coordinate 12,073 downwards.
AGATACGTGGCAAAGTATAAGAAAAAGCGCGCGCGGGAACTGCAACACGACCGGTTTCGCGACACAACGATGGGCTTGTTTGACCGTCTCGGCAATGCGCTCGAGGGTCGCGGACGAACAATTCTGTACGCATTGGGCGGCCTCATCCTGGCCGGCATCATCATCCTTTTCTTCGTTAAATGGAGTAACCGCAAGGCCGACGAAGCTCGCCAGGCCCTCGGTCGAGCTATCTCCATCTCGACTGCCAACGTCGGCGCGCCCATGCTCGGCGCGGACCCGACCGCCCAGACTTTCAACAGCGAGCTGGAACGTTCGCAGCGCGCGATCGACGAGTTTGAAAAGGTGGCCGCGAAGTACGGCGATCCTTACCGAGCGCAGGCGCGTTACTTCATCGCCGCGAACCGTCTCGTCATCGATCGGCCGAAGGGCATCAGCGAGTTGAATGAGTTGTCGAACAGCGACGTCCCCGAAGTCTCCGCCCTTGCGAAGTTTGCTCTTGCGCAGGCGAATGAAAGCGAAGGCAAACTCGACGATGCCGCGCGCCTGTACAGCGACCTCGCGAAGTTGAACGGCCCCACGATCAGCGCGGATACGGCCAATCTGCGCCTCGCCAAAGTCTATGAGAAGCAGGGCAAGAAGAAGGAAGCGGCTGACCTTCTCTTCAATATCGTCGACGCGTCTCGCAAGGCGAAGGGAGACGACAACCAGCCGGCGGAGCCATCAGCGGCGGCCCGTGAAGCGGCGACTGAGTTGAAAAAACTCGACCCCGCACGCTATGACCAGCTTCCACCCGAGACGACCCCTTCGTTACTTGGTTGATCGACAAGAACTGCCGCGCTGAATGGACAATCTAACGCACTCACTCGTCGGACTGACTGCGGCCAAGGCGGGTTTGGAAAGATTGTCTCCCGGCGCCACCGCGCTCTGCATTCTCGCCGCGAACTCCCCTGATTGTGACGTCGCGATCGCCGTGGCCGGAGATCGCTGGACGTTTCTCCAGCATCATCGTGGAATCACGCACGCCATCGTCGGCATCATCGTTCTGTCGCTGGTGTTGCCGCTGATCTTCTACGGCGTCGATCGATTGTGGGCGCGCTTCCGCAACGACAAGCCAAAGGTGAAATTGCGCGGACTGATGATCGCGTCGCTAATCGCGACTGCGACGCACCCGCTGCTCGATTGGACTAACAATTACGGCGTTCGATGGTTTCTTCCCTGGAGCGGGAAGTGGTCGTACGGCGATCTGGTTTTCATCGTCGATCCGTATCTGTGGTTGATACTCGGCGGCGCTTCGTTTCTTTTATCAGCCAAAACAATAACCGGGAAGGTGGTCTGGGCCGCAGTGGCGGCGGTAATCACGTTTCTGATTCTTTTCAGCCCGCGCAGCGGCGACATTTCCAATCCTCGTTTCCTCGTCTGGCTGTGGATTGCGGGAATTGTCATTTTGGTCGTGCTGTTTGTCATCGGCGCCGGACGGAAATTGGGAAACAACATCGCATTTGCCGCTTTCGCACTCGTGCTGGTTTATTGGGGCATGCTCGGTTACGTGCACTCGCGCGCGGTGGCGCAAGGGCATGCGATGGCCTCACGACTTGTGACGCCGCGCGGCGAGACCGTTTCGCGATTGGCCGCCATGCCGACGCTCGCCGACCCGCTACATTGGGATTGCGTGTTTGAAACCGATCGAGCGACTTATCGCTTTCGAATCTTTTTGTTGGGCGACATGAGTCCGTCGAGCCGCGTGGTTCGTTATGAAAAGCCGTCGGGAGAGCTTGCCGAAGTCATGCAATCCGTTTCGCAGCAGCGTCCGGCGCAGGTGTTTCTTGGTTTCGCGCGATTTCCGGTAGCGAAGCTCGCCGACCCGAACTGCACGACCCAAACTCTCGTTCAATTGGCCGACTTACGTTACACTGAGCCGGGCAGATCGCGCGGTAGTTTCGCGGTCGACCTGCCGGTGGATTGTCCGGCGAGCAATGAGGGAGGCAGATGAACGAAACAAACGAGTTCGCCAAGGATCTGAATACTCTGCCGGCCCTTTCCGAGGTAAGCGACGAACGCGAGCGCGCGCGCCGCAAGCTACCGACGATCGCGAGCGTGCGAGTTTCGCCGGGTCCGTATCTCACCGTTGCGGCTGTTCTCACCTTCTTTGCCGCGCTGTTACTGCGTATTCAGTACGACGGTTGGGCGTTGCTGCTGGTGGCGTCCGCGTGGATCGTTCTTCCTTTGTTGGCACTCACGGATCGCATCGTTTTCGATGGGCTTTCGCTGCGGCGTCAGGGACCAGTCTCGTCGTTGCTCCATCTGCTCTTCGGATATCGCAAGCAACTCCCGATCGACGACTTTGAGACCGTCGAAACACACGCTGTGCGAACGCTGCGGCGCGGCGGGCGCGTTCGTTATCGTTACCGCACGCAGATCACAGGAAAAGGGAAGGACTTCGTCATCGTCTCCGGCGGCCGCGAGTATCGGAAACTCGTGCGCGAGCTGTTCCCGTTGATTCACGAAAACAAACTGGACAATCGCAGCCGCGACTTGCGCGACTACCTGCACGAGCCCAACTTCCTGAACCGAAAAGCCGAGCTCTCGCAGCTTGCCTCTTCGGAAGTGCTTGACTCTGCCTCGGATTACAAACTCGGTGGAAAGTTGCATCGCCGGCGTGAAAGCAACCAAACCGAAGCGACTCCGGAAGAGCTCGAACGAGCGCGGCTGTTGCGGCGGCTGGGAAATGAGTTGCGCGTGTCCGGACGTTTGCGTGAAGCGAGCGAGGCTTTTCGCCGCGCGTTGAATGTCAGGCCGCATGGCGCGTGGCTGATCTACGACTTTGCGCGTTTGCTGCGTTCGCAGGCGAGCGCGCAGTCAGATGCGCGATTGTTGTCACGGGCGCGCGCGGCGCTGCGGTTGGCGAGTATTCGCGCGCGAAACGATCTCGTGCTGTTGCCGCTTATCGGCGAGAGTTTTCTCGAATGCGGCGACGCGCGTCAGGCGCGACAGGCGCTACAGAAAGTCGTCGAAATCGATAGCGGGAATTTCAAAGCGCGTGTCGGGCTGGCAGATATCGCTCTGCGGGAAGGGAAGTTGGCCCACGTCATTCACCATTACCACGAAGCTGCTCGCGTCAGCTCCGAGCAGGCGCTGGCGCGCTATGCTCGCAGCGAAGGTGAATACTACATGCACCTGAATAACGACGACGATTACCTGGTGTCCGAGCTACGACGCATCAGTTGGCTTCAGAACGTCACACGGATTCGACGGTTGGCGTTGCGGGTGACGAATACCAGCGTCCTGCTGGCGCTGATCGCCGGGCTCGTCGACCCGCTTGCCGGAAGTTTCGCGTGGTCCCTCGCATCATCGGCCCTGGGAGTTTGGCTGATATCGCTGCTCGGGACCCGCTTCCTTTATAGCCGCTCGAAGTACTCCTAATCCGTTAAATGCGTGGTTTCTTTTTGGACGAGGGTTTCTTTGTTTCAGCTTTCGGTGTAACTGTGCGCGCGCTTTGTTCCGCGGCTGAAGCGACGGCGTACGCCTGCGCCGGTTCCGGATTCAGCAGCGCGTCCCAGCTATAACGCGGGCGCTGCGCCGGTTCGCGCAGACGCTTGAACACCAATGCGACGACCGCGTTCGTGATCCAGTTGTGATAGAACTCGCCGACTGACGCGAGCTCGGCATCGGGCGCCGGATTCATGAAGTCGATCGCATACGGCACGCCGTCCTTGATCGCAAACTCGACCGTGTTGATGTCGTAACCGAGCGCCGTGCAAAGCGTCCGCACGTCCTTTCGGACGCGATCGGCGAGCTCGGGCGCGAGGTAGTCAGGATTGTGGATGTACTGCTCACCCGACAGGTACGGCTTGCGAGGATCGTAGGCCATGATCATCACTTCTTCCTGCCCGACGCAGTAACACCTGACGAACTGATCGAAATCAATCGACTCCTGGAGCGTCATGCAGAGCGTTCCCGACTTGTTGTACTCCGTCCACAACTCCTCCAGCGAATTGATCTTCGAAACGTTTTTCCAGCCGCCGCCGTCGAACGGTTTCAGAAAAGCCGGCAGCCCGACGTAGTCGACGATCCCCTGCCAATCGATCGGAAACTCCAGATTGCGCAGGCTCTCGCTGACGATGCCCTCGATGTAATCCTTCTGCGGCAGCAGCACGGTCTTCGGAATCGCAACGCCCAGTTTCTTGCCTAGCGAGTAGTTGAAAAACTTGTCATCCGCCGACCACCAGAAAGGGTTGTTGATGATGATCGTTCCTTCGAGCGCGAGGCGCTTGAGCGTGGCGCGATAGAACGGCACCTCGTGCGAGATGCGATCGATGACCAGGTCGTACCTGGGAGGCGCGTCGTAAAGAATTCCGCCCAGCTTCATGTATTCGGCGACGACTTCGCCGTTTCCTTTTTCATTGATAGCTTTGATGATGGCGTCCGGAAAGGTCTTCTCCCGGCCTACGAGAACTCCGACTCTCTTCATATGTGATTGGGTTTTCCTTTCTACAAAAACGAAGCAACATACGCGGGCAGCATGGTGTTGTCAAACGGGCAACCGTGGTCCTTTTTTCGGAATCCGTGGATCGTGTTACAATTCGCCTCTCCCTAGTGGTTGCCCAAATCAAGGAGACACTTTAGTTTGCTTCGCCCAATAATCGCCCTCATAGTTCTCTCCATGCTTTCTGTGCCTGTTCTCCCGGCTCAGGACAAGAAGCCGCAGGAAAAACCGCAGGAAGCAAAACCGCAGGAAACCAAGGCTCCCGAAGTTAAGCCCCAGAAGGACAACAAACAGGGCGAGACGAAGTACACTGCCGAGCAGATCGTCGAGTCGGTGATCCTGATTTACGGCACGCGTCCCGGGCTGGAGCACATTCGGCGCTACGGAGTCGAGCGCGGCAAAATCACTCGTTTCAACGCCGAAGGTAACCCGGAAGAAGCGAACTATGAGCGCCGTTTCATCCGCGGCGAGAACCTCAATAAAGACAAGATTCGCGTCGACCAGAGGCTCCCGACGATGGAGTATTCGCTGATTTTTGGCGAGGGGAAACTCTGGGGATTGATTAACGGCGCCGCCTTCACGCCGCGCCAGGACGCCATCGTAAACTTCATCTCGCAACACCACCACAGTATCGATTCGCTGCTTCGGTACAAGGAGTGCGGCTCGACGCTGACGCTCGTCGGCAAGGATCAGCAAAAAGGCCTCGACCTGTACGTTGTCGACCTGACTGACAAAGAAAACCGCAAGACGCGGTATTACATCAGCTCCAAGACGCTGCGAATTCTGTGGCTCGAGTACGAAGAGGGGATTCCGGGTGGGCCGGCAGTTAAGTTCACGAAGAAATTCCTCGATTACCGACCAGTGCAGCAAACGCTCGCGCCGTACCGCACCGTCCTCTTCGAAGACGGGCGGCAGAGCCAGGAAACGCGCGTGATGACGATCACCTACGGCATCAAAGTGAGCGATTCCATCTTCAATCGCCCCGAAGCGTAACCTTTAGGCCCTCCAACACCGATAAACACAGATTTCTTCTGGAACTTGGCGGAATACCGGGCGTGTATTCCTGTCGGGTGGCGGCCGGTGCGGGTATAATTCGAAGCCTGGCGCTAACTCATTGTCGAGCCCAATAAACTTATCGTCGAACCGAGGTGTTCCTCGTTAAACGCATGAGAGCCTGCCTGCCCTGATGAATACGCTGACGACCATCGACGAGCTGGCCTTCGCCCCGCCGCTCCAGCAGGAGGTGGAAGACACCACTTCCGATCATGCGTTGTTGGAGGCGACCCGGACCGGAGATCAGGACGCGTTTGCAGAGTTGGTAAGTCGCTATCGAAACCAGATTACGAGTTACATCTATCGCATGACCAGCGACTACGACGGCGCCGTCGATTTGGCGCAGGAGACCTTCGTCAGGGTCTACAGAGCGAGAGACAGGTATCAGCGGAGTTACGCGTTTTCGACGTACATCTATCGCATCGCCACCAACCTTGCGATCAGCGAACTGCGAAAACGCAAGCGCCGCAAACTTGTTTCGCTGACCGGCTTCTTTCAGCCAAGCGACGGCGCGGAGCCGCAGGAATTGAATCCGCCTGACTGCCGGCCGTTACAGGATTCGGAACTGGTCGACGCCGAACGCCGCAACGCCGTTCAACGCGCGATCAGCACGCTGCCCGAGAAGTATCGCGCGCCATTGATCCTGCGCGACGTCGACGGCCGCAGCTACGACGAGATCGCGACGATTCTGGAGACGAGCGAGGGAACGGTGAAGTCGCGAATCAGCCGGGCGAGAGGGTTCCTGCGAGAGAAGATGCGGGCTTATTTGTAGGTGAAATTATGAAGGAAACAAAATGTGAGGCAATTCGTTGCGAACTCGACGAGCTGACGCTGGGGGATGAGTGCAGCGTCGCCGCGACGCAACATCTTCAGCAGTGTGGTGAGTGCCGCGAGTTTCATCAGAAGCAAACCAGGCTGCGGCAGATCATCGGCGGTCTCGGCACGGTCGAGGCGCCGCCTGATTTCGACTTCCGTTTGCGAGCGCGTCTGGCGAACGAGTCGAATGCCGCAGGGTTTCATTTGAGAGTGCTGCAATGGCCGTTCGCCACAAAAGGCGTGGCAGTCGCGGCAATGTTAGTTCTGTTTGTGGCTGGAGTTGTTTTGGTGCGGCGCAACATGGTGACGCCGCCTCCGTCCGTTCCGTCTGACTCGCAGGTCGCGGTTAGTGATCAGCAGACAACTGGTCCAGCTCCCGGGCCGATTGAAGTCAAAGAACAACCGTTGGTTCAACGTCCTGCTGTAGCTTCGAATGATGCTCCACGCAGGATCAGAAGCGAGCGTCCCGTACAACCAAAGCGGCCGATGGCCGTGCTCGAACGTGCCAACGAAGGCGCCACGCTGTTTTCCGATTCGCAACGACAAGCGGCGATCTTCCCGGTCGATGCTTCGTTGCAGTCGCTGAGAGTTTCATTCGACGACGGTCACGGCAACGCGCGCACGATCTCCGTGCCGACGATCAGCTTCGGCTCACAGCGCGCAGTGGCAACTGGAAACCAGTTTGCACCGAAGGGTGTTTGGTAAACAGAATAGAGTTTTAGAAAGATGTCAGTAACCATGCCAAGGCGAGTCGCGACATTGATGAGCGTGTTGTTGTGTTGTGTAGCGACGATGGCGCAAGCTCCCGCGCAACCTCCCAGAAAGCCTGCGCCACCGTCGCGCGTGAGCGTGCGGCCCGTGGACAAGAAACAGACTGCCCCGCAAGTAGTCACGATCATCCACCGCTTGAACGGTCTGAAGATGTTTCGGCTGCTCATGCGCGGCGATCAACAGGCACAGGCGATCGCCGGTGTTCCTTCAGCTTTCAATTTATTGAGCGACGTTCATACGAACGTCATCGCCGGCGTCGCAATGGACGACGGTGAAACGATCGCGGCGTGGTTGCCCGACGCGGACGTCGAGTTTGGCGCTTTCTCTTTCACCGAACCAAATTTTCAAATACCTGGTTTTCCGAGTCCCGATTTTCAAACGCCCAACGTTCCCGCTGCGCCCGCTGCTGTACAGCCGAAACCCGCAGTACGAGCGCCGAGTTCGGTCGGCGCATTTGGCAGTGGTTTCTTTAACTCCCCTGACGTGACCGTCATCGGCTCTGATGGAAAACCTTTGCTGGCGAAGTATGTCGGGCTCGATGCGGTGACCGGGCTTTCCATACTGAGGCTTGCGCACAAGAATCCGGCAGCCGTCGCGACGATCAGCGATGAGCCGGTCGACGTTGGTGAGAGTGTGCGTCTGTTTAGTCCCGAGCCGGTAACAGGACAGCGCGGAATGCTGAACACGTCCGGGCTTTATGTTCGCATCGGCGCGACGGATGGAAAGATACTCGACGTGCGGCTTGCGCCGACCGGCGGTATCGCCCGCTTCAAAGTCAGTTCTCCACGTCTTTCGGAAGCGATGATCGGCGGCGTGGCCGTGAATGAAGCGGGAGAGACTTTAGGCATCATCGATGGTCTCGAGGGCAGTGACGCGAGCGTTTTGCCGGCGGCGTTGATTCGGCGTGCGGCACGTCGGGTGTTGGAGCGGCAGGCGAGTGTTCCCAAGCCGTGGCTGGGCGTGAGCGGTGAGGCAGTCGCGCAAATGAAAGTCGATCTGATGCTGAATCACGGGTGGAAGCCGGAACGTGCTGCGGCGTTGGCGGGCGAGCATCGAGGAATATTTCTCACGTCGATCGTTCCCGGCAGTCCTGCTGCTCAAGCTGCGCTGCGCGTCGGCGACGTTATTCTGAAGGTGAACGATCAGGAGATCGAGAACGGCGAAGACTTCTCCTGGTTGTTGGACCAGGCTGGGCCGAGCAGTTCGGTTTCGTTTACGGTGGCGCGCCCGGACCGTATCGCGGAAGATCTGTTGAACGTGAAGTTGAGTGGTATGTTGGATCCGGCGTTGACGTTCAAGTTCAAGAATCGTTTCGCGGGAACGAACACCTTCGCGTTGATCGAACACGGCATCGAGACGATCGCGTTGCGCCCGCCGGTCGCGTCGCAGTTGGGAACGACGGCCGGCCTGCTCGTGGTCTACGTCGATCCGTCGGCGGCAGCCTTTGAAGCGGGACTGCAACCGGGCGACGTCATTCAATCAATCAACGGCAAATCGGTAACCCCCTTCCGCCGCCCCTTCTTTTCCCCGAACCAACCGGCGACGTTCACGTTCGAGATCGTTCGGAACAAAGAGAAGCGCGTGGTCACGGTGAACGCGCCGAAGAAGAAGTAGTCTCAACCCACCGGCTTCAGTTACAACAATTTGTTGTACAACGGAATTGTTGTATAAGCCTGTCAGCATGATTCCCATGGCGAATACCTACTTCGTTATTCGTGGTGGTCACCTGCGTCGTGTGTTAACCTAAGCCCGCAAATCACATCACAAAAGGACCTATCTTCGATCCATGTTCCCCGAAGCTGTTGGGCGGTATCACGATCTACTCGCGAATCAGGAGTTGGCTGAGGAGTCGCGCGCGATGCTCGATGAGGGGCTCGAGCGCGCGAGGCTGATTTTTGGCGGCAGGAGATTGTCGCCGTATCTGAGGCCGCACTTCGTTAAGGAAGATGACTTCGCGCGCATCTGCGCGATTTGCGAGACCGTGTGGTCGGCGATTCAGAAGGTCAAGGATGCTGCCGTAAACGATAGCCGCATCGTCGACGACCTCGGACTGATGCCGATCGAACGCGAACTCGTCGCTATCGATCCCGGTTACACAGCCGTGTCACCAACGTCGCGACTCGATTCCTTCCTGACGGCGAATGCCTACAGCTTCGTCGAGCTCAACGGCGAGAGCCCCGCCGGCATCGCGTACGCCGATGCTGCCTACGACATCTTCTCGAGCCTGCCCGTGATGAAACAATTCGCGGAGGAATACAACGTCCGCGCGATGTACGGCAGGCAGTTCATGTTGGACGTACTGCTCGAGTCGTACGAGGAATACCTCGGCCGCAAACCGGATCGCCCGCCGCGCATCGCCATCATCGATCTCCCGGACGTCCCGACGGTAAAAGAATTCGAGCTCTTCCGCGAGTTCTTCGAACAAGCCGGCTATCCGTCAATCATCTGCACACCACAGCAACTCGAATTCAGCAACAATCGTTTGAGCTGTGCCGGCGAGAAAATCGACATCGTTTACAAACGCTTACTCGTCAACGAGTACTTGCCGATCATGGACGACTTTCCGGCCTTGCTCGACGCGTACCGCGCCGGCGCGATCTGCATGGTCAACAGCTTTCGTTCCAAGCTCATTCACAAGAAGGCGCTCTTCGCCGTTCTCACAGACCGCCGCCACGCGCACTTATTCACCAGTTCAGAGCTCGATGCGATTCGAGCCCACGTTCCGTGGACGCGCCTCGTGCGAGAGGAACAGTCCGAATATCGCGATCAAAACATCGACCTGCTCGAGTTCATTCGCAGCAACAACGAACGCCTCGTGCTCAAACCAAACGACGACTACGGCGGACATGGAATCACAATCGGTTGGAACGCCGACCCGGCTACGTGGGAAACGGCCATCCAACGTGCGCTCGCAAACGGCGACTACCTCGTCCAGGAACGCGTGCCCACTGCGCGCGAGACGTTCCCCGCGCTGACGAACGACGGCCGCCTGGAATTCGCCGAGCAACTCGTCGATCTCGACCCGTTGCTGTTCAACGGAAAAGTCGGTTCAGCTTTCACGCGGTTGTCCGCCAACGAGTTGGCCAACGTGACTTCGGGCGGAGGAATGGTGCCAACCTACATCATCAGCCAAAAGTAGCGAAAACAGGTACAATTCAGTAACAATTGATTGCTTCGTCGGAGGAGCATGCTGTGGCAGAGAACGAATTTAAATCGCACGACGAGCGCCGCGCACACGATCGCTCGCGGCTCATTCTGGACGTCCATTTCGACGGCCATGACGCGACCGGCGTGGCCAGCACGAAAGACATCAGCCCCGGTGGACTCTACATGAACACTCAGGCGAACATTCCCGAGGGCGCGTTTCTCCTGGTTCGCATTCCGTTTCGCAATGACGTGACGGTGGTGTGCAACGCGGAGGTCGTCTACAGCAATCCGGGAACCGGCGTCGGACTGAGGTTCCACAATCTCACCGACGAAGTGCGCGCGGCGCTTGAGCGAGAAGTTACTAATGAGCAGAACCGCTAGAGCCATGATCCCGTTGTTGAAGTGGGACGACCTTACTCCCGGCAAACGCGAACTACTGCAGGGAAAGCTCGCGGGCCTCTGGGGCCAGGCGACGGATGCCGGCGCATTCGAATCGTGGCCCGTCGACAAGCAGCAGGCGCTGGTGTTGTTGATGGACCGGCTCCAAACCAAAGGCTTGTGGCACCTGGTCAAACGAATAACGAACGTTTATGGTGAAGGCGGCGTCGGCCTGCAATTCGAAGCCTGGCCCATGATCGAATCGACGCTCATGCGCCGCCGCGACTTCACGCGATTGATGGCCAATCACAAAGACACGGCCGGCGGTTTCTACGAAAAGAAAAGAGGCGAAGTAATACTTCATTTCCTGTTTCAGGAAGGCGATCCGCGCACCTGGTACGTACACTTCGACCTGTACAGTCCGGTCCATTCACCGGGAAGCGCGTTCAGACACTTCCGGCACGAGTTCATGGGCAAGGTCAAGCCCGATTGGCAGATGATCGCGAAACACTTGATTGACTGAGGAAGAGGGCAAATGTTCGACCAATTCACACTGGGCATCGAAGAGGAGTTTCAGATCGTCGATCCGCAAACACGCGAGCTGCGGTCGCATGTCGCCGAGATTCTGGAAGAAGGCAAGATGCTGCTGGGCGAGCAGATCAAACCGGAAATGATCCAGTCGATGGTGGAAGTAGGCACGGGTATTTGCCGCAACATTCAGGAAGCTCGCGCCGACATCACGAAGCTGCGCAGCATCATCGCCGGCCTCGCGAAGAAGAACGGACTGGCGATCGTCGCCGCCTCCACGCACCCGATTTCGCGCTGGCAGGACCAGAAGATATTCGACGACGAGCGTTACGAGCTGCTGGTGCAGGAGCTTCAGACAGTGGCGCGGTCGCTCTTGATCTTCGGACTTCACGTACATGTCGGCATGGCCGATCGCGAGCGCGCGATCCACATCATGAACGCCGCCCGTTACTTCCTGCCGCACGTGCTGGCGCTCTCGACGTCGTCGCCGTTCTGGATGGGCCATAACACGGGCTTGAAGTCGTATCGCACGGAAGTCTTCAAACAGTTTCCGCGGACCGACATTCCGGATCACTTCGACTCGTACAGCGGCTTTCAACGCTACGTCGATCTGCTCGTCAAGACAGGCTGCATCAACGACGGAAAGAAGATCTGGTGGGACATTCGCCCGCATCCGTACTTCCCAACCCTGGAGTTTCGCATTTGCGACATACCGACGCGCGTTGACGACACGATCGCGATCGCGGCGCTGTTCCAGGCGATCGTCGCGAAGTTGAATAGCCTGATCGACAAGAACCTGGGGTTCCGTCTGTATCGCCGCATGTTGATTCAGGAGAACAAGTGGCGCGCGGTCCGTTACGGGCTCGAGGGCAAACTGATCGACTTCGGAAAGCAGAC
>DASRIM010000036.1:0-4165 GCA_035649995.1 Pyrinomonadaceae bacterium | reverse complement strand
ACTGCTTAATGAGCATTAAACAGTCGCTTGGGGAAGAGATTAAGTGGGCGGATATAGCGCTTAACGATGCTAAAGCTTTAGCAGTTTTCGCCGAAGGGAGGACTGAAGCGGTCTTCCAGTTCGAGTCATCGGGCATGCAGGAGATCTGCCGCAAGCTGAAACCGAAGGGCCTCGAAGATCTCGCCGCACTGAACGCGCTCTATCGTCCCGGCCCACTCGACGGCGGCATGGTCGACGAGTTCATTCTCCGCCATCACGGCAAAAAGAGCGTCCGCTATCTCGTGCCGGAGATGAAGGAGATCCTCAACAACACCTACGGGATCATCGTCTATCAAGAGCAGATCATGCAGCTCGCCCAGAAGCTTGCGGGTTATACACTTAGCGAGGCCGACCTCATGCGCCGCGCGATGGGCAAGAAGAAGCGCGAAGAGATGGCCGTCCATGAGGAGAAGTTCATCTCGGGCGCCGTCGAGCGCGGGATCAAACGCGAAAAGGCGGAGAAGATCTTCACGCTGATGGCCCAGTTCTCCGATTACGGGTTCAACCGCAGCCACAGCGTCGCCTATGCGTATCTTGCCTTCCAGACCGCTTACCTGAAGGCCCATTACCCGGAACACTTCTACGCCGCGGTGCTCTCGAACGAAGCCCAGGACGCGGCGAAGGTGTTTAAGTACTCGAAGGAATTAAGAGCGCAAAAAGTCGAACTGCTTCCGCCTGACGTCAACGAGAGCAATTCAGGGTTTACGCCCTTAAGCGGCGCGATACGTTACGGCCTCACAGCCATTAAGGGACTCGGCCAGTCGACAGTTAAAGCGATTTGTGAGGCCCGCGAGTCAGGGCCGTTCCGATCGTTCTTCGACTTCGCCGAGCGGGTCGACTCTGCTACCTTGAACAAGCGCGTCTTCGAGAGTCTGATAAGCGCCGGCGCTTTCGACTCGCTAAAAGACGGCCGCCCGATCCACGCCTGGCGCGGGGGCTTGTTCAATTCGATCGACGCGGCGATCTCGCGCGCCCAACGCGCCAAGCGCGATCGCGTTCAGGGACAGAACGGTCTGTTCGGCGCGATGCCGGAGGAAGTGGACTACAACAACGAACTCTCGCCGGCGCTGAAGGGCTGGACGGTCATCGAGATGTTGGCCGCGGAGAAAGCGGCGCTCGGGTTTTACATCACGGGCCATCCGCTCGAACGCTACATGGAGACATTGCAGAGCCTGAAGGCGGTCTCGTCTTCGGAGCTGCCGAACCTGGCCACTGGCAGCCGCGTCACTGCGGGAGGAATCATCTCCGACCTCCAGTTGCGCACGACCAAGAAGGGCGACAAGTTTGCCCTGCTGCGGCTGGAAGACGAAGCCGGCGGTACGAAATGCGTGTTGTGGCCTGAAGTCTATCGGAAGCATTCGGCTGTTTTGCAGAATGAGTTGCCGGCAGTAATCATCGGGCGGCTGGAGCTCAGCGAGGACAATCCGCCGACGATCATCGTCGACCAGGTGCGAAGCATCGAAGCGTCGGAACAGCAGAACGAGTTCATGGTGCTGCGACCGCCGCAGGAGGAAGACGTCTCCACGTTGTATGATTCGATCCTGAGCGTTTTGAGCACAAACCCGGGCGACTGCGGCGTCGCGATCGAGACGCAGACGGGCGACGGCCTTGTGGTCCGCATCCAGGCGAACAACGCGTTGCGCGTGAAACGGAGTAGCGAGCTCGAAGCGGCTTTGAAGAAGATCGGCTGCGGCGTCAGTTTTGAAAAAGAAGCGCAGACGAGCAAAAGTTTCAGATAACTCCTCGACATGAGCAAAAAGAAAAAACAAGAACCGCCGCCTGAGAAACCCGCCGAAACGCGGACTGCGTTCGAGCGCGTGCAGCTCGCGCGGCACGCCGATCGGCCGTACACGCTGGACCTGATCGAGCGGCTCTTTGAAGATTTCGTCGAACTGCACGGCGACAAGCGTTTCGCCGAAGACCCGGCGATCGTTTGCGGCCTGGCTCGTTTTCACGGCTTGCCTGTCGTCGTCGTGGGCCATCAGAAAGGACGCGACACCAAGCAGCGCAGCTATCGCAACTTCGGCATGCCGAAACCGGAGGGTTATCGCAAGGCGTTGCGCGTGATGAAGCTGGGTGAAAAGTTCGGCCGGCCCATCTTCACTTTCATCGACACGCCGGGCGCGTATCCGGGTATCGACGCCGAGGAGCGCGGCCAGGCGGAGGCGATTGCGTACAACCTGCGCGAGATGGCGAAGATCAAGGTGCCGATCATCGTGACTGTGATTGGGGAAGGCGGCTCGGGAGGCGCGCTGGCGATCGGCGTCGGCGATCAAGTGCTGATGCTCGAGAACTCGATTTACTCGGTCATCTCTCCCGAGGGCTGCGCTGCGATTCTTTGGAAAGACTCGACGAAAGCCGATCTCGCCGCGGAGGGCCTGCGCCTGACGGCGCAACATCTTTTCGAAGCCGGCATCATCGACAAGATCATTCCCGAACCCGAAGGCGGGGCACACAACGACTACGATCAAACCGCGCGTTATCTGGATTCAGCTTTGAGTGAACGGCTGGCGGAAGCAGTCAGTTGTTCGCAAGACGACAGGCTGAGTCGCCGCTATAGCAAGCTACGGCACTTCGGTCGCTGGGGAACGACTGAAAACACCAAGCCGTAGTAATCAGTGGTCGCACTTAGAACGGGATGTCGTCGTCGGATAGATCGCCTGGCGGTTCGGAGTGACCGCCACCGGCGCTTGCTGATGCCGCTCGTTCCGAGACGTTCTCATCGCCTCTCGTGCCGATGAACTGCATGTCCGTTGCAGTTACTTCCAGCGACTGCCGTGGTTTTCCATCACGATCGACGTACTCTTCCACGCGCAAGCGTCCTTCGATGTAGACCTGTCGACCCTTCGCCAGATACTGTGAGGCAGTTTCCGCCTGGCGGTTCCACAACGTGACGCGGAACCAGGTCGTTTGATCCTGCATTTCGCCGTTTCGATCTTTGCGGCGTTCATTCGTGGCCAGACTGAAAGTACAAACTGGGGTACCTTGAGCCGTGTAACGCAACTCCGGGTCGCGCCCGAGATTGCCCACGAGAATTATTCGGTTAAAGGACATGAGGAACCTTTCTATTTTTCCGGGAGATTACTAACGGCGCGATACTACTCGCCAAGCGAAAAGCGGTCAAGCGAGGCCCAGTTTTATAAGAAGCTTTACAAGATCCGCGCGCGGAAATCGACGAAAGTATCGCTATCGCGTTTGGCAAATGATTTCTGGTAGACTGTCGCCACTGTTGATCGGATCTGACTGGATGAAGCCTCGGGTTTACATCGAAACGTTTGGTTGCCAGATGAACGTGGCCGATTCCGAGCGCGCCGCCACGGGCTTGCGCGCGTCCGGCTACGAACTGTGCGAGTCAGCGGATGACGCGGACGTCGTTTTGCTGAACACTTGCTCCGTGCGTGAGAAGGCGGAACGCAAGGTTTACACGCGCATCGGCGAGATTCGCGCGCAGCAAACGGGCAACGCCGGTCCGCTTGTCGGCGTGATGGGCTGCGTGGCCCAACTCGAAGGTGACTCGATCTTCGAACACGCGCCTTCCGTCAACATGGTGATCGGAACGCGCGCCACGGATCGCATCTCTTCGCTGATCGAGCGCGCTCGCGAAGGCGAACGAAAAGTAGTCGACCTCAACGAGCGAGGCGAGCACGATTCGTGGGACGTTTCCCCAGTCGAACGACACTCGCCGCACGTCGCGTTCATTCCCATCATCGAAGGGTGCAACAAGTTTTGTTCATTCTGTATCGTACCGTACTCACGCGGACGTGAACGCAGCCGTCCCGCGAGCGAGATCGTTGCCGAAACAAAGAAGCTCCGGTCACTCGGCTACAAAGAGATTCACCTGATCGGACAGAACGTCAACAGCTATCGTCCGCGCGTCGAAGACGGTCTCGAGGGTTTCGCCGGCGCAACGCCTTTCTGTCGTCTGCTGCGAGCGGTGGCGGCGACCGGAATGCCGCGGATCAAGTTCACGACCTCCTTCCCACGCGATTTTCATCCGGACATCGTTTCCGCCATCGAAGAAAACCCGAATCTTTGCGACTGGATTCACTTACCAGTGCAATCAGGTAGCGATCGCGTTTTGAAACTGATGAGGCGCGGCCATAAACGCAGCGATTACCTGGAGCGC
>DASRIM010000035.1:0-19660 GCA_035649995.1 Pyrinomonadaceae bacterium | reverse complement strand
GTATTCACGGCTCGTGCCACAGACTCCAGAAAAAATTGCGGGACAAATTGCGGGACAAACCGCATTTGAGGGAGGCGAGGTTCTAATTTCCTTAGGAAAAGTGGTGCCCCCGGCGCGATTCCAACGCGCGACCTTCCGCTTAGGAGGCGGACGCTCTATGCAGCTGAGCTACGGGAGCACGACCCGATATTAATAACACAGATTATGACTGGTACTTAATCAGCGACCGCACGTCGTAACCCGTCAACTTCTCTCGCCCCGGCAGGAATTCAAGTTCCACAACAAATACGAGACCGACCACCGTCCCGCCCAACTGCTCCACGAGATCAACTACCGCGCGCGCCGTACCGCCAGTCGCCAACAGATCGTCCGCGATGATCACTCGATGGCCGTCGCCGACAGCGTCCCTGTGTATCTGCAACGTGTCCTGACCGTATTCGAGATCGTACGAGATCTCAGCGCATTCCGCCGGCAGCTTGCGCGGCTTGCGCACCGGCACGAACCCGGCGCCCAGGTGATACGCCAGCGCCGGCGCGAAAATAAAACCACGCGCTTCGACGCCAATCACCGAGTCGATCTTCTCACCCTCAAACTCCGCCGCCAGCGCGTCGACTGTGTTGCGCAACCCCTCGGGATGTTTGAGCAGCGTGGTGATGTCGTAAAAATTGATGCCGGGCTTGGGAAAGTCCGGCACTTCGCGAATTAACGATTTTAGATGGTCCATTTTATCTTTCGATTCTAAACTGCGAATACGCCCCTGACGGATCAAGATTGATCTCTTCCAACTGATCCACGACGGCCCACTGCGGTCCCGCGGCGAGATCGTTTTTGAACGCTTCAACACTCACCGCCGGTCCTTCCACCAACGCTTCAACCGTTCCATCCGGACAATTGCGAACGTACCCGACAACCTGATGCCTCGCAGCAGCGCGTTGCGCGAAGAAACGATATCCAACTCCCTGCACCTCGCCTCGTATCAGAAACTTTCGCGCTACTTGCATTTAAAAAGCTCCCCCTCCTTGCCCTTCTCCAACTTGAATGTTTCGTCCTCCGCGCCGGCAACCCTCAACGTCAACGTCATCTTGTCGCCATTGATCGATCCAATATAAGTGGCCGGCTGCGAGCGTTCAGGATCGTTCGCGCGAATCGGCCCGCCGCGTTCAGGCGTATGCCTGCCACGCAAGTTGAAACGCCCGTTACTATCCAGCGTCAGCGGCCCCTGAATCACACCATGCGCGCAATCGTATTCAACCGTCGCCGTCTTCTCACCGACGTCGATTCGAATATGCTCTCCACCCCATAAACCTGCCGGTATGCGTTGCATGTCCCACGAGATAATGAAGAGAACAACAAGAACTCGGATCGCATTTGCCCAAAACATCGCGTGGCATTGTAGCCCAAGTCGAAACTTTGTTTATACTGACCACGTACTGTCAACGCTGCGTAGCTCACCTCAAACACGAATACCACTGATCAAAGTGAGGACGTCCAGACTATGCGACGAATTGTAGCCACATCCATCGCCGTGTTCATGTTTATGACTGCGGCTTTCTCCGGCACTTACGCCAAACCACTGAACATTCCGGTCGTTTATTACAAGCTTCCGAACGGGCTCAAGGTCGTGATCTCGGAAGATCACACCGCACCCGTGGTGACGGTCGGCGTTTATTACAACGTCGGCTTCCGTCTCGAGCCCAAGGGCCGCACGGGCTTTGCACACCTGTTCGAGCACATGATGTTTCAAGGCTCGGCAAACGTGAAGAAGTTTGAGCACGCAAAGTTTGTAGAAGCGAATGGCGGCAGCCTGAACGGCCACACCGATTTTGACTACACCAACTACTACCAGACGCTGCCGAGCAACCGCGTCGAGCTGGGCCTGTGGCTCGAAGCGGATCGCATGCGCTCACTCGACATCAGCGTGGAGAACCTCAAGAACCAGCAAGCGGTCGTGAGCGAAGAAGTGCGCGTCAACGTGCTCAACCAACCCTACCAGTTGTTCGAGTGGATCAGTCTGTGGGAGAACGCCTTCACGAACTGGAACAACGCGCACAACGGCTACGGCGAGCTCTCCGAGATCAACGCGGCAACGATCGAGGACGTCCGCAACTTCTTCAAGACTTACTACGCGCCGAACAACGCCGTGCTAACCATCGTAGGCGACGTCGAAGCGGCCGACGTGAAGAAGATGGTCGAGAAACACTTCGCCGCGATTCCGTCGCAACCGATGCCGCAGCGCGCCGATCTCACCGAGCCTCCGCAAACGAAAGAAAAGCGAGTCGCGCAAACTGACAAACTCGCGAACCTCCCGGCGCTCGCGACCGGCTATCACCTGCCGCCGCAAAACTCCCCCGACTTTCCCGCGATGGCGTTGCTGGTCCAGATTCTTCAAAGCGGCGAAAGCTCGCGCTGGTATCAACGCCTCGTGAAGGAAAAAGAACTGACGCTGGACCTCAGCGGCGGGCTCAACTATTTCGGCAACGAGTTTGACTACACCGGCCCGATGATCATGACCACTCGCATGACTTACAAACCAGGTCACACGGCCGACGAGATCCTGCGCGAGATCGACGCCGTGATCGCCGACGTCTCCAGCAAAGGCGTCACCGAAAAAGAGCTCGCCGACGCCAAGGTCCAATACCGGTCAAACTTCTACAGCCAGCTCGAGTCGAGCATGGGAAAAACTCACTTACTCTCGGCGCTCGCTCTCTTCCGAGACGATCCGCAGCAGATCAACTCGCTGTTGATGCCGTTCGAGAACGTAACCGCGGCGCAAGTCAAAGCCGCCGCGGCGAAGTATCTCGTCGCGACGAATCGCACCGTCATCGATCGCGTTCCGGAAAAGAAAGCCGCAGACCACAAAGGTGAAAGCAAATGAAAACCATACTCGCCATACTCTCGCTGACTCTGTTTCTAACCACCGCGCTCGCGCAACAAAAGACGCCGCCTGCTCCGGGAGCGGCGCGACCGTTGAATCTGCCAAAGATCACCGAGAAGAAACTCGCGAACGGCTTGACCGTGGTCCTGGCGCCGCTGCCAAACATTCCGAAGGTCTCAGCGATCCTGACGTTCCGCTCGGCAACGACCGCAACGGACCGCAAAGCACATCCGGGCATCGCCCAGATCGCCGCATCCGTCGCTAATGAAGGCACTGACACGCGCACCAGCAAACAGCTCAAAGAAGAACTTCGCTCGATCGGCGGCACGTTGTCGCTCGGCAGCGATTCCGACTCAACCACGATGTCGGCTTCGTCACTCGCAGAGTTCTCGTCAAAACTGTTCGAGTTGATGAGCGACGTGACCCAACATCCGTCGTTCCCGGAAACGGAAGTCAAGCTGGCCCAGGAGAACACCATTCAGGGGATTCGCGCCGGCCGCGCCGATCCGGGTTTCCTCGTCAACGAGCGTTTTCAGAAAGCCGTCTTCGGCGATCATCCTTACAGCTTCGTCGTGCCGGACGAGAAGTCGATCAGCGCGCTGACGCGCGGGGACTTGAGAGCGTTTGTCGCGAAGTACTACATCCCCAACGCGTCACATCTGATCGTCGTCGGCCACATCGACGTCGACAAGACGTTCGCGGAGATCGAAAAGGCGTTCGGAAGTTGGAAGAGCGGAACGGTGCCGCCCGACGAGAACCCGCCGGTGCCGAAGCGCGACAAGCGCCAGATCTACTTCGTGAACCGGCCGGGCTCGATCCAGTCGGCCATCTATATCGGCAACGTAAGCATTCCGCGCAAAGACAAGGACTACTTCGCAATCCGCACCGCGAGCACGATCTACGGCGGCTCGTTCTACTCGCGTCTGACGCGCAACATTCGCGAATCGAAGGGTTACACCTATTCGCCGTTCAGTTCGTCAAACACGCTCGCCAAGACGGGTTCGTTTCTGGCCGGTGCTTTCGTGCGCAACGAAGTCACTGGTCCAACGCTGCTCGAAATCTTTTACGAGCTCGATCGCATGCGCGTGATGCCGGTCACCGATGAAGAACTGAACGCCGCGAAGGAGTACAGCACGGGAAACTTCTCGGTCGAACTGGCGAGCCAGTTTGGCCTGGCAGGCCGCATCAACACGGTCTACACATTCGATCTCGACAAGAGTTTTATCAACGATTTCCGGCCGAAGATCGAGGCCTTGACCGCCGCGGACATCCAGAAAGCCGCCGCTAAATACTTCGACACGTATCGCGCCGCGATCGTGATCGTAGGAGATTGGGAGAAGGTGAAGGACCAGGTAACGCCGTTCGGAGACGTGACCATCTACGACTCCGAGGGCAACGTGGTTAACAAAACAGCCTCCACAGATTGAGCAGATCCAACTACTTCTTAGCCTTTTGGCGCGCCATCACACCGGTGTCGATCGTCTCGCCGGTGCGCGAGATAGTCTGGAAATACAACTGATCGTCCACAACTTCAAACAACATGAAGTGCAGATCAGTGTCGAACGCTTTATCAGTCAACGGGGACGATCTCTTAATGTCACCCTTGCGCAGTTTCCCGGCCGCGCCGGAGACGAAATAGTAGATCCCGTTCTGCGGTTTGATTCGTTCGTAGACGTGATCGTGTCCGGTAAGCACCAGGTTCACGCCGTGTCTGACAAAGATCGGCTCGACGACCTTGCGCAGCTCCTCGTCCGATCCGTGACTCTTCGCGGACGAGTACGGCGCATGATGCAGGAAACAGACCTTCCATTCGGACGTATCCAGCGCCAACTGCTCCTGCAGCCACTTGACCTGTTTCTGGTCCATGTAGGTGCTGTTCAACGCGTAGAACGCTACGTTTCCCTTTTTGAAGCGATAGTACTCCTTCCCGTTCATGTTGAAGTGTTCATAGTTCGCCTGTAACGCGAGATCGTGATTGCCAAGCGCGGCGTAGAACTTCACCTTGTTGTCGAGCAGCGGCTTATAGACTCCGGAAAACTTCTCCACGAAATCTTTCGGACTCTCACCGCCGTACATGTTATCGCCCATCATCAGCACGAACTCGAACGGAAAGACTTGCCAGTACCTGATCATCATGTCGGCGATTTGCTGTTGGCCCTTGCCACCGGTTCCGGTATCGCCGATGGCGGCGAAACGTACTGAACCATCCTTCATGGGCAACGTCAGCTTCACCGGAGACGCCGGCGCCGCCCCGTTTTGGGCCAGGGCGGGTTTCTGCGCGAATACTTCACAGAAAAGCGCTTCACCGGAAATGGTGACAAAGAGTAGTGCGACGAATAACAGAAACGATAGAACTCGCGGCATGATTCATTCTCCCTCGGCTCTTAATCCTCTCTTTACGGCAACGCGTTCGGCATGTAGTCGACGATGACGTTGTTTTCGCGGTCCACCAGCAGCAGGTTCGTGCCGACAAAGCGATACCTCAACTCCTGCGGCAACTGAGGCAGCTTGAGCAGGAGAGTCGGCGGCATCTCGGTAAACTCTTTCTGTTCAGGGTACGGATAGTTGACCCTGACCGCCACTCCCGCCGTCTCGGCTTGCAGGATCGTTTTTCGCAGCTCCACTTTGTCTCGGCCTTTAAAGTCATCGCGGAGCACGTTGCGAATGTACGTCGCGACTTCAGGCACGAAGAGCTCGCCCCGTTTCGCTCCCGCGCGCGCAGCGCGAACGGCGTCTTCGAACGACGTCATGTAAGCGTGTATCTGTTCGGGAGTGCTGTCTTTGGAGACCTTGGTCGGGAGTTTTTCCTTCACCTGGTTCCGAAGCTTCACGTATTCCTTCACACGCTTTTCGAACGTGGCGATGGTTTGTTTGTCGGAGGTTGAAACCTGTGCGCCCGTTATTAACAAGCTCAGTACGACTGCCAGACTTACACTCATGTCCAGGCAAGTTCGCAAGAGAAATGCCAGTAGCAAAACCGCGATTTTTACAGGTTTTTAGAGGAAACGGCGAACGCTTGTAGGACAGATCTGATTCACGTCAGGACACGAGCCACAGTACATAGTCACTGAATTGATTCACCATCAATCCGCCCTCTTGCATGAACCCGCTCAACACAACCAGAAGCTGATCGCCGAGCAGGAAGGGCATCAACGCCACGGTCACCGACGAGAAGATCAGCAAGTTTGAAGCTGCTTCCGATAAGTCATGTTTCTTCATAAGCTCTACCCTGGGGCGCGATTTTCGTGAGTCTTGGTCTGCTCTCACTGAGAGAGCTCCCTACCCATTCACGTAGCAACCAACATGCCTCTTCCTCCTGATGGGCAGCCGCAACCAGAACCTCTTGTGTCTGCGGTCTTTATAAAGAATGGACTTTGATTTCCAGCGATCGTTCAACCACCAGTCAAGCTGATGAGTTTGCGCCAACCTGATTGAAGTTCAGTCAAGACCACCGATTTATCGCGTCTTGGATTTTTTGCGTTTTTACTGAGGAATTTTCGTGGCACCACTCTTGCTCAAAGGGCGGCGACGGTCGTTGGACCATCGCAAAAATCGATTTGGACCATGATGATGCCCAGACACAATACGAAAACTAATTTGAAGGCGCGCAAGCACAACGGTTTCTCGATGGTCGAGATTCTCGTGATGGCGACGATCATCTCGATCGTCACCGCCTTCGGCCTCCTCGGAATCACTCGCGCTCGCGCTTCTGTCCGTCTCTCCGGCGCTGCTCGCGAGTATGCGTCGTACGTCGAAAAAGCGCGCATGCACTCGATCCGCATGCACGCGGACGTTGAAAGCGAGCGCGCCAGTGTCGCCATCAACAATACGAAAACCAGTTACGCCGTAACGATGGACCTCGACGGCGACGGCACAATGGACAGCCGGACCATCGCGCTGCCCGACGACGTGAGCTTCGAAACCGTCGAGACGATCTCTTTCGATTGGCGCGGCCGCACCTGGAGCAAAGTCGACGACGTCACGACAGCCAATGCGCAGGTCTCAATCAGATTACGTAACAACAGTGATTCCGTTTCCGTGGACGTCACCGGTTCAGGCGACATCACGATCGACAGCCGCGTGTTCGACGACTCCGTCCCGAACGTCACGCTCAAGGTTGGCGATCTCGCTGCGGGCGCGACCCCGACGCCGACGCCAGTTGCCGTCGCGACTCCCACACCCGAAGCAGGGCCGACTCCGAGCCTGGGAGACGTCATTCCAGTTCCAACTCCCGACATCACTCTCCCTAACGGAAACCCGGTGCCGACGCCATCGCCCGCCGGAACGCCGCGTCCAAACGCGACGCCGACGCCAACGCCAAGCCCGACTGCGACTCCAACTCCAACGCCAACACCCGCGTCTTGCACCATCTCAACCGATCCGGCGACGGTAGTTCTCAACATGGAAGGCACGGCCACGATCAAGGTCAGCCACAACGGCAGCTCGAGCATCAGCATCACCGGAACCTCCAGCAAGCCATCCGATCTTCAGGTAACCCCGGGCGGTCCTCAGACCGTCGGCGCGGGCAGCGCAACGAGCTTCACGATCAAATCGAAGAAGTCGATCGGTGTTTACAGCATCACGTTCAGCTCCGGCTGCGGTTCGAAGATGGTTCCTGTCGTCGTCATTCTCTAGTTCACTCGAAAAGGTCCGTCATGAAACTCATCTCGCGAAACAAACCAACCCCGAAAAAAGACAAAGGCCAGCGCGGCTTCACGCTGATCGAGACCAGTATCTCGATGGTCGTAATGATGGTCGCGGGGCTCGCAGTCTCGTCTCTCTTTGCCTTCTCCTTACAAAACAACGTCGGCGGCGGCGACCGCGCGCTCGCGATGGGTGTGGCCCAGCAACAGTTGGAACAACTCCGCAGCGTCAACTTCGAAGACATCAGCTTGAACGCCGGCACCACGAACGCAACGGTCACCACCGGCGAACGCAGCTACTCCGTCGTCAAGACGATCACCGATGAGACCAACGACGACCTCTCGCTCAAGCAACTGAAGAAGATCACGATCACCGTCACGCCGACAGAGGGCACGCCGGCCTGGACGCGTTCGTCGGTCGTGCTCGTTTCCTTCCGTTCGACCCTGGCTGCCGGCGGTTACGCGGTCCAATAGCAACATAGATAAAGGCCACGCAAATGCAGACCACACGTTCACAAAACGAAGCCGGTTTTTCGCTGATCGAGTTGGTGATCGCGATGACCATCACGATCACGATCATGGGCCTCTCAGCAAGCTTGCTCGCGAGCGGTTTCAACGTTCGTTCACGCGAGGATCGGAAGTCAGACGCGATCGCCGACGTGCAGCGCGCGCTCAACATCATGACGCGCGAGATCAGTAACTCCGGTTTGAAACTGCCCTCGGGCCTGCCGGCGATAGCAAGCAACGGCATCGTCACGAACGATTCCGACAACGAGTCGCTCCGCATCGTTTCCAACCTCAATGGCCTGCCCGATACAGCCAACGGTTACTTCGAGGACGGCGACGTCACCGATGCTGATGAAGACGTGAAGTTCCTGATGTACGTGGACGCCGATCTCGGTCAGCGATACATCGTTCGTTACGAGAAGAACGGATCGAGCCAGACGACCGTGCTCGCCAATCGCATCGACTCGCTGATCTTCCGTTATTACGACGAGAAAGTGACCTACAACACGACGATCAACGGCAGCGGCCAGTGCGACATCACGAACGTCGTCAATGCAGCGGGAACGGCGGAGAGCGAAGTCTCGCCGAGCGCCGCGAAGTTCATCGTGATCGCCGTCGGCGTGACGCTGCCGGCAGTCGGCACTCCCGAGTCGGACGGTTATCAGCCCCCCTCCCAGGTGCAACTCACGTCCGACGTAGTGCTGCGCAATTCAATCGTTTACTAAGGAGCCTGACCCAGCCATGACCCGCCAGACCGCAATCAAAGCAAACAGCCGCCGCTCAAATAAACCCGTTAGAAAAGGTGAACGAGGCGCAGCCTTAGTGACGATGTTATTGGTTACAGTGCTCCTGCTCGGCGCCGGCGGCGCATTGATCATGACCACGGCGATGTCCGCCAACAACTCGATCGGTTCGACCGCCGAGATGCAGGCCTTCTACGTAGCCGAATCAGGAATGCAGTCGGCCTTGAACGTGCTGCGAGGCAACACGAAGCCACTCGTCACCTCGACCGACCGCATCAGCTTTCGCACCGCCGTCGTTCCCGACATCTCGAACGGTCCCGACAACAGCGGCGCCAATCGTCTCGCCGGTTGGCTTCCTTATAACGATCGCCTCGATCCGGATAGCCTGGTCCCAGTCTCGCTCGGTTCGATCACCGGCGGCTATCGCGTAACGGTTGAAAACCTCGATCCCGAGAGTCACATCGTCCAGTTTGAGACTTCCGGTTCGATCGAAGGCAGCGACTCCGGACTGCCGTATCAACGCACCTTCGGCAGCGGCGCGCAGGAAGTAACGATTCGCTACTCAGCTCAGACAGCCACCACTCTCTCGCCCGATCCACATACATATCCTCTGACGCTCGACTCGACGTTGGGCAGTTTTGTAATTGAAAGGCCGGTCAGCAGCACGCAGGACGACGTCGTCATTCCTGAAACCGACTTCGAATTGACCATCACTCAAACCCGCCCGTGGGCCGCGACTACGACGCTCGAAGGATCGTTTGCCGGTGAAGTCGATACTGTCGGAACGACTCTGAAGGTGACGTTTGATAAGGCGTCCGTGAAAGCGGATGGAACAACGTACACGCTCAATCTCGGCGGCACGCAGGTGCTCGATCTGAGTTTCCCGTCATCGCCGGCGACCACGTCGATTCCCGCGCGCGTTACGTCGCCCGAGCCGAAACGGCTGCTGCTCAAATCTTATGGTTTTGGACCGCAGGGCGCCGAGAAGCGTCTGGAACTGATGATCAACCGCGAGGCACTCGAATTCGAAGCGCCCGCCGGCGTGGTCATTCGCGGCGCCGACGACTGCACGCCGCTCACTCTCGACACCGGCAGCAGCGGTAGCAAGTGGTACTCGGGCGCCGACTTCTCCGGCGTCGATCCGCAGCGCCCGTCGTTTGCCGTTTCAGCCTGCGATGAGTCTGACGCGAATGCAGGAATCGTCAAGCACGACACGGTTGCCGATCCGGAAATCGGTCTGCTTACCGACGATGCGGGCGCGGCGAATACCGTCGAACAACCGGCGTTCCTCGACACCGCGGACAAAGCTCGCGCGTACCTGAACACGCTTCAAACCAAGGCGCAATCGATTGGACGTTACTTCAAACCCGCGTCTGGTTCATCGACGTCCATCAACGATTCATTGACCAGTCATCAGTTCACGTTCGTCGACGGCAACTGCACTTTGAACAGCGGCTCGGGATTCCTGGTCGTCACCGGCAAGCTAACGCTGCGCGGTAACCCCGACTTCAGAGGCGTGATTCTCGTCCTGGGCGAAGGCGTTGTCGAACGCGACGGCGGCGGTAACGGAGATATACTCGGCGGCATCACCATCGCGAGATTCAATCGCACCTCCGGAAACTTCCTCGCGCCAACGTTCACCACGAACGGCGGCGGCAACTCGAACATTCAGTACGACTCGGCATCGGTCAGAAGCGCCCTCGCCGCGGCGACGAACGTTTCCGGCGTCCGCGAGTTCTGATCAGAATTTAACTCACCCCACGCAAACTTTCCCGGCTGGGTTTACGTACTCGGAGGCTGAATACTAAATTCAGCCCGCGAGGTAAACCTTAAATCATGAACTTTCGATCCGCGTGCCTGCTAATCGTCGGAGTCGTCGCTCTCCTCCAGACAAGCGGCGCCAAGCCCCAAAATCAGACTCCGATCGAATTGAAGCCGTGCGAGGTCAGGAATATTACCGGGCCGGCGAAGTGCGGCACGTACGAGGTCTTCGAGAACCGCGCGACGCGCAAGGGACGGAAGATCAACATCAACGTCCTCGTCCTGCCGGCGACCGGTGCGCAGCGCGAACCAGATCCCCTTTTCTACTTTGCGGGCGGACCTGGATCCGCCGCGACTGAAGATGCGCCGGGACTCGCTCGTGCACTCGCAAAGATACGCCAGCATCGCGATCTCGTCTTCGTGGACCAACGCGGCACCGGACAGTCGTATCCGCTCGACTGCAAGTTTTACGATCCAAAGAATCCGCAGAGCTTTTTCGGTTACTTTTTCCCGCTCGACGGGGTGCGCCAGTGCCGCCGGGAACTCGAACCGAAAGCTGACCTGACGCTTTACACAACCACGATCGCGGCCGACGACCTCGACGAAGTGCGCGCCGCGCTGGGTTACGAAAAGATCAATCTCTTTGGCGGGTCGTACGGCACGCGCGCGGCCATGGTTTACCTGCGCCAGCACCCGAAGCACGTGCGCACCGTGATGCTTCAGGGCGTCTCGCCGACGAATCAGTATCTGCCGAAGGACTACGCGGAACAGACTGAGCGCGCGCTGCAAGGTGTGTTATCGGAATGCCTCGCGGACGAGGCTTGCAACAAGGCGTTTCCGAACGTCAAAAGCGACGCGAAAGCCGTGCTCGACCGGCTTATGAAGGGTCCGGTTGACGTTGAATTTCAACCGCAGGGATCGACGAGCCCGATCAAGGTGTCGTTGTCTCGCGACGTCGCGGCGGAAGCAGTTCGTTACATGCTGTACAGCCCGGGCGGTGCGTCCCGCGTTCCCCTGTTCCTGCACCTTGCCGCCGAGGGCAACTTCGTGCCGTTGACCCAGGCGGCGTTCAACTTCAGGAGAAACCTCGTCGGCACCGGCAGCAACGGAATGTATCTGACCGTGACGTGCGCCGAAGATCTCGCATGGATCAAACGCAAGGAAGACGAGCGCCTCGCGCAGAATACTTTTCTCGGCGAGTATCGTTTGCGGCAGCAGCGCGAAGCATGTGCCTTGTGGCCGCGCGCGACTATCCCATCTGATTACGGAAAACCTGTTCGTTCAGACGTCGCTGTTTTGATGTTGACCGGCGAATGGGATCCGGTGACACCTCCAGTCAACGGCGACACTGTCGCCCGCACGCTGCCGAATAGTTTGCACGTCGTGGTCCCGGATGGAGCGCACGGCTTTGGCGGACTCGAAGGTCTGGACTGCGTCGAGAACCTGCAAACGCGGTTCGTTGAAACCGGGACCAGCAAAGGCCTCGATACCGCATGCGTGAAGAACATCCGGCGCCGTGGTTTCATCTTAAAAGCTCCGTAATAATGGATCAGATCCACCGATCGGTAGAGTTGGACGAGTTCACGTAAAAAATCTTGACTCATCCTCACTCGAGTCCTATTCTCGCGCCACACGAACTAACAAGAGATCTCCCCGTTTTCCACACCGCTACTGATCCATTCAAGGAGCCCGCAATGCTACGTCTGAAAACATTCAGCCTGATCCTTATCTTACTGGCGCTCGCAGGATGCCAGGTCGAACCCAACAGGACCTCGACCGCGAACAACGCGCCCGCCGCCAACACCAACGGCAAAATCGCGATCACGACCTCGTCCGAGGAGGCGCGCAAAGCGTTTCTCGCCGGACGCGATCTGTCGGAAAAGTTGCGCATCACCGATTCGCTTCAACACTACGACAAAGCGATCGCGCTCGATCCGAACTTCGCTCTAGCGCACCTTAATCGCGCGCAGACTTCACCAACGGCAAAAGAGTTTTTCGATCATCTGAAACACGCCGTCGCGCACTCCGCGAATGCTTCTGACGGTGAACGAATGCTGATCGAGGCTGCGGAAGCAGGAGCAAATGCCAACCCGACGAAGCAGAAGGAAATTCTCGACAAGCTCGTCGCCGCCTATCCAAACGACGAGCGCGCGCACTTCACACTCGGCGGCTACTACTTCGGCCAGCAGGACTTCACCCAAGCGATCACTCATTACAAGAAAGCGACTGAGCTGGCGCCCAACTACTCGACCGCCTTCA
This sequence comes from Pyrinomonadaceae bacterium, assembly GCA_035649995.1. Taxonomy (GTDB): domain Bacteria; phylum Acidobacteriota; class Blastocatellia; order Pyrinomonadales; family Pyrinomonadaceae; genus PSRF01. The sequence goes on along the minus strand of DASRIM010000035.1, from coordinate 6,872 downwards.
ACATTCTCGGCTACGCGTATCGTCAGAACGAGCAATTCGCCGAAGCCGAGAACGCTTTCAAGAAGTACATCGAGCTTATCCCCAACGATCCGAATCCGTACGATTCATACGCCGAGCTGTTGTTGAAAACCGGCAGGTTCGACGAAGCAATCACGCAGTACAACAAAGCGCTGGCCATCGATCCGAACTTCCTGAATTCCTACTTCGGCATCGCCGCGGCCCTGACCTACAAAGGCAAATCCGCTGAAGCGACGGCTGAGTTGCAGAAGATCACGGAGAAAGCTCGCACCGACGGCGAACGGCGCACCGCTCTATTTGGACAGATGATCGTCGCCATTGACGGCGGACGCTGGGACCAGGCGCTGGCCGAGGTCGAGAAGCAGTACGCGCTCGGACAAAAGACCAACGACGTTCCCGCGATGGCCGGCGACCTTCAACTGAAGGGGAACATCCTGCTCGAGATGGGCCGTTTCGACGACGCGAAAAAAGCGTTCGACGAGGCGGTGAAGATCATTTCCGCCGACGCCAACTTGTCGCAGCAAGTCAAAGACAATGCGGCGCGCTTCCATCACTACAACCTCGCGCGCGTCGCCGTCCGCAAGGGAGACCTCGCTGTGGCAAAAACCGAGACTGAAACTTTCCGTAAAGGCGCTGAGGCGGCGAAAAACCAGAACCAGATCAAACAGGCGCACGAGTTGGCCGGCATGATCGCACTGGCGGAAAAGAACTACGACGCGGCGATCGCTGAGCTCAACCAGTCGAACCAGCAGAACCCAAACAATATCTACCTGCTGGGCCAGGCTTATGAAGGAAAAGGCGATGCGGCGAAGGCGAAGGAGTCGTTCACCAAAGCAGCGAAGTTCAATTCACTGCCGCAACTGAACTACGCGTTTGTGCGCACGAAAGCCGAGAAGGCGATTGCGAGTTAGACCACAGATTACACGGACCGAAATCCGTGTAATCCGTGGTTTATGAGCTAATTCAATAACTGGAACCCGAGGATCTGCTCGAGGATCGTACCGAGGATGCTGAAGCCGCCGTTTGAGGAACGGCCGTAGCGCGAACGGCTGTAGTAGCCGTCTTCGTAACCGCGGCGGAAGCCTTCACGGAAGTAGTGCTGATACTCGCCGAGGTCGACGTAGTAACCGTCGTATCCGTAGCTCGCGTCCTGGTAGGCGTAAGCTTCTTGAGGATTGAAGCCCCAACCGTCTTGCCGATCGGCCTGACCGGCGGAGAAGCCTTCGCGATAACCGTCGTTGATGGCGCGTTTCAACATCTCCGCGCCATTTTGGTTGGCGTAGTAGTAGTTGCTGCCGCGTTGATAGCGATAGTTGTATGGGCCGTAGTCGTTATAGCGCCACTGCTGCAACCGCAACTGATCGCGGCGCAGTTGTTCGACGTAACGCTGCTGGTATCGCAACTGGTTGAGGCGTCGTTGCTGCTCGAGCAGGCGGTGGCGTTGCTGAAAGAAGTTTTGCCGGCGCTGTAACTCCTGACGGTAGCGCAACTCACGCTGTTGCTGCTCTAAACGCCAGTTACGATTGTTTCGGTCGCGCCAGTTGTCGTTGCGGTCGTTGCGGTCGCGCCAGTTGTCATTGCGATCGTTGCGGTCGTTGCGGTCGCGCCAGTTGTCGTTGCGATCGTTTCGATCGTTGCGGTCGCGATCGCGTTCCGACTGCCGCTGCCGCAGTTGTTCTTGTTGCTGCTGCTGGCGTTGGATCTGCTGTTGGCGCTGTTGCTGCCAACGTTCTTCACGTTCGCGTGACTGCTGGATCTGCTGCTGACGTCGTTCCTCCCAGCGCTGCTGCTGTTCGCGCGAGCGCTGAATTTGTTCCGGAGTGCGATTCGGGTTCTGCTCCCAGCGTTGTTGCCGTTCCTGCGAACGCTGGATCTGTTGTTGGCGCTTTTCCTCCCAGCGCTGCTGGCGCTCGGCGCTGTTTTGTTGTCGCTCCTGGTGGCGCTGCTCGCGGCCGGCCTGTTTTTCCTGTCTCCGCTCTTCACCGCGGCCGCGTCCGCCCTGTGCGTTGGCGAGGCCGGCTGTCCCCAGCAAGGAGGCGATGATCGCAAGAGACAAGCCTACGTTTTTGATCTTCACTTCTTTCGTTTCCTTTCAGTACTGAAAAAGCGGAGAGAGGTCCGACGCTGCACTCTCGGCAATTGCCATTCCATCATCAAAATGCAAAGAAAATCGCACGTTTTGTGTAGTTGAACGAGACGATATGCTTCAGCTATCAACGATATGGTTCAGCCATGGGCCGTAAAACGCGCGCTTTTCCGGTTGGCATGGTCCTTGCCCGCTATTCCCGTGAAAACAAATGTGAGGGGGCAGTAGGCAAATGAATAACCTAAAAGTGTGGCCGCATCTCACGATCGTCGCGATCGTTTGCGCCTTGGTAGCCGGCGTGGGCGTCGCATGGTGGTTGAAACGCGAGCCAACCGCAGTGGCCAAAGAGGTGCCGAACGCCGCGCGCATCCAACGTGTTGAAGGTGACGTGGCGCTGAGCAATGCTCAAGAGAATACGTCAAACGCCGGCAGCGATCAGTGGATCTCCGCAACCGAGAACCAGCCGTTTTCGGTCGGCGACCGCATCTACACGCGCGACAATTCGCGCGCGAGTCTCGCTTTCACCGGACGCAACTTCGCGCGCCTCAATCCAAACACTTCGCTTGACGTCCTGACGCTGAACGATCGACGCACGCAGTTGGCGCTGCGCGACGGCTCGGCGGTTTTCGACGTCGGTTACCTGGACCGCGGCGATCTGTTTGAAGTGGCGACGCCGTACGGAGCGGTCGATTTCCAGGAGCCAGGTCTTTACAACGTCGGCATCGACAACGGTCAGGTACTAGTCTCCGTGCTGAGCGGACTGGCACAGGTAGTCGGCCTCGACGGCAGTGGACAGATCAGCAAAGGCGAAATGCTGACGCTGATCGGACAGACGGCGGCTGACGTCGTGCTCTCGCAGATCGACGGGCGCGACGCCGGATACCTCGTGGACGATTACTACTCGTACCAGTATCCGCAGTACTACGACGGCCGTTATCGCGATTACAACACCTACGTGAACGATCCCTATTACTTCGATCCGTACCGGCGCAACGTCAGTTATCAGTATGTGAATTCATATGTCCCCGGCCTGTATGACCTCGACTACTACGGCGACTGGCGCAACCTGAACGGCTACGGCCACGCGTGGTCTCCACGCGTTGACGCTGGCTGGATGCCTTATCAGTCGGGTTACTGGATGACGGACTATCCGTATGGACCAACCTGGGTGTCGAGCGAACCTTGGGGCTATGCGCCTTATCATTACGGGCGTTGGGCCTTTGTCGGCGATCGCTGGTACTGGGTACCTGACACCGTAAACACGGCGCCGTCGTACTCACCCGCGCTCGTGGCATTCGTTCCGTTTGGACAGAACGAAATCGGCTGGGTGCCGCTTGGACCAGGCGACGTCTACGTTCCGCGTTACTACAACGCTGGATGGGAGCCGTATTACCTGACTAACGACAACCTGTATCAGCGTGTAGTGAACCTCGGCGTACCGGGTGCGGTCACGGTCGTGCCGGTTGACGAGTTTCTGCGCGGCGACGATTGGAGGCGTGCGCGCAGGGCAGATGCGAGCATGCTGGCGAATGTGAATCCGGTGCTTGATCCGCTGTTGTTCACGCCGCTGCGAAACGCGGTGGTCCATTCAGCGTGGGGACGCGGAAAGAAAGACATTCCTCCAGGCATCGCGAAGAAGCTGGATGACACGCCGGTCGTGACGAGCACCAGGCCCGTTGCGCCGTCGTTCCGCCCTGATCTGGAGCGCAGGATGCGCGTTGAGACTGCTTCGGACCGTGGCAAGGGTCAGAAGTTCAAAGTGAAGGACGAGCGCGGAGGCGGCAAGTCCGTTCAATCCGTGCAAAGACCTGTGGAAACGCAGCCGAATGTCCCACGCGAAACGCGCGTGAATCGCGGCCAGGAAAAACGGCAGGCCGCACAGGCTGAAAGACCTGTGAAACAACAGGTTCAGCAACAGCCACAGCCAAGGCAAAACCAGCCAAAGGCTGAACGTGTTGCGGCTCCAGCCAAGGCCCAACCTAAGGCCGAACGTGTTGCTGCTCCAGCCAAGGCACAACCTAAGGCTGAACGCGTCGCTGCACCAGCCAAGGCACAACCGAAGGTCGAACGTGCTGCGGCTCCAGCCAAGGCACAACCGAAGGCTGAACCTAAAGGTGGTGGCGGCGGTCAAGGCCAGGGTAAGGCTAAAGGTAAAAAACCGTAGCTCACACAGGAACACGGATTCGACGATTCAGTTGAATCCGTGTTCCATTTTTCCTTCCTCAACTCACCTCAATTGTGATAAGAATACGCCCGCTTCAGGAAATCTCCCTGCTTCAGTTCTTTATTCCAACTAAATGACCCAGGAAAGGCGGTTCCTCCATGCAATCAAATAGACGTGCGTTCCTCGGCGGCGTCGGCGCTGCCACTATCGCCGCAGGCGTAATCGCTGTCGACCCATTACGCCAAACCGAAAGCTCCCAGGCCAAAGCTGCGACTGGTTCGAATCAACGCGCCAATCAGTGCGCCAAGCTGCGCCGCGACGCCGCAAACAACGGCCTCGCGTCCACGCCCCAGAATCTTCAACACCCGGACAACAACGACGAAGAGATCTATCCAAACAAACTCGGCAGTTACTCGAAAGGTTTGCCCCACAATAACGACGGCACTGTCGTCGCCAGCGCCTACGACGCACTCGTCAACGCCATCAACAGCGGCCGTCCCGCCGACTTCGACGCCATTCCACTCGGCGGCGATCGCGGTCTGACAAACCCGCAGTCGGGCCTCGCGTTCGACATGGAAGGGCCCGACGCGCACGCGCTGATCCAACCACCTGCGCCGGCCTTCGCCAGCCGCGAACAAGCAGCGGAGATTTCCGAAAACTACTGGATGGCGCTGCTGCGCGACGTTCCGTACTCGCAATACGCCGCCAACCCGATCGCCAACGCCGCCGCCGCCGACCTGACTCTTTACGGTTCGGATTTTAAAGGTCCAAAGATCGGCGGCGCCGTCACGACAGCCACTCTTTTTCGCGGCCTGACTCCGGGCGATCGCGTCGGTCCCTATCTCTCCCAGTTTTTCTACCACGACTGCAACTTCGGCGCGAACAAGATCGAACAGAAAATCACGACCACGCTGCCGGGCATCGACTACATGACCGACTTCGCAACGTGGCTCGCAGTCCAACGCGGCTTCAACCAACCGCCTGATGCTTTGGATCCGGTTCCGCGCTACATGCGCAACGGCCGCGACATCGGACAGTGGGTACACATCGACGTATTGTTCCAGGCGTACTTTCAAGCGTTTCTGGTACTCGCCGGTGCGGGCGCGCCTTTCGACGACGGCAATCCATACAACGGCAACCCGAGCCAGATCGGCTTCGGCACCTTCGGTGGTCCACACATCGCGACGCTCTTGTGCGAAGTTTCAACTCGCGCTTTGAAAGCCGTTTGGTTTCAGAAGTGGTTTGTCCATCGACGGCTGCGTCCCGAGGTCCATGCGGCCCGCGTTCATCGAACACTCTTCGACGGCGCGAACTATCCTGTCCATCCGGAGATCCTCAATTCGTTCTCTGATAACAACCGGCTCAAAGGTTTCATGCCGGCGGGCAACGCGTTGCTACCGATGGCGTTTCCGGAAGGATCGCCGACGCATCCTGCGTACGGCGCGGGACACGCAACGGTGGCAGGCGCGTGCGTCACGATTCTGAAGGCGTGGTTCAAGGAAACGACGCGCCTCGTCGACATCGGGCTCGCTCCGTTGCAGCCGACAGACGACGGATTGAGTCTCGTTCCCTATCTGGGATCTGACGCCGGCGATCTAACAGTGGGCGGTGAGCTCAACAAGGTTGCCGCGAACGTGGCGCTCGGAAGAGACACGGCGGGTGTTCACTGGCGTTCGGACGCCACGGAATCGTTGAAACTCGGCGAGCAGATCGCGATTGGCATTCTGCGAGACCAGCGCGCTTGCTACAACGAAGTGTTCAATGGATTCAGTTTGACGAAATTCGACGGAACGACTGTTACGGTGTAGTTCGGATCTCGACGACGGCAACGCCGCCGGGTGGGATACGAATAGCTTGAGGGTTCAGAGCGCGATCGGTAATCCAATCGGTCGCGCTCTGAATTTTTGCGTTGGGCACAGCAATCGTGGCCGTGACGTAAGCACTGCGATCTACCTGGGCCATCCCCTGCTGCGTCTTGAAGACGCCGTTGTTGTTGAGCAACGTGATGATCCAGCTAGTCGCGGTGCGGTTGATTAAGTATTCAACGTCTCCAGTAACCTTAACCGGAGTTATGTCCGCGAAAATGTGAACCAGCATGTGCGCGGCGAAAGGCGTCATCCGTTCGTCCTGGCCGAGCCAATCCGGTAACGCGGATAAGACCACGGATCCCTTTCCGACCTTATTCACGGCGACTAACGGATCCCCGTTCGGAGCCGCAATCAACGCCTTGGCGCCTTTCAACTCGAGTCTCTCGTAACGAAACATCTGACCGCTCAGGTCCTGAGCATCTTCACACCGCGCGCTGTCTGCTTCGGCCATTGCATTGGTAAAGCGAACACCGAGGAGCTGCGCGGGCAAGTTCTTGATCTGCGCTGCATTCACCACGACAGTCCCGCCGTTGCGCACATAATCCGTGATTTTCTGTGTCCACTCTGCCGACCAATCAACCCTGCCCCCAACAACCACGGCGCGATATGCATTCAACGGCGACTTCGCGCCGTCCGTCGCAGTCAGCACGTCGAAGACATCGCCAAACACACCTGAAACAAACGGCTGTCGATCCGCAATCGCCGGTTCGCCTTCGACGACCAGCCCCGGGTAATA
>DASRIM010000034.1:0-11283 GCA_035649995.1 Pyrinomonadaceae bacterium | reverse complement strand
CCGCCGCGGCGCACGAGAGGAGCGTTCAGAGCCGATACGAACAGCAGCGCGCGATCACGACCCAGCAAACTCGCGATAAGATCGAAATGGCCGCCTATTCGCAGCGGCTCGAAACCAACAAACAGTATCTGGCGACTCTCGAGCAGAAACTCCGTGAAGTTCAGATCGCGCAGGGCGACAAGGGAAGTGAAGTCAGCATCGAGACTTACGCCCGCGTACCGCGCGGCCCGGTTGGACCGCCGCGCGTCAGAAACGTGATGATCGCGTTTGTCCTGTCGCTCGTCGCCGGAATCGGTCTCGCGTTCCTGCTTGATTTCCTCGACGATACGGTGAAGTCGCTCGACGACGTGGATCGTTACGTTCATCTGCCGGCGCTGGCGATGATTCCCGCGAGCCGCGGCGGCGCCCGCTTGAAGGGCCTCGCTCCGGTCAACGCACCGCCTTCTGAAACGACCGCGCTGGCGATGATCGACGACGTGCGATCGCCGATCGCGGAAGCGTATCGTCACTTGCGAACTTCGTTGCTGCTTTCATCCGCGGGCCAGCCGCCGAAGACGATTCTCGTTACGTCGAGCCAGCCTTCGGAAGGAAAGACGACGACCGCCATCAACACGGCATTCATGCTGGCCCAGACGGGCGCCGAAGTTTTGATCATCGATTGCGACTTGCGGCGGCCGCGTTTGCACGCGCAGTTTGAAGTCGCGAACTCGAAAGGTCTGACGACGTGGCTCTCCGGCGAGAAGGACCTGGACAACCTGTTGCAGGTCTTTCCGAAGACGCCGAATCTCAAGATCCTGACGTCAGGTCCGGTGCCGCCGAACCCGGCGGAGCTGCTGGGCTCCGAAGAGATGCGCCGGCTGTTGCTGCTTTTGAGCGAGCGTTTCGCCCACATCATCATCGACTCGCCGCCGGCGATCTCGTTTACCGACGCGTCGATTCTTTCGACGATGGTGGACGGAGTGATGCTGGTGGTCCATGGCGGCCGCAGTTCGCGCGCGGTCGTGCGCCGGGCCAAGCAGCAGTTGCTGGACGTTGGCGCGCACATCTTCGGCGTGGTGCTGAACAACGTGAAGCTCGAGCAGCAGGATTACTATTACTCCGGCTATTACTCGAACTATTATTCGACCGAAACCGAGCCGGGCCGAGGCGCTGTAACCACGGATTAGGACGAATTTCCCTACCTAATGAACGTTCCGCTTTTGGATCTACAGTCGCAGTATGCCTTGCTGCGTGACGAGCTACGACAGGCAGTCGAGAAGGTGATGGATTCGCAGCGCTTCGTGCTCGGCGACGAAGGGCGAAGGCTGGAGGCGTCCGTTGCGCAGTACGTTCACGCAAAACAGGCGATCGCCTGCGCTTCCGGATCCGACGCATTGCTGCTCGCGCTAATGGCGCTCGACGTCAGCGCCGGCGATGAAGTGATCACGACGCCGTTTACTTTCTTCGCCACCGCGGCCGCGATCACGCGTCTGGGAGCGCGTCCGGTTTTCGTCGATATTGATCCTGCAACCTACAATCTCGACACATCGCGCGTCGCAGACGTCATCACGTCTCGAACGAAAGCGATCATGCCCGTCCATCTTTACGGACAGTGCGCGGACATGGATCCGTTGCTGGCGATCGGTAATCGCGTCCCGATCGTGGAAGACGCGGCGCAGGCAATCGGCGCCACGGATAGCAGACGCCAGGCAGGGGCGATGGGCGCCATTGGATGTTTCAGTTTCTATCCGACGAAGAACCTGGGCGGCGCGGGCGACGGCGGGATGTTGACGACGAACGACGATAACCTGGCCCAACGTCTGCGGCGCTTGCGCAATCACGGCGGCGCGAACGAGTACGAGCATTCGGAAGTCGGCATCAACAGCCGTTTGGACGAGCTGCAGGCGGCAGTGCTGAACGTAAAGATGCCGCACCTCGATAAATGGTCCAACGATCGCGCGCGCAAAGCAGCGGCTTACTCGGAAATGCTGGACAACGCAGGCTTGAGTTTTGAGCTGATTACTCCGGTCGTGAGAGACGGCGCGCGCCACATCTTTCACCAGTACGTGATTCGCGTCCCGCGCCATCGCGATGCGCTGATGGAACATTTGAAAGGTCGCGGCGTGGGCACGAAGGTGTATTATCCAATTCCGCTTCACCGGCAGGAATGTTTCGCCTACCTCCGTTATAAAGAAGGCGACTTTCCTGAGTCGGAGCGTGCGGCGCGCGAAACGCTGGCGCTGCCCGTCTATCCCGAGCTCACTGAGGCGCAACTGTCGCACGTCGTCGACGCGATCAAGAGTTTCGAACCCTGAGGCACCAAACGCGGTATGGCACTTAAACTCAGCATCATCACTCCGTCGTACAACCAGGGCAGGTTTCTCGAAGAGACGATCCTGTCCGTGTTGAAGCAGGGGTACGAGCCGCTCGAATACATCATCATCGACGGCGGCAGCACCGACGAAAGCGTCTCGATAATTCGCAAGTACGAAGATCGGCTCGCGTACTGGGTCAGCGAAAAGGACCGCGGCCAGGTACACGCGATTAACAAAGGTCTCGAACGCGCGACCGGAGACATCTTTGCGTTCCTGAACAGCGATGACCTTTATCTGCCCGGTACGTTCGCGGCGGTCATGAAACACTTCGAGCAGCATCCGAAGAGCGAGTGGATCTGCGGCGACGCGATCATGTTCGGCGAGGGCCACGAAACGAGTGTCATTCGTTCGAAAGTTCCGCAGTCGGCGGCGCACTGTTTGTGCTGGGCGTACCTGGCGCCGCAGCCGGCGCATTTCTGGAAGAAGGAGATCGTCCGCGAAGGTTTTCAGGAACGATGGGATTACGATTTCGATCACGACATGTACGTGAGGTTGTTGCTTGCCGGACACAAGTGCGAGTACATGCCGCTGCCGATGGCTGCGTATCGTTTGCACGAGGTGAGCAAGACGATCGCTGAGGGACATCGGCAGTTGGAAGAGTTCGATCAGATCGCCGAGTTTTACGAACCGCAATTGCGTGGATCGGACCAGCGATGGTGTCGCGCGACGCGGTTTCTGCGTCTCTCGTACGCGGCTAGTGAGGCCGGACGGAAGTCCGAAGCCGCGAAGTGGTTGACGCGTGCGCTTGCGACTCATCCGGAGGGCTTGCTGAGCCGGCCGTTCTGGGGCTGTCTCCGCCGCGTCGCCCTGCGAGCAGGCCGCTTACCGAATTCCCCCAACCTAACGCAGCAGTCATAGGAAACATGGTGCTTGCATTTCTCATCGATGAACACTAATGTTTCGCTTGTTTTTTACCCAACTCTTGCCTGGAGATCCGCACTGAATGCCTGAAGCGACACGAGTATTGATTACAGGGGCTGGTGGTTTTATCGGTCATCATCTGACGAAGTATCTTGTTAATCGCGGTTACTGGGTACGCGGCGTCGACGTCAAGGAACCCGAATACGAACCGACGTCGGCCCACGAGTTTCACCTGCTCGATCTTTCACACGCTGACAACTGTCTCAAAGCAACTGAGGGCATCGACGAGGTCTACGGCCTCGCCGCAAACATGGGCGGTATCGGCTTCATCGAAACAAACAAAGCCGTCATCGTCCGCGACAACTCGCTCATCAACCTGCACTCGATCGAAGCCGCGCGCAGCAACGGCGTGAAGCGTTATCTCTATACGTCGAGCGCCTGCATCTATCCCGGTTACAAACAGAAAGAGACCGACGTCACGCCTCTGAGAGAAGAAGACGCCTATCCCGCCGACGCCGAAGACGGCTACGGCTGGGAAAAGCTCTACATGGAGCGAGTCTGCCGTCACTACACGGAAGATTTCGGTCTCGACACGCGCGTCGTCAGGTTTCACAACATCTTCGGCCCGCTGGGCACTTACGACGGCGGACGCGAGAAGTCGCCCGCCGCAATCTGCCGCAAGATCGCGCTGGCCGAAGACGGCGACGACATCGAAGTGTGGGGCGACGGCGAGCAGACCCGTTCCTACTGTTACGTCGACGACTGCGTCGAAGGCATCTACCGCTTGATGCGCAGCGACCATCGCGAGCCGATCAACCTGGGCCAGGACCGCATGGTCTCGATCAACGAACTGGTCGACATGGTCGCGAAGATCGCCGGCAAGAAGATCGGCAAACGCTACGATCTCACGAAGCCGCAGGGCGTCAGGGGCCGCAACAGCGACAACACGCGTCTCCGCGAAGTCTTGCAGTGGGAGCCGCACATCTCGCTCGAAGAAGGATTGACCGAGACGTATCACTGGATCGCCGGCGAACTGGAAAAACGAAACGCGCCGGTCAACGCGCTGGCGACGAGTTAGAGAGAGAATTCGTTTATCCGTGTTTCAGTATGAGCGCTGCGTTGGCTAATGTTACCGGGATAGCAGAACACGGATCGGTTACAGTCTTCTCTATTTAACTCGTCTATGAGAGTCAGCGTCGTCGTCCCCGTTCGAGATGAAGAGGACTCGATTCGCGAGCTGCTCGACAGCTTGCTCGCACAAACACGCCCGCCTGACGAGATCGTCATAACCGATGGCGGCTCCGTCGACGCCACTCCACAAATAATCGAAGACTACAAACGAAACGGCGCTCCGGTGAAACTTATTCGCGCGGAAGCGGCGTTGCCCGGAAGAGGACGCAACCTCGCCGCCGCAAAGGCGAAGTTTGAATGGCTGGCGTTCACTGACGGCGGGATCCGTTTGGAAAAAAAGTGGCTCGAGGCGCTGGTCACGAAAGCTGCGCAGGACGATGCGACGGACATCGTCTACGGTTCCGTCGAACCGGTGACCGACACGTTCTTTACCGAGTGCGCCGCCATTGCTTACGTTCCGCCGCCAAAGCCGCAGGATGACGTCATCGCACGGCCGCGATTCATCGCGTCGTCGCTGCTGCGTCGCGACGCGTGGGCGACAGTGAAAGGCTTTCCCGAACATCTCCGCTCAGCGGAAGATCTGATCTTCATGGAACGGCTCGAGAGCGCCGGTTATCGCGCGGTGTTCGAGCCGCGCGCGCAGGTTTACTGGCGGCTTCGATCGACGCTGAAGTCGACGTTCAAGCGCTTTCTCGTTTACTCACTCAACAACATTCGCGCGGGGCTGTTCAACCAGTGGCAGAAGAGGATTTTGTTTCGCTATGCGATGCTGCTGGTCGTGATGATTGCCGTGCTGATCGTCCGCCCTTCGTGGTTCTGGCTGCCGTTCGCGTTGTGGATCCTGATGCTGGTGGCGCGCGCGATCGTTTCGATCTGGCGCAATCGCAACTGCTATCCGGCGTCGTTTACGCGCAACGTGCGCCGCGCGATCATGGTGATCGCGATACTCGCCGTGTTGGACGCGGCCGCGATTATCGGCTGGTTTCAGTGGCTGTTCCTCGACGCTTTGCGTGGAAACCGCAAAGCTGCGCTGGAGGCCGGCGATGGTGTTTGAGCGCCGCCGCGTCCTGTTCATCTCTTACAACGGAATGCTTGACCCGCTTGGTCAGACTCAGGTCATCCCTTACTTGCGGGAACTGGCAAAGCGCGGCGTCAGCTTCACATTGCTGAGTTTTGAACGCGACAAAGCATTCACACCCGAAGGCGCGCGCAAGTGTGACGAGCTTCGCGACGAACTGCGCGACTGCGGCATCGAGTGGCACTGGCTCCGTTATCACCAACGCCCGTCAGTCCCGGCGACGATCTACGACGTCCTCGCCGGCATTCGCAAAGCGAGATCGCTGGTCCGTCGCAACCGGATAGAGATGATCCACGCGCGCGCCCACATTCCCGCCGCCATCGCGCTCGCATTAAAAAAGACGCTCGGAACGAAGATGATCTTCGACCTGCGCGGCTTGATGGCTGAGGAATACGTTGACGCCGGACACTGGCGGCAGGGCAGTCTTCCGTATCGAATCACGAAAACGACGGAGCGCCGGATCTTCGCGGTTACGGATGCAGTCGTGACGCTCACGGAGCGAATCTGGCCCATCATCAAACAGTGGGACGGACTACGCGGGCGCGACATGCCGCATGCGGTCGTCCCGTGTTGCGTCGATCTATCCTTGTTTAAGTTCAGCGACGAGGAGCGCGCAAAGCGACGCGCCGAGCTTGGGCTGCGCGACAAGTTCACGATCGTCTACAGCGGCTCGCTCGACGGCTGGTATCTGACGGAACAGATGGCCGACTTCTTCGCCAACTTCGTTCGCCGCCGTTCTGACGCTCACATGCTATGGCTGACGAACGGAAGTCACGACCGTGTGAAGCAGTTGATGAACAGCCGCAACATCGCGGCGGATCACTTTAGCGTGACGTCGGTTCCGGCGCGTCTCGTCCCTTCTTATCTTGCCGCCGCGGACGCGGGCCTCTCGTTTATCAAGCCTTGCATTTCCAAGCTGGCCTCGTCGCCGACCAAGAACGCCGAATATCTCGCCTGCGGCTTGCCTCTGATCATCAACGCCGGCATCGGCGACTCTGATGCATTAGTAAACGATTGGAAGGCGGGCGTACTGCTCGAAGACTTCACGGAACACGAGTACGCGCGAATCGGAGATCTGATTCAGACCATGGCTGCCGAACGGCACATCAGGCAACGCACCCGCGCCGTCGCCGAACAAGTCTTCGATCTCGAAACTATCGGAGCGGAGCGTTATGCGGCCCTTTATGAACGTGTATACTGAATCCGCTCATGCGTGTTCTCGCCTTAGTCCCGGGACTCTACGATATCTCGCCTAGCCAGCGATACCGGATTGAACAGTGGGAACCACTGCTCCGCGAACGCGGTGTCGAGATCACCTACGAGCCTTTCGAGTGCCCGGAACTGAACGCGCTGCTCTACCATCCGGGCCGCATGCCGAAGAAGTTACAACTCGTCGCAAAAGGGCTTGGGCGGAGGTTTGACGCGGTCACGAAGGCGCGCGAATACGATCTCGTTTACATTTTGCGCGAAGCGGCGCTGCTCGGCCCGCCGGTGTTTGAACGGATGGTTCACAAGACCGGCGTCCCGATCGTTTTCGACTTCGACGATGCGATATTCGTTTCGTATCGCAGTCCTTCGAACGGCTATCTGAGCTATTTGAAGTTTGCCGGCAAGACGAAGACGATTTGCCGGCTGTCGGCGCACGTCATGGTCGGCAATCCGTATCTCGCCGAGTACGCGCGCCAATACAACGAACGCGTTACCGTTGTTCCGACGACGATCGACACGAGAACGTACCATGTGCCGCCGCCGAAAAACTCGGACGGCCCACTGATCATCGGCTGGACCGGAAGTCACAGCACGGTCCAGCATCTCGACACGCTGCGCGGCGCGTTGAAGAAACTGGCGGCGCGCGAGAATTTTCGTTTGCGAGTGATCGGTACGCCTGTTTACGAGCTCGCGCCGATCGACGTCGAGGCGATGCGCTGGCGCGCGAAGACGGAAGTCGACGACCTGCGCCCGATCGATATCGGCGTGATGCCGTTGCCGGAAGACAAATGGAGCAAGGGGAAGTGCGGCGCGAAGGCGTTACAGTTCATGGGCATGGGTATTCCGACGGTTTGCTCGCCCGTGGGTGTCAACACAGAGATCATTCAGGACGATCAGAACGGGTTTCTTGCGCGCACCGAAGACGAGTGGGTCGACAAGCTGACGCGTCTGTTGCGATCCGCTGAGTTGCGCCGCCGGCTCGGTCAGGCAGGGCGCGCGACCGTGGAACAGAAGTATTCAGCGATTTCGCAGGCGCCGAGGGTGTACGAGATTTTCAAATCCGTGTTGAGGAAATCGTAAAATCCGTGTTTCGTAGACCGCGATTCCTGGTACTGGCCCTGTTCGCGTTTCTGCCTTCGTTTCTCAAGCGCCCGTTTTATCGGTGGTTCTTCGGGTACCGCATCGGCAAGCGCGTCCGCATCGGCGTCAGCATCATCGATGCGCGCGAGTGTGAGATCGATGACGATGTTTGGATTGGTCATCTGAACGTGGTCACACGCGTGCAGAAGCTGGTCGTGAAAGATCACGTGCGGATCGGCCATTTGAACATCATTCGCGGCGGCGATTTTGTCAGCCTGGGGCGATACGCGGAGATCATCAGGCTGAACGAGATCAACTCGATTCCCGAACCGGAAGTCGTGAATCCGATCGATCCGACGTTCATTCTCGGCGATGGCAGTATCGTCACGACCGGACATAAGATAGACTTCACTGACCGGGTCGAGATTGGCAGACGCGTGATACTTGGCGGGCGCAATTCGTCGCTGTGGACGCACAATCGCCAGCGAACGATGCCGATAACGATCGGGCCCATGGTTTATATCGGTTCGGAAATCCGCATGGCCCCCGGGAGTGGGATTGGCGCGCGCTGCATCGTCGGAATCGGGTCCGTAATTACCGCGCGGCTTGAAGAAGAGGGTAAACTAGTCGCCGGCGTCCCGGCCAAGACCATCAAGGAACTAAGCAGCGAGGACCAGTTTCTCATCGAACGAAAGACGCGCCCCGATTTACCGGACGACGTCTGAGAAGCACTGATGAATACTATCCTGATTATCCTGACCCTCATTGTTTGTGGGGCCGTTCTGTATCTGGTTCCGGGGTACGGCGCGGGCGCGTTGGCTTTCTGCGTCCTGGTGTCGGTGCCCACGGTCATCGTGATGATCCGATCGCACGAGGACAGGCAGTTTCTGATGCGTCTCTTCATCCTTGCCCTTCTGGTCAGGATCGGCATCGCCTTCATCATCTTTTCGGCCGGGTTGCAGGAATTCTTCGGCGGCGACGCGAACACCTACCACCTCTACGGTGAGTCGTTGCAGCAGTCATGGCATGGCGACGACTTCCACGGCGGCCGTTATGCGCAGTTCATTCAGTCAGGCGCGGGCGCGTGGGGCATGCTCTACGTCGTCGCCGCGGTTTATGAAGTGCTCGGCGCGAACATGTTCGCGATCCAGTTGATCAACGCGTCGGTGGGAGCTTCGACGGCGATTGTCGTCTACAAAGTCACCCAGATGCTCTTCGGCAATTCTCGCGTGTCGAAAGTGGCGGCGCTGCTCGTCGCGTTTTTCCCGTCGTTGATTCTGTGGTCATCGCAGGCGTTGAAAGACGCGCTGATCATCATGGCCCTCGGGCTGTGCATTCTGGCCACGCTCAAGCTGATGCAGAAGATCTCGTTTAGTTATCTGCTGGTGCTGGCCATTTGTTTGTCCGCGTTGCTGAGCCTGCGCTTTTACATCTTTTACATGATGGCGGCGGCTGTCGGCGGTAGTTTCGTCATCGGGTTGAAATCGGCGAACCCGTCGAATTTCATCCATCGCTTCGTCGCGATCGCGGTGATCGGCCTGGTGTTCACGTGGTTTGGCGTAATTCGCTTCGCGGCGGTGCAGTTTGAAAAGTACGGCAACCTGCAAATGGTGCAGATGAGCCGCATGGACCAGGCGCGAAACGCCGATTCGGGCTTCGCGAAAGACGTGGACGTGCAGACGACCGAGGGCGCGTTGACGGTGATTCCGATCGGGCTCGTGTACCTGCTGTTTGCTCCGTTTCCATGGCAACTCGCGTCGTTACGCCAGAGTATCGCATTGCCGGAGATGATTGTTTGGTGGGCTGCGTTTCCGCTGCTGGTGTTGGGGTGGTGGTATGCCGTACGGCACCGGCTGCGGCAAGTGTCGCCGATCGTGTTGTTCACCACGATGCTGACGTTGGCTTATTCAGTCTTTCAGGGGAACGTCGGCACGGCCTACAGGCAGCGTTCGCAGTTGCTCGTTTTCTATTTCATCTTCGTCGCGGTCGGCGCGGTGATTCTGAAAGAGAAGGCGGAGGACAGGACACGGGAAGCGAAGCGGGCGAAACAGGAACTCGCCGATTTGCAAGCCGCGCGAATCATGGCGCGCCGCAAACACGTCGACTTACAGGGCTTGTGAAATCCGCGTTCTGACCGCTGCGCCAAAATATGTGTGGAATTACAGGGTTTGTTCGAAACGACGGCAAGCCGGTTGACGAAGCTTTGTTGGCCCGGATGAATGAGGCTATCCGGCATCGCGGGCCTGACGAGGACGGGTTTTACGTCAACGGATCCGTGGGCCTCGCGATGCGCCGCCTCGCGATCATCGATCTCAAAGGCGGGCAGCAGCCGATTCACAACCAGGACCGCACCGCCTGGATCGTCTTCAACGGCGAGATCTATAACTATCTCGAGCTGCGCGAGAAGCTCGAAAAACTCGGCCACACCTTCTACACCAACAGCGACACCGAAGCCATCGTCCACGCCTACGATCAGTACGGCAGCGACTGCCCGAAACACCTGCGCGGCATGTTCGCGTTCGCGATCTGGAACGAACGCGACCAGGAGTTGTTTCTGGCGCGCGATCGCGTCGGCAAGAAGCCGCTGCTTTACTCGCTCGTCAACGGCCAACTGATCTTCGCCTCCGAATTCAGCGCGCTGCTGCTGCACCCGGACGTCAGTCGCGACGTCGAACCGGAAGCACTCGATTACTATCTCTCGTACATGTGCATCCCGGCGCCGCTCACCGCATATCGCGCGATCCGAAAGCTCGAGCCGGGTCACTGGCTGCGCTGGCGCAAAGGCGAAATACAGATCGAACGCTACTGGCAACCCGATTTCACGAAGAAGCTCAACATCGACGAAGAAGAAGCAGGCGAGCGCACGGTCGAGATCCTGCGTGACGCCGTGCGCGTCCGTTTGATGTCGGAAGTTCCACTCGGCGCGTTTCTCTCGGGCGGCATAGACTCGAGCGCCGTCGTGGCGTTGATGAGCCAGGAATCGAGTGAACGCGTCAAAACGTTCTCGATCGGTTTCGACGAACAGGACTTCAGCGAACTACACCACGCACGCCGAATCGCGGAACACGTCGGCGCGGACCATCACGAATTCATCGTGCGCCCGGACGCCGTCGAAGTGCTGCCGACGCTCGTCGAGCATTACGGCGAACCGTACGCCGATTCGTCCGCAGTTCCGACTTACTACGTCGCCAAAGAAACGCGCAAACACGTGACCGTCGCGCTCAACGGCGACGGCGGCGACGAATCGTTCGCCGGCTACGAGCGATACATCGCGATGGGAATCAC
The DNA here is from genome assembly GCA_035649995.1 of Pyrinomonadaceae bacterium. Classification (GTDB taxonomy): domain Bacteria; phylum Acidobacteriota; class Blastocatellia; order Pyrinomonadales; family Pyrinomonadaceae; genus PSRF01. Next base: position 285 of record DASRIM010000034.1, on the reverse strand, counting down.
TGAGAAATACCGGCGCGTGCCGTCGTTTTTGCGTGAGTCGCTGATCAAAGAGACAGTCAACCTGATTCCGACGTCGCCGACGAAACGCAGCCGAGTCAGTTCGGCGAAACGCATGCTCGACGCGGTTTCGCAGCCGCGTGTCAATCGTTACGCGCGTTGGGTCAGCGTGTTCAACGACGAGACCAAGCAGCCGCTCTACTCCGATTTCTTCCGCGAGCAAACGTCGCAAGCCGATCCGACCGGACTGCTGGAAACGTGGTTCAAGCGCGCGAACGGCATCGGCAT
>DASRIM010000033.1:0-7907 GCA_035649995.1 Pyrinomonadaceae bacterium | reverse complement strand
CCGCCCTCACGCAAGCGTACGCCGAAGTCAACGACGGAGAGAGCCTGCTGGTCGAGATGGAAGGACACGGGCGCGAGAGCATTTCAGAGTCGCTTGATCTATCGCGGACCGTTGGGTGGTTTACGTCGCTTTATCCGGTCAGACTCGATATTTCGGACGCGAAGGATCCGCTCGCAGCGCTGAAGCTGGTCAAGGAACAAACGAGAAGCGTTCCGCGCGGCGGTCTTGGCTTCGGCGTGTTGAAGTATCTGAACGCTGAGAGTGATATTGCGAAGCTTCTGCGCCAGGCGCCGCGACCGGAGATCTGTTTCAACTACATCGGCGAGCAGACCATGCCCGCCGCGCAGGCGAACGCGATCGGCGTGGCCGCGGAAAGCTACGGCAGAACCAACAGCGAGCGCGGCCTACGCCCGTATCTGCTGATGATCACGGCGGAGATCAGGAAAGGCCAGTTGAGTGTTCGCTGGGGTTACAGCCGAAACCTGCACCGCGAAACGACGATTCGACATTTGGCGCGATCGTTCAAGAAAGCATTCAAGTCGCTGATCGATTGTTGCGAAACGGACGATACGACTCTCTTCACGCCCTCCGACTTTCCCGATGCAAACCTGAGCCAACTGGAGCTCGACGAATTCATCAGCAGCATCGGCGCCATCGGTTAAGAGCCATCTACAAACCAACTTTCCAGATAAGAGGAATACAGTGTCACAACAAAATGAAAAAAGTAGTGGTCTACGGACCTTTCTTTTCATCGCGAGCGGTCAGTTTGTTTCGCTGCTCGGGACGGGGCTGACTAACTTTGCAATCTCCGTATGGGTCTTGCTGCGCACCGGCTCGGTGACGCAGTTTGGCCTGCTGCTGTTGATTGTGACCTTGCCCGGGTTTTTCGTGACGCCGATCGCGGGCGCCAGCGCCGATCGTTGGGACCGCCGCTGGTTGATGATCCTGAGCGACACAGGCGCCGCCGTGGGCACGCTGGCGATGGCGATCATGTTCCTCGTCGGTGAACCGTCAATCTGGCTGATTGCGGCGGCACTGGCGATCAGCTCTGTGTGCGGTGCGTTTCGCTTTCCTGCTTATCTCGCATCAGTTCCGCTGCTTGTGCCCAAGGAGCAACTCGGGCGCGCCAACGGTGTGATTCAACTCGGCGAAGGACTCGGAAAACTGCTGGCGCCGATGCTCGCCGGTATCCTGCTTGTTCCAATCGGGATTCAGGGAATCATCCTGATCGACTTCGCGACGTTTCTCGTGGCTGTCGCGATGCTCTTCTTAGTCAGGATTCCAACTCCGGCCGCGACCGCGAAGGTCAGCTCCGAACCGAAGAAAGCGGGTCTCTTCAAAGAGGCGATTGATGGCTGGATCTTCATCAAGACGTGCCGTGGACTACTGGCGCTGCTGTTCTTCTTTACCTTCATCAGCTTCCTCATGAGCATGGCTGAAGTGCTGGTGCCGCCGATGCTGCTCGCCAGCACGTCTCCCGCGATCGCCGGCACGGTCGTCACGATCTTCGGCTGCGGCTTACTTGCCGGAAGCATTTTGTTGAGCACGTGGAAGGGACCGAAGCTTCGCATTCACGGCGTCTATCTGTTTGCGCTCGTACTTGCGGCCGCGTTCATCATCGCCGGCTCTCAACCGAGCGTGCTGATCATGACAGTCGGGCTGTTCCTTTGGACGTTCAGTATTCCTTTAGTGAACGGCTACATGCGCGTCATTTACCAGACGAAGACGCCGTTGGAAATGCAGGGCCGCGTGTTTGCGACCGGATCGATGTTCGTGCAGGCGGTGTCGCCGATTGCGCTCGTTATTTCCGGACCATTAGCGGATCGCGTTTTCGCGCCGATGTTCGTCGAGGGCGGGACGCTGACCAACTCCGTAGGTCATGTCATCGGCGTCGGCAATGGACGAGGCATCGCGTTCATGTTGATCCTCATGGGACTGTGCGTAGTGATCGGCACTGTTGTCGCTTACCTGTATCCGCGCTTGCGGCAAATCGAGGTTGAACTGCCTGACGCGATGCCCGACAAGAAGGATACAGTCGCCGAACCTGCAACACCTTCAACAACATACACACCGACGCAAGAGCCCGTACAGGCGTAATTCGATCGATGAACAATCAATCCTTCAAGTCGTTCAAATACGGGAGTCACGTTCTTGTGTTGGCGTGGTTCGTCGCACTCGTGCTGCTTGCGTGCGTGGCTGTTTATCAGCAGCGTCCTCCGGCTGCGACGCCAATCGATGCGCCGCCGGCGGATTTCTCTTCCGCGCGTGCTTTAAAACACATCGCGGCGATCGCGAAACAGTCGCATCCGATCGGCTCAGCACAACAGCAGGAAGTCCGCGAGTACATTCTTGCTGAGTTGCGCGCCGCCGGTTTGACACCCGAGATTCAGCAAACGACCTCATTCAACACCGATGGGACCGCCGCGATGGCGGCGACGGTGCAAAACATCATCGCCAGACTGCCGGGCACGAGCAATACGAAAGCCGTCCTGCTGATGGCCCACTACGACTCCGCCGTCAACAGTCTCGGCGCAGCCGACGACGGCGCGGGCGTCGGCACGTTGCTGGAAACGATTCGCGCTCTGAAATCCGGTTCGCCGTTGAAGAACGACACGATTTTTCTATTCACCGACGGCGAAGAGGCCGGACTGCTCGGCGCCATCGCTTTCGTCAAGGAACATCCCTGGGCCAAAGACGTCGGGCTCGTACTCAACTTCGAAGCGCGTGGAAGCAGTGGGCCGTCATTCATGTTCGAAACAAGTGACGACAACGGATGGCTGATCTCGGAGTTCGCGAAGGCTGCTCCTTATCCGGTTTCCACTTCGATTCTGTATGACATCTATCGCGTGCTGTCGAACGACACTGACCTGACTCCTTTTAAGAAGGCGGGCGTGGCTGGACTGAACTTCGCATTTATCGACGACGAGGTTTATTACCACTCGCCGAACGATCGGGTTGAAAAGTTGGACCAGCAGAGCCTCCAGCATCACGGTTCTTACTCCCTTGCGCTGATGCGCCACTTCGGCAACCTGGCGCTGGAAAACAGAAAAGAGACTAACGCCGTTTACTTCAACGTCTTCGGCGCTCGCCTGGTCCACTACTCGGTGGCGTGGGTCATTCCGCTCGCGGTCATCTGTCTCGGCCTGTTTGTTTTCGTCGTTGTCCTGGGACTGAAAAGAAACCGGCTGACGTTCCGCGGCATGATCGCCGGCGTTCTACTCTTTCTAGCAACGATCATTGTTTCCGTCGTGACGGTTTCGGTTCTCTGGTGGGTAATCGGCAAGCTGCACCCGCAACACACGGCACAGATGACGGGCGCGACGTACAGAAGCGGTCTCTACATGGTGGGGTTGACCGCACTCACGATCGCTGTAACTGCGCTGCTTTACGCCTGGTTCAATAAAAAGGTGACGCTCGAGAACCTGTTTACCGGCGCGTTGTTCTGGTGGTTGTTGTTCTGTTTGCCGGCCGCAATACTTCTGCCGGGCACGAGCTACCTGTTTACGTGGCCGCTTCTGTTTGTGCTGCTGGGCTTCGGCTACGTGCTGCTCAGACAACAGCACGAGATCGCGAAAAGCGCGCTCGTGTTTTCGATCGCCGCGGTGCCGGGCGTGTTGTTGCTGGCGCCTGCCATTCATCTGGTCTTCGTCGCTTTGACGGTCTCGTTCTCCGGAGTACCCGCGATCCTGATCGTGCTGCTCCTGGGACTGATGATTCCGCTCCTGTGCCTGATGACCGCGGCTAACAAGTGGCTTTTACCTGGCGCCGCGGCGCTGGTGGGCGTGATCTTTGTCGTGTTCGCCGGGTTTGCGTTGCGCACCAGCCCCGTCCAGCCAAAGCCGGACAATCTCTTCTACTGCATGAACGCTGAGACCGGACAGGCGCTGTGGGCCAGCGTCGACGCAGAGCCTGACGAATGGACCGCCAACTACTTCAAGAGCGGTACCGAGAAAGGCCAGCTTAAAGAGTGTCTGCCGCAGAGTTCACGCACGTTTCTTAAGGTTGCCGCTCCTGTCGGACAGTTCGAAGCTCCGCGCGCCGAGTTGCTTTCCAACGAGAAGAACAACCAGACGAGCACGGTGCGCGTGCGGCTCACTTCACCGCGGGGTGCGAACGCAATCTCAATCTTCATTGAGCCGGACGCTCAGTTACTCAAAGCTTCGATCAACGATAAGCCGGTGCTCTCGCGAGCGGCCGGCGAAGCTAAGCAGGGATGGTACTTGTATTACTACGCTCTGCCGGCGGAAGGCGTCGTCCTGACTCTTGAAACCAATTCCGCGAAGCCTTTAACGGCGCGCGTCATCGATTTGTCCTACGGACTACCGGTTCTTAGCGAGCCGTTGAAAAGGCCCGACCACTTAATTCCTTCGATGTATTTCGTGAGTGACGCGACACTGGTCGGCAAGTCATTCACTTTCTGAAACCTCTTTCATCTCACCCTCATTATCAAGGAGAGTACTGTGAACACCAGGGTTGGTAGCATTTCGAATATCTCCACTGAGACTATCGTGGAGTTCGCGAGTCTGGTCGATCTACTTCGCTGGAGAGCATCGAAGCAGCCCGATCGAGTGGCCTTTATTTACCTCGCCAATGGCGAAGGCGATGAGTCGCAGATAACCTATCGTGAGTTGGACCATGGCGCGCGCGTGATCGCCGCCACGTTACAGGCTTCATATCCCCCGGGCACACGCGCGTTGTTGCTGTATCCACCGGGTTTCGAATTCATAAAAGCATTCTTTGGGTGTCTTTACGCCGGCATCATTGCGGTTCCCGTCAATCCTCCGCATCCGGCGCGTTTAAGCCGAACTCTGCCTAAGGTTCAGGCAATAACGCTCGACGCCGATCCCGCTGTTGTCCTGACGGATGCAAAGCTGCTGCAGCGCACCGAAAGCATCTTCCAGGAGTTTCCACTGTTCCGGACTAAACGGTGGCTGGCGACTGACGAAATCAGCGACGAACCGTTTGGCCATAAGCGTGTCGAGTCAGTCCGCAAAGATACTCTGGCCTTTCTTCAATACACCTCGGGCTCGACGTCGACGCCGAAGGGCGTGATGGTGTCGCACGGCAATCTGCTGCACAACTCTGCTTATCTTGCTAACGCGCTTCACCACACGACCGAAACGATCATGGTGTCGTGGTTGCCGACCTTTCATGACATGGGCCTGATTTGGGGCGTCCTGCAACCGATCTATAGCGGTTTCAGATGCTACCTCATGCCGCCTGCGTCATTTATTCAGCGTCCCTTCCGCTGGCTCGAAGCCATGTCGCGTTACCAGGCGACGCACGGTCTGGGCCCGAATTTCGGGTACGAGTTATGTGTCCGAAAGATAAGGCCGGAGCAACTGGCGCTGCTTGATCTCAGCAATTGGCGGGTTGCGGTTAACGGAGCCGAGCCCGTTCGCGATCAGACGCTCAGTTCGTTTTCCAGGACGTTTGCGCCGTGTGGCTTTCGTAAGTCGGCTTTCTTTCCTGCGTACGGTCTCGCCGAAGGGACGCTTTTGGCTACCGGCGGACGGATAACTCCTTCTTACGTCACCTGTAAAGTTGACGCGGCGGCGTTGGCCCAACACAGGATCGTGGAAGTAGACGACGGACAGGACGATCAGGCGAGCCAAACATTGGTCAGCTCCGGTCGCACGTCGCACCAGGTCGAGCTCGTCGTCGTCGATCCCGAAACATTCGTTCCGTGCGCACCCGGAGTCGTCGGGGAGATTTGGCTGCGCAGCCCGAGTAACGCGCGTGGCTACTGGAACCGGAGCGAAGAAACGCAGCAAACATTCGAGGCCTATTTATCCACCACCGGAGCAGGACCATATCTGCGCACCGGAGACCTGGGCTTCCTGAAAGACGGAGAGATCTTCGTGACCGGGCGCCGGAAGGACCTGATCATTATCGGCGGCTCCAACTATTACCCTCAGGACATCGAGCTAACGGCCGAGCAAAGCCACGAAGATCTACGTCGCGGCGCCTGCGCCGCCTTCTCGATCGACGACGGGATCGCGGAACGGTTGGTCATTACCATCGAGGTCGAACGTCTCCGCCGCGAGGGCTGTGACGAGACACGCTCCGATCCTCAGCCGGCCACTACAACGCGCGCGCAAGACATGGTGACGGCAATTCGGCGAGCAGTTGCAGAGGAGCATGAGCTGCAAGTGCATAAAGTCGTGCTGCTCAAAACCGGCACGATCTCAAAGACCTCGAGCGGAAAAATTCAAAGACACCTTTGCAAGCAAAAGTTCCTGGCCTCGAGCCTGGACCAATGGGATGAATAAATTGAGGAGAGAGACTATGCAGAACGCAAACGATCTGGAAATCACCCGAAACCAGCCGGTTTTTAGTGACGCAGCATCGGACGGACCTTATTCGGCCGCTGCGATCACAAGTTGGTTGATCTCTGAAATCGAGGAACTGTTATCGATCGAGCCCGGGCATCTGGCCGTGGACAAGCCGTTACTCAACTACGGTCTGAGCTCGATGACCGGAATGATTCTCTCCGGCAACATCGAAGAGCACTTGGGCATACGACTCGATCCTTCAGTAGCCTGGGAGTACCCGACGATTGAGTCCCTCGCGGTTTACCTCGCCGGCGAAGTCAAGTCGCAACACCTCTCGGTCTCAATCTAACTCTGAAGCGCCACCACTCATGAACACCAAGAACATCGAAAACATCTTCGAGCTTTCCCCGCTGCAACAGGGGATGCTGTTTCACACGCTCTACGCAGGCAAGATCGATCCTTACGTCTACCAGTATGCGGCTCGGCTGAAAGGGGAGCTCCAACCGGCGACTTTCAGACGCGCATGGCAAGCGACTGTCGATCGTCACCAGAGTCTACGCACTGCGTTTTACTGGCAGGAATCCGACAAGCCATTGCAGGTCGCTTACAAGAAGGTCGAGGTCCCGTTTGAAGAACACGACTGGCGCGGCTTGCCGGCGGAGTTACAGCAACAACAATTGGAAGACTTCTTTCGCGCCGACCGCGAACGTGGGTTCGAGTTTAGTGCTCCGCCGTTAATGCGTCTCACGCTGATTCGCATTGACGACGACACTTGCGAATTCATCTGGAGCTTCCATCATATTTTGCTCGACGGCTGGAGCGTGCCTCTCGTCGTGAAAGACGTGTTCGATGCTTACCAGGCTTTTTGCCGGCAGGACCAACCGCGGTGGGCCAGTGCCGAGCCGTACCGCAATTACATCGGCTGGCTGCAAAAACAGGATCTCGCGCAAGCCGAGCGGTTTTGGCGCGAAACACTCAAGGGCTTCACTGGTCCAACCAGGCTTCCTCAAGACAAAGGACCGCGCAGTGCAGTCGATCACGAAGACATACACGATGCACAAATACTGGACCTCTCCGAAGAGCTGACTAATGCTCTGCAACAACTCGCACGTCAACGCCAGTTGACCGTCAACACGCTCGTGCAGGGAGCGTGGGGATTATTGTTGGCGCGCTACAGCGGACAATCGGACGTTGTCTACGGGACAGTCGTTTCGGGCCGGCCGCCGGAGCTCACGGGCGTCGAAACGATGGTGGGCCTTTTCATCAACACGCTGCCGCTGCGGCTCAGGATCGAAGCGGACAGGCCGGTCGCCGAGTGGCTTAAAGCATTGCAGCTAGAACAGATAGAAGCGCGTCAATACGACTTCAGTCCACTCGTGCAAGTGCAGGGATGGAGCGAAGTCCCGCGCGGGAAGTCGATGTTTGAGACTCTGCTCGCGTTTGAGAATTTTCCGAGCAACGGCACGGGAGCGGACGAAAGCCTTCAACTGGTTGGCACTCGCTCGTTCGAAAGAAACAGCTATCCGCTATCACTGATTGTGTGGTCCTCTACGAAGCTGACGTTCGGGCTGAGTTACAGTCGTGATCGTTTCGCGAAGGACGCGATCGACAAAATGCTCGCGGATCTGCGCG
>DASRIM010000032.1:0-4808 GCA_035649995.1 Pyrinomonadaceae bacterium | reverse complement strand
TCGCGAGGTTCTTGAGCTTGCGGACGTCGGCGTCCTCGAATAGCGGCGCGAGCGGCGGCTGCTTCTTCAGTGCGCGCTTCTGGTTCTGCCGTTTGAGATCCTGCTTCTGTAAGTTGAGCGAGTCCTTGAGGATCAGCCGCGCGATGTCGAGCGTGGCACGCGTTCCATAGACCGGGCCCTTGTACCCATTGCGTGTGAGCATTGGCAAACGGCCGATATGGTCCAGGTGACCATGAGTGACGACTACACCGTCGAGATGGCCGCCTTCGATCTGTTTCGCACGGCGGTTCTTTTGGCTCTCCTCCCTCTTCCCCTGAAAAAAGCCGCAATCGACCAGGATGCTCGCCTGGTTCGTCATTACGTGATAGGCAGAGCCGGTTACGTCGCCGGCGGCCCCAAGGAAACGAATCTTCATAGGTTCTCCTACTTCCGCATCGCCCTAAAAAGGCCAGCGCCATTCGACGATGTCCGGTCTGTCAATGCCGTGCTCGTGCGCGTAACGGCGACAGGCGATCTGCATGTTGCGGAACCTCTCTTTCGCGTGCGCGCCGATCGTTTGCAGCAGCGGCACGCGATCTATCGCGTCGATCGCGAGTGTGAAGCGATCGATCTCGTTATCGATCGCCAGTTCCATCGGCGTGTTGATGTTGCCTCGTTCTTTGTAGCCTCTGACGTGCAGGTTCCTGTGGTTGGTCCGGTTGTAGGTAAGACGATGGATCAGCCACGGATAGCCGTGAAAGTTAAAGATGATCGGCTTGTCGGTCGTGAACAGACTGTCGAAGTCGCGATCGCTGAGGCCGTGCGGGTGTTCCTTGTCCGATTGGACCTTGAAGAGATCGACGACGTTGATGAAGCGGATCTTCAGCTCGGGAAATTCGGCGCGCAGCAACGCCGTCGCCGCCAGCGCTTCCTGAGTCGGAATATCGCCGGCACAGGCCATCACCAGATCGGGCTCTTGTCCGGCATCGTTACTGGCCTGGGCCCAAATGCTGATGCCTTTCGTGCAATGCGTGATCGCGTCGTCGATGTTCAGGTACTGCAAGTGAAGCTGCTTATCGCTGACGATTACGTTGATGTAGTTTTCACTGCGCAGACAATGATTCGCCACGGACAGCAGACTGTTGACGTCGGGCGGCAAATAAATCCGCGTCACCTCGGCGCGTTTGTTGACTACGACGTCGAGGAAACCCGGATCCTGGTGAGTGAAACCATTGTGGTCCTGACGCCAGACTGTCGAAGTGATCAGCAGATTCAACGAAGCGATGCCGCGGCGCCACGGCAATTCGTTACAGATCGACAGCCACTTCGCATGTTGGTTGAACATCGAATCCACCACGTGCGCGAACGCTTCGTAAGTGGAGAAGAAACCGTGCCGGCCTGTGAGGAGGTAGCCCTCCAACATGCCCTGCATCGTGTGTTCGCTCAACATCTCGACGACGCGGCCGTCAGGCGATAACTCGCCGCCGTCGCTGTCTTCCGGAAAGTACTCGGCGAGCCACAGTTTCTTGCTCGTTTCGTACACCGCATCCAGTTTGTTCGACGTGTTTTCGTCAGGGCCGAAGACGCGGAAACTCTGCATGTTGAGTTTCATCACGTCGCGCAGGAACTGGCCCAACGACTTCGTGTTTTCCTTTTCGATCTGCCCGGGTTTGTCAAACTTGACGGCGTAAGATTTGAAATCGGGCAGACGCAGGTTCTTCTTGAGCAGACCGCCGTTGGCGTGCGGATTTGCGCCCATGCGGCGATTGCCCGCCGGCGTGAGCTCGCGCAGTTCCGCGACTAAGGATCCGTTCTCGTCGAACAGTTCCTCGGGTTTGTAACTGTGCATCCACTCTTCAAGCAGTTTCAGATGCTCCGGGTTCTTCTTCACGCCGGCCAGCGGCACCTGATGCGCGCGCCAAAAACCTTCGACTCGTTTTCCATCGACTTCTGCCGGCGCGGTCCAGCCTTTTGGCGTGCGAAGCACGATCATGGGCCAGCGCGGACGCGAAGCAGTGCCGCTGCTCCGCGCTTCCTGCTGCGCTGACTTGATCTTCTGAATGCAGTGGTCCAACGTGCCCGCCATCGCCTGGTGCATCGACAATGGATCGGAACCTTCCACAAACAACGGCGAATAGCCGTAGCCTTTGAACAGATCCGTCAGCTCTTCGTGGCTGATTCGAGCGAGAAGTGTCGGGTTGTTGATCTTATAGCCGTTGAGATTGAGGATCGGCAGCACCGCGCCGTCCCTGATCGGGTTGAGAAACTTGTTGATGTGCCACGACGTTGCGAGTGGACCGGTTTCCGCCTCACCGTCGCCGACGACGGCCGCGACGATCAAGTCAGGATTGTCGAACGCAGCGCCGCACGCGTGCGACAGCACGTAACCCAGTTCCCCGCCCTCGTGAATCGAGCCCGGAGTTTCCGGAGTACAGTGACTTCCGATTCCGCCCGGAAACGAAAACTCCTTGAAAAACCGTAACAAGCCCTCTTCATCCTGACTCTTCTCCGTGTAAATCTCGGAATACGCGCCCTCTAAATAAACCGGCCCCAACACGCCCGGCGCGCCGTGTCCCGGGCCGGCCATAAAGATCATGTCCAGGTCGTGCAGCCGGATCTCGCGATTCAGGTGGGTATATATAAAGGACAGCGCGGGGCTCGCGCCCCAGTGCCCGAGCATTCTGTTCTTGATGTGGGCGGCCTCGAGCGGACGCCGAAGCAGCGGATTATCCCGGAGATAAATCATCCCGAGCGCCAGATAGTTACAAGCCCGCCAAAAGGCGTGGGTCTTGCGCACTTCCTCGTCGCTCAGCGGCGTGTCTTTGATAGTCGAGCGAGCGGTCCCGTAACTGCTCAATTCGTTGATGACCGAACTAGTAGCAACCATCGACTCTTCCCTCACTTCCTGCCAACTTGCTAATGCCTCATTAGCCTACGTTGGGTATGAAATAAAACATCAGCGCTATGATCGCGTAGACCGTCATGAGTTGCACGCCCTTGAACCAATTCGCTTGTCCATCCGCGGCGACCATCGCGCCGATCAACACGCCCAGCAGCAGCGATCCGATCTCAGCGCGGTTGAACGACAGCTCGAGCGGAGTCGGAGCGATGAAGTAACTGGCAAACACCAGCACCGGCGCCACGAACAAGGCGATCTGAATACAACTTCCCAACGCGATACCCACTGACAAGTCCATCTTGTTCTTCCGCGCCATCGCTATCGCGGAGCCGCTCTCGGCCGCGCCGCCGACGATCGCGAGAAACACGATCCCGATAAACACTGACGACATACCGAGCGCCTTGCCCGTCTCTTCCGCCGCGCCAACGAGAATCTCGCTCATCCACGCCGCCATCACGGACGCAGCCACCAACGTCCCGACAGCTCGCGGCACGCCCCACTGCTCGTGCGCGTGCTCTTCGCCGTAATCCGCGGCATCGACGCTCTCGAACTTGCCCGCGTGCGTCTTCAACGAGAACAACAGGTACAGACCATACGCGAGCAACAACAGTCCGGCGATCGAAACGTTGAGTAACTGCTCCTGACGGACCACTCCTTCCGGCGCAAAGTAGCGGCTGAAGGCACTCGGCACCGTCATGCTGACAGCTGCGAGAAACATCATCGTGCTGTAAGCGCGAGTGGCCGCGGGATTGAATCGCTGTTCGTGATACTTGACTCCGCCGACGAGAAACGCGACGCCGAGCGCGAGCAAGAGGTTCGCCAGAATCGCGCCGATCAGCGACGCCCTCACGATGTCGAGATAGCCCGCCCTCAACGCAACCAGCGCGATGATCAATTCGGGCGCATTGCCGAAGGTCGCGTTCAGAAAGCCGCCGACCGCATCGCCCGTGCGCGTCGCGAGTTGTTCAGTGGCTTGAACAATCTGCGCCGCGATTGGAACGATCGCCAGCGCCGCGCAGAAGAAGATCACCGGAGCAGAGACATGGCCCATATGCTCCAGCACGACCGCGGCCGGAATGAAAACGAGCATCCAGTTGATCGGGCGGCGCAGAAATCTGCCAAAAGGCGTAGTCAGCGGCAGTGAAACATCGAGGCTCATTCGTTATCACCTCGAAATGATCGTGCTCAGAATCAAGCCGATGACGATTGCGGAAAACACCGTCACCAGGCCAGGGAGCATGAAACTATGGTTGAGCAGGTACTTCCCGATTCGCGTGGAACCTGTTCGATCGAATGACACGGCGGCGAGCACACTGCCGTACGTCGGTAAAAAGAAGACGCTGTTCGCGGCCGGGTAAAACGCGATCAGATACTTCGTGGGAAGTTCCAGCGCGAGGCCGACCGGCACCAGGATCGCGACGGTCGCAGCCGCACTAAACAACACTGACGACAAAAGAAATAGACCAACGGCAAACGACGATGGATATTTGAAAATCACACCGGAAATCGCCGCGACGATCTCCGCGCGGTTCGCCTCGAAGAACGACGAGCCGAGCCATGAGACGCCGATGATGCAGATGATCGCCACGATGCCGCTGTGCATGATCGTTCCCTTGATGGTGGCTTCGGGCGACGCTTTGAAGAAGATCATGATCAGGCCGGCAATCGCGAACATCACGATCATGATTGCGAAACCCATCTCGATCTGGTCCGTCTCCGTACCCGCGTCTGTCACCACCGAATAGACAGGCCGCAACTCCGGGAAGATCCCGATCAGCACGACAGCGACGATGCCGGCGAGAAATAGCACTGTCGAGCCACGCGCATTGAATAATGCTTCTCCCGTGAGCGGCGGCGTTGTTTTCAAAGAGACGTCAGCATCAGTCTGCTGCGGATCCGGGTTCTTTCCGCGCCACGCGACTGACAGCGC
>DASRIM010000031.1:0-8208 GCA_035649995.1 Pyrinomonadaceae bacterium | reverse complement strand
AGTCGCTTCGATCATCGGTCTTTTCTATTACGGTTATTCACCGTTCAGCCTCGTCGCCGGAGTGGCGATGGACCGTATAGGACCACGACGGCTGTTACCGGGAGCTGCTGCGCTGGTCGGCATCGGCGCGTTGTTGTTCGCGACGGGCGAGCGCGAGATAGCGAGCGTTGGGAGGTTTATTCAGGGCGCCGGCGGCGTGTTCGCACTCGTCGGCGCGATCTACATCGCGACCAGCAACTTCCCGCCAGCCCGCGCGGCCACGTTAATCGGCGCCACCCAGATGTTCGGCATGGCCGGCGGATCGGCAGGCCAGTTCATAGTTGGCCCACTCATCGGACAAGGACTTCCGTGGAACATGTTCTGGACAGTGATGGGCGTCGCGGGATTGTTGATTGCCGTCGTCCTGTTCTTCCTCATTCCCGCGAACGAGAAAAAAGAAGCATCTTCAGACAATTGGTTTCGTAGCGCGCTCGCGTCGTTCAAGACGGTGTTCACCAATCCGCAGTCGATCCTGTGCGGTTTGATCGCCGGTCTCTTGTTCATTCCGACGACGATCTTCGACATGATCTGGGGCGTCCGCTATCTCCAGGAAGGACACGGTCTCGACTACGGCGCGGCTGTGATCCACTCGGCGACAGTTCCTTTCGGTTGGATCATCGGCTGCCCGTTGCTGGGCCTCGTCTCCGATCGTCTGGGAAGACGAAAGCCTGTGATTGCGGGAGCGGGTCTTGTGCTGTTGGCCTGTCTCGCATGGATCCTTTACGGCCGCACGGGAGTCTTTCCGCCGTACGTCATCGGCCTCGTTGCCGGAATCGCTTCAGGCGCGGCGATGTTGCCCTACACGGTAATTAAAGAAGCGAACCCGCCTGAGGTCGGCGGCACGGCAACGGGCGTCGTCAATTTCATCAACTTTACTTTCAGCGCGTTGCTTGGACCAATCTTCGGTTGGCTGTTGCAGCGTTTGTCCGGAGGCGCTCCGGAGCTCGAGTTGGGCCACTATCAGTCCGCTTTCTTCCCGCTCCTGATTGGAGTCGCGATCGCCATTCTGCTGACACTGGTATTGAAAGAAACCGGCCCGGCCGTTCGAAAAGTAAATACAAGCCAACGAGGAGCATGAGTTATGCAGCAAGCAACTGGAACCGGAAAATACGAACGACTCCTCACGCGGTGCGAAGCTCTGGCGCCGGTGCCAACCGCGGTAGCACATCCCTGTGAAGTGACAGCCTTGTCCGGGGCACTCGAGGCAGCGGCGCGAGGACTCATCGTGCCGCTGCTGGTTGGACCGGCGGCCAAAATCGCGGAGACAGCCGAGTTAGCCGGCATCAGTCTCGGCGACGCGCAGATCTTCGACGTGCCGCACAGCCACGCGGCCGCCGCAAAGGCAGTCGAACTCATTCGCGAAGGCAAGGCCGAGATCCTGATGAAGGGAAGCCTGCACACGGACGAACTGATGGGCGCCGTTGTCTCGCGCGAAGGTGGATTGCGCACCGCACGCCGCATCAGTCACGTTTTCGTGATGGACGTTCCGACGTATCACAAGGTGCTGCTCGTAACCGACGGCGCAATCAACATCGCACCGGCGTTGGAAGACAAGGTCGATATCTGTCAGAACGCGATCGATCTCGCGATCTCGCTCGGTCTCGAAAAACCGAAAGTGGCCATTCTCGCGGCAGTCGAGACCGTGACTTCGAAAATGCCGGCGACAATCGACGCCGCCGCGCTTTGCAAGATGTCTGAACGCGGACAGATCATCGGCGGCATTCTCGATGGACCATTGGCGTTCGACAATGCGATCAGTAAACAAGCGGCTGATACGAAGGGCATCAAGTCGGCGGTCGCCGGCGATCCTGACATTCTTCTCGCGCCCGATCTCGAGTCGGGCAACATCCTCGCGAAACAACTGACGTTTCTCGCGAATGCAGACAGCGCAGGCATGGTCCTCGGCGCGCGTGTGCCGATAATCCTGACCAGCCGCGCCGACAGCGTGCGGTCACGAATCGCGAGTTGCGGCGTCGCGAAACTGGTGGCCCATCACCGCAGGAGCAAGCCGTAGGGAGTGAGTTATGGACGACTACGCACTTGTTCTCAATGCTGGTTCATCGAGTCTGAAGTTCTGTGTTTTTCAGCGGCCGACCGGTCGTGAATGGCGTCTGGCGAGCCGCGGACAGATCGAAGGCATTGGCACTTCGCCTCGTCTCTCAGTCAAGGACGAGGAAGGGAAGAGCCTCGCAAAGCAGGACGTCGCCGTAAAGGATGGAAGCGAGGCAGTGGCTGCGCTCGCGGCATGGCTGAGATCGAACTATGGCGGCGCTCGCGTGTTGGGCGTGGGCCATCGCGTGGTCCACGGCGGCGCTCAGTTCAAGGGCCCGACGATCGTGAGGCCCGACGTCGTCGCCGAGTTGAAACAGCTAATCCCGCTGGCGCCGCTTCATCAGCCTTACAACCTCGCGGCCATCGAAGGCGTTTCAGAGCGGTTGCCCGACGTGCCGCAGGTCGCGTGCTTCGATACCAGTTTTCATCGCGGCCAATCTGCTGTAGCGGAGTTACTCCCGCTGCCGCACGACCTTCGCAAGACTGGTCTCCAGCGATATGGCTTCCACGGTTTGTCGTACGAGTACATCGCCTCGGTCTTGCCGAACGTCGCGCCGGAGATCGCTGACGGCCGCGTGATCGTCGCACATCTCGGAAGCGGCGCGAGTCTGTGCGCACTCAAAGACAGAAAGAGCGTCGATAGCACGCTGGGTTTCACGGCGCTCGATGGTCTGTGCATGGGAACGCGGCCCGGCGCACTCGATCCGGGAGTCGTACTGCACCTGTTTCAAGGTCTGAAGTTCTCCGCGAAGGAAGTAGAAACGCTTCTCTACAAAAAGTGCGGATTGCTGGGGATCTCCGGCATCAGCAACGACATGCGCGATTTGCTCGGACGCGACGACCCCGATGCAAAACTCGCAGTGGATTACTTCGTCTATCGCGCAGCGAAAGAGATCGGCGCGCTCGCGGCCGCTCTTGGCGGAATCGATGCCCTCGTCTTCACCGCCGGCATTGGAGAAAACTCACCGGAGATTCGCAAACGAATTTCTGATTCGTGCGCGTGGTTGGGCGTTGCGCTGGACGCGGAAGCAAACGCCGGCGGTGGACCACGCATTTCCGCCTCACACAGCAAAGTTTCAGTTTGGGTAGTTCCCACCAATGAAGAGTTGATGATCGCTCGACACACTGCTGCGTTGTTGCAGTTGCGTTGAGCTTGCAGCGTGCACGGGATAAAGGAGGAAGACGATGGTTAGTACTGTAAAGGCCGAGCGCTCCCCAGCCGCATCGGTGCCGGCCTGGGAAGGATTCAATACCGGTATCTGGCAAAAAGATATTAACGTCCGTGATTTCATTCAACAGAACTATTTGCCATACGAGGGCGACGACTCATTTCTCGCACCGGCTACTGAGCGGACAAAAAACATTTGGAACAAGCTCAGCGCACTCTTTCTGGAAGAACGCAAAAAAGGCGTTCTCGACATTTCACAAATTCCCAGCTCCATCACGGCCCACGCGCCGGGTTACATCGATCGTGACAACGAAGTGATCGTCGGACTACAGACCGACGCTCCGTTGAAACGCGCGATCATGCCGAACGGCGGCTTCCGCATGGTCCTGAATGCGCTAAAGACTTACGGGCATGAACCGGATCCTAACGTGGTCGCGACATTCACCAAGTATCGCAAGACGCACAACGAAGGGGTCTTCGACGCGTACACGCAGGACATCAGGCGCTGCCGCAGTTCACACATACTGACGGGACTGCCGGACGCCTACGGACGCGGCCGCATCATCGGCGACTACCGTCGTGTCGCGCTCTACGGCGTAGCGCGACTCATCGATAAAAAGCAGGAAGAGAAACGCAGTCTCGACGCTGCGATGTCCACCGAGGACATCATTCGCGATCGCGAAGAGCTCGCGGAACAGATTCGCGCGCTGGAAGAGCTCAAGCAGATGGCGGCGAATTACGGTTCCGACATTTCAGTTCCCGCAACGACCGCGAAAGAGGCTGTGCAGTGGCTCTACTTCGGTTATCTCGCCGCAGTTAAAGAGCAGAACGGCGCGGCCATGTCATTGGGCCGCACGTCAACTTTCCTCGACGTCTACTTCAACCGCGATCTCACAGCCGGCCTCATCACGGAGGAACAGGCTCAGGAGATCGTCGACGACTTCGTTATCAAGCTTCGTATCGTCCGTTTTTTGCGCACGCCTGAGTATGACGATTTGTTTGCGGGCGATCCGACGTGGGTGACTGAATCGATCGCCGGCATGGGAGACGACGGCCGTTCGCTCGTCACGAAAACAAGCTTCAGGTTTTTGCAAACACTCTACAACCTTGGTCCAGCGCCGGAGCCGAACCTCACGATCTGGTATTCACCGCGATTGCCGGACGGGTTCCGCAGCTTTGCCGCGAAGGTCGCGATCGACACGAGCTCAATTCAGTTCGAAAACGACGAGATCATGCGCAGCGTCTGGGGCGACGACGGCGCCATCGCTTGTTGCGTCTCGCCGATGCTGGTCGGCAAGCAGATGCAGTTCTTCGGCGCGCGGGCAAATCTCGCCAAGTGTCTGCTGTTCGCGATAAACGGCGGCAGAGACGAGCTCACCGGCAAGCAGGTTGGGCCGGCCATCGGCGCCGTCGAGGGTGAGTACCTAGAGTTCGACGACGTCGTCGATCGCTTCGAAAGGATGATGACGTGGCTCGCGGGCGTCTATGTCAACGCCATGAACGTCATCCACTACATGCACGACAAGTACGCTTACGAACGCGTCGAGATGGCGCTGCACGACTATGCGCCGCTGCGGACGATGGCGTTCGGCATGGCTGGTCTATCGATCGTTGCCGACAGTCTTTCCGCGATTCGCTATGCGAAAGTGCGCGCGATTCGCGACGAGTCGGGTCTCGTCACCGACTATCAGACAGAAGGTGAGTTTCCGCAGTTCGGCAACAACGACAATCGCGTCGATCATCTCGCGACGTGGCTAGTCAGCACGTTCATGAGCAAACTCAGGAAGTACCCGACTTACCGGCATGCGGTTCACACGCAATCGATCCTGACGATCACTTCGAACGTGGTCTACGGCAAAAGCACCGGCAATACGCCGGACGGCAGGCGTCAGGGTGAACCGTTCGCGCCGGGCGCCAACCCGATGCACGGCCGCGACAAGCACGGCATTCACGCGTCGGCCGCGTCCGTCGCGAAGATTCCGTACCGCGACGCAGCCGACGGCATTTCATTGACCGCGTCGTTATTGCCGCAGGGACTCGGACGGATCGAAGAGGATCGGATCACGAACCTGCGAAACATGCTCGACGCGTTCTTCGGCTCCACCGGCTATCACATGAACGTGAACGTCCTGAATCGCGAAACGCTGCTCGACGCGATGGACCATCCCGAGAAGTATCCGCACCTGACAATTCGTGTGTCGGGTTATGCCGTCAATTTTGTGCGGTTAACGCGCGAGCAACAACTCGACGTGATCAATCGCACGTTCCACGGATCGTGAAAGGTCACCACGGATAATGTTAGACGCTGTAAGCCCAACAAGACCGTTGCAGTCCGTGCCGCTCGAGGCCAAAAGCCCGTTCGAGTTGCGCCTCAACTTGAGCGCGGGCGTTTCCGAGTCGGCGATCAAGAAAGCGCTCGAAAGCGGCGACATCGGATTTCTTCACTCGTTTACAACGGGTTCGACGGTGGATGGTCCAGGGGTGAGGGTCGTGGCCTGGACGTCAGGCTGCCAGTTCAAATGCTTGTATTGCCACAACCCCGACACGTGGCTTTTGAGCAACGGCATGCCGGTGCCGATAGCTCGCGCCGTCGACGAGCTTAAAAAGTATCGGCGCGGACTTCAGGTGATGTCGGGCGGGCTCACGCTTAGCGGAGGCGAGCCGCTGATGCAGGACCGCTTTGCGGTGAGGCTGTTCACCGCAGCGAAGGAGATGGGAATCCACACGGCCCTCGATACGAACGGCTTTCTCGGAGATCGCTTGAGCGACGACGAATTGGAAATGGTCGATCTCGTGTTGCTGGACATCAAGGGGTGGGATCCGGAGCGCCATCGACACCTCACCGGCAAGGACAATGGTCCAACACTGGATTTTGCGCGCAGACTGGCGGCGCGCAAGCGTCCCATGTGGCTGCGCTTTGTGCTCGTGCCTGGATTGACCGATCACCCGGATGACGTCGCGCAGATCGCGAAGTTCTGCGGCGAGCTCGGAAACGTCCAGCGAGTCGACGTACTGCCGTTTCATCAGATGGGCCAATACAAGTGGGAAAAGCTCGGTATCGACTACACGCTGAAAGACGTCGAGCCGCCAACGACCGATCAAGTTGAGCAAGTTTGCAGCCAGTTTCGAGCGGTGGGGCTTGTGGCGTATTGAAGGAGAGTTTCTTATGAAGACGAATAGAATCGGATTGTTATTGCTCGTCTGGGTTTTCTGTGCCGCCTCGGTTCTCGCGCAAACGAAAAAGCCGAACGTCGTGATTCTCGCGACCGGCGGAACGATTGCCGGCGCCGCGGCGAGCGGGACGCAGGCCGGTTACACGTCCGGCGCTGTCACGATCGATGCGATGCTCGCCGCCGTTCCCGGCATCAAGGACCTTGCGACCGTGAAAGGCGAACAGATCTCGAACGTCGGTTCGCAGGACATGTCGTTTGAAATCCTGCTGGCTGTCGCCAAACGCATCAACGAGCTCGCGGCCAAACCCGACGTCGACGGAATCGTCATCACTCACGGTACAGACACGATGGAGGAGAGCGCGTTCTTTCTCAATCTCGTGGTGAAAACCGAGAAGCCGGTGGTGATGGTCGGATCGATGCGGCCGTCTACTGCCGTGAGCGCGGATGGACCACTGAATCTCTACAACGCCGTCGGCGTTGCTGTCGATCCGGATGCGATGGGTCGCGGCGTGCTGGTTGTCATGAACGATTGGATTCACGCAGCCCACTCGCTCACCAAGACAAGCACGACTGCAATTCAGACTTTCATGTCGCCGCTGCGTGGGGTCGTCGGCGTGGCGAGCTACGGCAAGAACGACTTTTACAACACGCCGCAATGGCGCCACACGACGATGAGCGAGTTTGACGTCTCGAACGTCAGCAAGCTTCCTCGCGTCGACATCGTCTTCGCATGTGCCGACATGCCTCCGGATCTGATCGACGCTTCGGTGACGAACGGCGCGAAGGGAATCGTCATTGCCGGTGTCGGCAACGGCAACATGAACAAAGCGTCGCTGGAAGCGGCGGCAAGGGCAGCGAAGAAAGGCGTCGTCGTCGTTAGAAGCTCGCGCGTAGCGACGGGCTCGGTCGGGCGAAATGTCGAGGTGAACGACGACGAGCTGGGCTTCATCGCGTCTGACGAATTGAACCCGCAGAAAGCACGGATCCTGCTGTCGCTCGCGCTTCTGAAACAGCGGCCACCGCAGGAGATCCAGAAGCTCTTTTACAACTACTGAGCGCCTCCGCCATCAGTAAGGAAGCGAAACGATGCTCTGGATTGAGCTGTTAATTCTGCTGGGTTGCATTCTGATCGGCGTGCGTCTGGGAGGGATTGCGCTTGGCGCGGTCGCGGGGATTGGGCTCGTTATATTCGTGTTTCTGCTCAAACTCCCGCCCGGTGGTCCACCTGGAGTGGTGATCGGAATGATCATCGCGGTGATCACCGCACTCGCCGCGATGCAAGCCGCCGGTGGTCTCGACTACCTCGTGTCGTTGGCGGAGAAAGTCATGCGGCGGCGCCCGCAGTACATCACGTTCGTCGCGCCGGTCGTCACCTACCTGCTCGTGTTTGCGTCAGGCACGACGCACGTGATCTACGCCCTGCTTCCGGTGATCGCGGAGGTCTCGCAAAAAGCCGGTGTTCGATCGGAACGCCCGCTATCGATCAGCGTCATCGCGGGTTTCCAGGGCGTGCTTGCTTCGCCGATCTCGGCGGCGACGGTGGCGATGACAGGCCTGCTCACGGCCAGATCCATTTCGCTGCCGCAGTTGCTCGTCGTGGTCATCCCGGCGACGTTTATTGCCGTGCTGATCGGCGCGCTGTCAGTCGCGTGGCGCGGAAAGAACCCGGATCCGCAGCAGACTGATGCTGACGTCTCTTTGAAAACAACGCCGCCGCTCACGGGAGAAGCATTATTCAATGCGCGTGGCTCGACAGTGCTATTTCTCGCCGGCATC
>DASRIM010000030.1:0-8929 GCA_035649995.1 Pyrinomonadaceae bacterium | reverse complement strand
CGTTCAGGCGCTGCACGATCGCACTGGCGACGACGAGACGCGTGAACCATTTCTTGTCGGCGGGGACGACGTACCAGGGCGCGTGCTCGGAGGCTGTATTTCGCACCGTTTCCTCGTAGGCGTGCATGTATGCGTCCCAGTGCTCGCGCTCTTTGACGTCCTGCATTGAGAACTTCCAGTTCTTGGCGGGATCGTCTATGCGCGCGAGGAAGCGTTCCTGTTGTTCTTCCTTCGAGACGTGGAGGAAGAACTTGAGAATCACGACGCCGTTGTTGGTCAGGTAGCGTTCGAAGTTGCGGATGGCGTCGAAACGCTGGTTCCAGAAATCTTTCGCTTTCAGAATCGCTGGTGGGAGTTTTTGAGCTTTGAGATATTCGGGATGAACTCTGACGACGAGAGTCTCTTCGTAATAGCTCCGGTTGAAGACGCCGATGCGGCCGCGTTCGGGGAGTCGTTTGGCGCAGCGCCAGAGGAAGTCGTGGTCCAACTCCTCCGCTGAAGGCGCTTTGAACGACGTGACTTCGCAGCCCTGCGGGTTGACTCCTGACAGCCCGTGTTTGATCGCGCCGTCTTTGCCGGCGGCGTCCATGGCCTGGAAGATCAGCAACACCGCCCATTGATCGTGCGCGTAGAGTTTGTCCTGCAACTCGCCGATCAACTCGGCGCCCGCCTCCAGCGCCTCCTTCGCCGTTGTCTTCTCCTCCCCGAGCGTCTCTCCTGGATCGACCTGCCCGAGTCGAAACGTCTTCCCATTGGTTACACAAAACGGCTCCGAGTACTTCTTCGCCAGCTTCAGAAACTCTTTTTCGTTCATTGTCACGACCTCTCCTGACGCTCCTCCCAAACAGTGTCTGCACGACGTTGGTGGATAATACCTCTCACTAAGACGCTGTCGGTAGTGACATCAAAGTAGATGTAATAGCGAAATCGGTGCATTGAGGCACGTCGCTCCGACGTCCTACCGATGCAGGAAGAGGCGTATGGGAACTGTGCAAGTCGACGCAAAGTTGTTTGAACTTCGGTCCGGAATCGGAACGCCAAAGCTGCTTCTATGTGGTGGTACCACAGAGCGTTCGAAAAAAGATGCGCCCGCGCATCCGGTGAGAGGATGATACGACGATTCATCAGGTATTAAGTGAGGACTTAGGCTCTGCTTAGTTTCGCAAGCTCCTGTTCTAGTTCTTTGTCAACCTCTTCCCAGGGAATTGCTCCTTCAGTTTCCTCACGATAGCGCCTGAAGTGGTCTGCCAGGATTTCCCGGTGCCAGTAAGGAATCGACTCATCCGCCATCACCTCCGAGATGATGAAATCCAAATTCGCCTCTACATAGTCGATCTGCTCTGCCCGGGACAACAGTTCAAACGGTAAGGGTGAAAATTGTAGTTCGTGAGACATGTTTTTCTAACTCCTGCGCCGTACTATACACGCACAGTTGTGCACAGGCAACCAGTCCTTAATCATCATCCGGATCCTTTCTATGTCCTTCCGCGATCTCTTCGTGTTCTTCCTGGAGGCCGAGGCGCAAGGCGTCGAAGAGAGGTAGACGGGCGATGGCAGGCATGGGAGTGGCGCCCTTGACGGAGAACCAGATGATGCGGTTCAGGATCTCGGGATCGGCCATGTCCGCGTGGGCCAGATCCTGCTCTTCGGTGCGCCGCATCCAGTAAGCCGTCGCCGCGTCGCGGGGCGGCGGCTGGACCAGGTTGTCCAATGCCAGATCCGGAAGCAAAGCCTTGTACGTACGCAGATCCGGCTCGCTGCGGAAGATGTCGATCGGCGTAGCCGTGGCGTCAAGCTGATTCATCGGGTCGATCCCCAACAACAACTCGATCGTTCTAATCAAACTCACCGTATTGTGGAACTGATGGACCAAAACACCCGGCCGGTTGTACGCGCTGATCAAGAGCGCCACTGACCGGTGCGCGTCAACATGATCCGGTCCGTCCTGCGCGTCGTCCTCGACGACCGCAATACAAGTGTCCCTCCAGTAAGGACTGTTCGAAATTGCCTCTACGATCAACCCGAGCGCGTAATCATTGTCCGCAACGTAAAACTGCGGCGTCGGCTTTCGCGCGCCCAGCCCATCCGTGTGATCGTTCGATAGACGCAACATCGAAAGATGCGGGAGTCGATCGCTACTTCCAGCCGCTCGCTCAGCAGCGAAAGCGCGAAACTCTTCCAACCACGCGCCGATCCTCGAATTACCCCGAAACCGCTCTTCCACATGCGAATTACTGATCAGCGGATCCACCTTGCTCTCGCGCGCGGCACGATACGAATCGACGGTCATCGCATCGGGCGTCGCCATATCGAAGTTGCGAAACTGCGTGCTGACTCGCTGTTCGAGCGACTTCTTCGTCGGAATCGCCGACACCGTCGGCGAAAGATCAGGATAAGGTTTCTCTCGATTCTCCTTGATCGACTTGACGTCAGCCTCAGACAGCGTCCCGACGAACTCACCGTAGTTCCGATAGGTCAACCCGGCCCGCGCGGCAGCGTCCCACAGATAAAGCGTCTCCGGCTCCGCCACGTCGCGCGACCCGCGCAGGTACGGAATGTACCGGCGTAGAAAATTAGCGACGTCTTCCGTCTGCACGTCAGGACCAAACAACGAAGGCGCGCCACGCAGCGGTTCATAATTCGGCAAACGGTTGAACCCTTCGAAGTCGTACGTCCTTCCGCGCCGGCTATAGTTCCAGCGAAACGCTTTGTCCGTGTAGTCATTCGAAAATGCAGCGGTGGACCAATTGTGCCCGTCAGGACTCGCTTCGGAGTTAACGAAAAAACGATCGAGCAAACCGAAACGAAGCGCCAGAGCGCGATGATTCGGCGTGATGTCCTGCCGTTTTCCATCAGGACGCGCCGCGGCTTCGCTCGACCCAAAGATCGCGAGCGACGGATCTCCGTCTGCTTTGGTGCCGTCGCCCGAGGCGGCGACGTCGCCGAAGATTTGATCGTACGTGCGGTTCTCCTTGATGACGTAAATCACGTGTTTGATCGGCGAGCGGCCGGCGAAGAGACGCGAGCGCGGTGCCCCAAGCAAACCGTTGTTTCGCATGACCTGTTGCGTGTGTCGCGCCAGCGCCGGATCGTCCGGCACATCGATCGCGCTGATGTTCCCGACCACGATCGAGCCGCTGTATTGCCCGCCCTGTCGCCGGCCGCCGCCTTCCGGAAACCGTTCATTCGGCGCATTCGGAACGCGTCCCGAGTTGTTGACGATCATCGACGAGTTCTCAACGCCGGTACCCTTGCCATTGCCGGCGAAGATCGTCTGTCCAACAACAGCCACGGCAGATGGATATTGGCCGGTGGGAATGAACCCGCGCACAGTGCTGCGCCGCGAGAGCTCCACTACAGCAATCGAATTGCTGTGGGCATTCGCTACGTACAGATCGTCTCCACGCAACGCCAGACCTTCAGGACTGTTTCCTTCCGGCACGGTTTCAGACAGACGCACGTTGATCCGTTCGATCTCTTTATCAGTGGACGTGTCGATCACCGAGACGCTGTCGTCATTCGAATTCGCGACGTAGAGTCGCGTTCGTTCGGGATTGAGCAACATCGCCGTGGGATGACGTCCGACACTCACGCGCGAAACTCTCCTGTTCGCATCGACGACGGCGACCGAGTTGTCGTTCCAACACGAGACGTAAACCTTCATCCGCGCGCCCGGCACGACAACAACTCCATACGGATACACATTCTGATTTCGCTCGTGGCGCAAATCGACGCGCACGAGTCTGCGCTCGCCGCGCACGTCCTCGACAACGCCGAGACTGTCGCCCAGATTGTTAGCCACAAACAGTGTTTCGCCGTCTGGCGTGATCGCGATTCCTGTCGGATAAACCGGCAGGCGATCGCTGTTGTAGCGAGGCGAATTCGCAGCCGTCGCAAACCCGCTCACGTCGATGAACGGCGCGTCAACCGTCGTGTTCGGCCCCGGTGAGACGGGCGTGATCGGCGGATGGCTCGTTGGTTGATAACGAAAGATCCAGATCTTGTTTTCGAAACCACCGGAGACGTACAGCAAATGTGAACCGTCCGGTTCTGCCTTTGGAGAAAACACAACTCCGACGTTCACACTCTGCGGCGTCGGGAAATACACATTTTGAATCACAGCGGCGGGTTTCGCGTTCAGATCGATCACGGCGAGCGATTGCTGGCCGCGATTGGTGCTCGAGTTGAACTGGACGCCATAACCGCTGTTCACGGCAACGAGAAACCGTCCGGCGCCGCCCGGCCCGAGTTTGTCAGGACTGCGAACGAAATCGACCGGCATCGCGCCGACCGCTGCTTGTCGCGTCGTCGTGTCTTGCACGAGCGTGCCGGCAGGCGTGATCGGCTTTCCCTGGCTGGCAGGCTCGCCCTGAAGAGTTCTCCTGGCGGAAGACGAAACCCCGCCCAGAAGGCCCACAACGAGCGAAAGTGTGACTAATAACACCGGCAGCGTGGAGGCAGCTTTTTTGAGGTCCATTCGCTAGACATATCACAGTTCACAACAAAATTCTGAACTAACCACCATTTATTCCGACACGAGCGGCCAATTTCCAATTCGAGCGAGGGCGAAACAACCCGTCCGCCGGGTCACAGCTACTAAGCTGCCAAAGGTGCCGAAAGCTCGCCGCGGTTTAGAAGCCCCACACGCGGGGCCGCGTGTATAATGACGAGCACCACAAAATGAACCAACTCGTACGGTTTCTGTTCGGTCATGAGCAGGCCGTTTTTACTAACGGCCGGTTCGGCTTTGACGTGCGTCCGGGTGTCTTCCTGTTGGTTCTGATTGTTCTGCTCGCCGCCGCGTTCATCTATTTCATTTATCTGCGGCCGCGCCTGCGCTTGTCGAAAGGCACGGCGGCAACATTGATCGCCCTTCGTATCGCCTTACTAACTCTGCTCGTGACGCTGCTACTGCGTCCGGTCGTAGTTGTTTCATCCGTAATCCCGCGCAGCAGTTACGTCGCGATCGTCGTCGACGATTCGGTCAGCATGAAACTGCGCGACATGCCCGACGGTTCGGCGCGCATCGACTCAGTCAAACAAGCGCTGCTCAGCAGCGGCCAGAATTCGTTCCTGAATCGTCTCGACGCGAAGTTCAAAACCAACCTCTACGGTTTTTCCAGCGGATTGAACCGGCTGAAAGGCGGGGACGACCTCTTCGCTGAAGGACGAACAAGCGATCTTGCCGGCGCGCTGGAGGAAACGATCAAACGTTCGTCCGGCATGCCGCTCTCCGCCGTCGTGCTCGCGACTGACGGCGCTTCGAACGTACCGCGCGATCTCGCGGCGACGTTGCGAGAACTGCGCGCGCGCGATATTCCGGTGTTCACCGTCGGCGTCGGCAACACGGCTCGGCCGATGGACGCCGAGCTGACGCGCATCAACATCCCGCGCCGCGTCCTTGTCGGATCGAGAGTCAACATCGAGACGTACGTCGGACTGAGCGGTTATCAGGCGACGAAAGTCCTGCTCGGCGTGCGCGAAGACGGCCGCGCGATCAAAACCGAAGAGGTCAACCTGCGGGGCAACGACACGCAAGCCGTCAATCTGGAGATCACGCCGACAACTCCCGGCATTCATCGCTACACCGTCGAGATCACGCCGCTCGACGGCGAGCTGACGGTCGAGAACAACAAACAGGACTCGGTCGTCGAAGTGATAGCCGGTCCGCTGCGACTGCTTCACGTCGAAGGCGAGCCGCGTTGGGAACTCGGAAAAATTCGCGAATCACTCGCGCTCAACGAGAAGAACATCACGCTCGTTTCGCTGCAACGCACGGGCGAGAACAAGTTTTACCGCCAGGGAATCTCGAACCAAACGGAGCTCGCCACCGGTTTTCCAACAACTGAAGAAGAGCTGTTCTCGTACCACGGGCTGGTGATCGGCAGCGTAGAAGCAGGTTTCTTCACGGCCGATCAGTTGCGCAGTATCGAAGCTTTCGTCGCTCGCCGCGGCGGCGGTTTGCTCGCGGTTGGCGGCAGACTGGCGTTCGACGGCGGCAAGTACAAAGGGACCACGATCGACGATCTGCTTCCGGTTTCGCTGACCGGTGGGCCGGTTGACGACGCAAATTCATTCGCGCCGGTCTACAAGCCGATACTCACCGGCGCCGGACAAACGCACCCGATAACTCGTCTCCAGGACGATCGCGGCGCGAATCAAAAAGCGTGGAACGAATTGCCGCCGATCTCTGTGTCGCAAGTGCTCTCGAACGTGAAACCGGGCGCGTCTGTTTTGCTGGAAGCGCGGCGAGTCGAGGCGGGTGGACCGCAGACCGCGCCGCTGCTGGTCCAACAGCGGTACGGCCGCGGACAAACGCTCGCGCTCACCGCAAGCGACACGTGGCGCTGGCGCATGCGCATGGATTCGAAAAACAATGCCCACGAGACTTTTTGGCGACAGATGCTGCGGTATGTTGTCAGCAACACACCAAACCAAATCGAGATCGGAGCGGAAAAAGACGTCTACTCGATGGACGATACCGTCAACATCGTAGCTGACATTCGCGATAAAAAGTTCAACCCCGTCGGCGATGCACAAGCGACGGCGCGCGTCACGAAGCCGTCGGGCCTGGTCCTGGACGTGCCGCTGAAATTCACGACGCTGAACAACGTCAACACGTACGCGGGTGAATTCAAGGCCGATGAGCTTGGTGACCATCGCATCGAATTGATCGGAAACAGCGCTGGTCTCGGACCATTGAGCGCGCGGTCGAGCATCCTGGTCAGCGACTTGAATCGCGAGTATTACAGCGCGGCCCAGAACAGCGATCTGTTGAAGCGGATCTCGGCGGAAACCGGCGGGAAGTACTACACGCCGGCCGAAGCGCAGTCGTTGTTGGACGATCTGACGTACCGTCAAACGCCGTATTCCGAACGCGTGACGAAAGATCTGTGGGACATGCCGATCAACTTCATGCTGATCGTTGGCTTGCTGAGCGCCGAGTGGTTCCTGCGCAAACGAGAAGGCCTGGCGTAAATGAAATACATCGGTTCCTTAATTCTGGTTCTATTGATCTCGGCCTCATCCGCGGCCCAGAAAACGGATGCGAATAAGTTTGCCGTAATCATCAACGGCCCGGGCGGCGAGCCTGCGTACGCGAAGCAGTTCACGGAGTGGACCACGGACTTAAATTCAGTTCTGTCGAAGCGCTATGGTTTTGCTCCGAAACAGATCAAGCTGCTGTCCGACAAACAGGCGACTGCCGAAGCGGTCAAAGGCGCGTTCGCAGCACTGAAATCAGAATTGGCGGACGGCAACGTCCTGTACGTGTTTCTGATCGGCCACGGCTCGTTCGACGGAAAAGAGTCGAAGTTCAACCTTGTCGGGCCGGATCTTTCCGCGTCGGATTACAACCAGTTGCTGACGTCGCTGCCGACGCGGCGAATCGTCGTCTTCAACATGTCGAGCGCGAGCGGCGAGTTCGTCAAAAGCCTCTCGGCCAAGGGACGGATCATCGTCACCGCAACGCGGAACGGCCAGGAGACGAACGCAACACGCTTCGCCGGCTTCTTCATCAACGCGCTCAACGCCACTGACGGCGACACGGACCAGGACGGCCACACTTCCGTTCTCGAAGCG
The DNA here is from genome assembly GCA_035649995.1 of Pyrinomonadaceae bacterium. GTDB lineage: Bacteria > Acidobacteriota > Blastocatellia > Pyrinomonadales > Pyrinomonadaceae > PSRF01. Next base: position 1,348 of record DASRIM010000030.1, on the reverse strand, counting down.
TTTGTCTATGCAACGCGTTTGACCGAAGACTTTTATAAACGCGCCGGCCGCCTCGCGACCGAACACGCGCTGATCGACGACAATGGCGACGGCGTCGGACGCGAGAAAGCGGAAGCAGGCGAAGGTCTGCTGGCGCGCGCGACATATCTCGACTCGCTCAACGTCGAAGAAGCGGCAGCGAGTGCTGCTACGAGAAGACTCCTGAAAGAACGCACACGCCTCGAAGGCGAGATCGAACAACTCATCGCGCGCAAGGCAAACATGCCCGAAGCCGAGTACGAAGCCGCGATCGAACGTCTTTTCATCGAGCTGGCGAAAGTAAATCGCTCGATCAAACAAGCGGGATCTTAATGCGAACAAAAACCGCGATTTTATTTCTCTTCATAGCGTTCTGCGCTCTCGCGCTGATTGACGTCACGGGTGTGGTTCATTCGCAAAACGAAACGCGCGGTCTCGCCGAGCTCAAGAAAGGCGATTACGACAACGCCTTTAAACTGCTCAGCGCCCGCCTGGTTTCCAATCCAAACGACACCGGCGCGCAACAAGCGCTGCTACGCGTCTACATCGAAACCGGCCGCTATGTCGAAGCCGAAACAACCGCCAAACGCTTTCTTACAAAGACGCCGGACTCCGCCGCTCCCCCTGGGGTACGCCACGAACTCGGTGAAGCGCTCGCCTTTACAGGCAAGCACACGGAAGCGATCGCGGAGTTTGAGCGCGCCGCCGCCGATGCTGAAAAATCCAATGCTCCCCAACTGAAGCTGGCGAGCGATCTGCGGCGCGCGGAAGTGCTCGATTCCATCGGTCAGGAAGATCGCGCCAGATCGATCTACGAAACGTTCGTCACGTACTACACCAACAACGATCCCGAAAGCGCGCCCGAGCTGACGCTGATCGCGCGCGCACTGGTCCACCTCGGAAGGTACCAGGACGCGAACGACATGTATCGCTCGGCGATCGAAGCCGACTCGGATTATCTCGAAGCGCAGCTTGGCGCCGCCGAGTTGTTCACGGAGAAATACCAGTACGCAGACGCCGCCACATTTCTCGACGACGCGCTAAAGATCAACGGCAACAGCGCCCGCGCGTATCTCGACGTTGCGCTGAACAAACGGAACGACGGCGGCGACGAGGTGACCGCTGCGCTCGGACGCGCTCTGACGATCAACCCGAACCTCGTCGAAGCAATCGCGCTCAAGGCTGCGCTGGCGCTGGAGATGGGCCAGTTTGACGCCGCGACGGCTGAGCTCGACAAGGCCGTCAAGATCAATCCACGCTCGCTCGAAGCGCACTCGCTGCGCGCGGCGCTGTTCTACCTGCAAGACAAAGACTTCGAACCGCAAGTAGC
>DASRIM010000029.1:0-19402 GCA_035649995.1 Pyrinomonadaceae bacterium | reverse complement strand
ACCACCACACAAGAAGCAAATTCAGCCGCGCCGTTAATACAAACTTAACCACGAACCTGAGCCGGAGCAGGGCTCGGCGTCGGACTCGGGCTTGGCGATCCTGTCGGGCTCGGCATCGGGCTCGGACTTCCTCCCGGCGTCGGACTCGGCATCGGACTTCCTCCCGGCGTCGGACTCGGCATCGGGCTCGGATTAGGTTCCGGGCTCGCTTCCGGGCTCGGGCTCGGTGACGGCGATGGCGTTTGAGCCGGTATCGGTGCTTCCGGAGCCGCCGGCGTTGTCGGCGTGTTCGCCGGCGTGGCCGGTGCTGACGGCGCAGCCGGGTCAGTCGGGTTACTTACTTCGGTTCCCGTTGCCGCCGGCGTGCGCTGATTTCTGCGTCCACGCGCTGTCGTCGTCCGCGCCGGCGTGAACGTACATTTCTGCGTCGCTCCGGCGACCGGCATCAGCGTCAAACGATTGCCCGTCTTCTTCGCGCGCAACGAAATGATCTGCGGCGTCGAGCCCGCAGTCGACTCACCCACCTGAAGTGCGACAGCCATGTAGCCGCCGCCGCTACTGGAAGCCACGATGCGGCCGGTCTTTCCGTCGGCAGTCGTAAACTGGTTTCCGGTGATGGTGAGCGTGGTGTCGCCGGTGAGCCCGACGGCGTCGCAATTGAAAGTGCCGGTGTAGGTTCCTGAAAGATCAGGCGGTGTCGCGGTGGTCTGCATCTGCGTCTGCGCATTGAAAGAAATGACCAGACCCACCAAAAGCAGCAATGAACCCAACATTCGGGTGCTCATGAATGTCTCCTCCCATGTTCACTGGCGGCACGATCCAACAGATCGCGCCGGAAAATCCATATTGAAGGGGGTTTTACATCACAAGCAGGTTTGGGAAACGGCTCGATCTTAAACAACACCCGGCGGGATGACAAACTGCCCGAGGTGAGGTCCGCTGAAGTGGCGGCTCGTGCGCAGCGCGAGTTCGAGCGCGTGGCGAGTGTCTTCGGGTGCGATTACGGCGTCGACAAATCCGCGTGCCGCCGCGTATTTCGCATCCAGCTCCTGGTCATAAGTCTCGCGAACTTTGTCCATTTCGGCATTCAAAGCCTCGTCCGGCGACTCACCATTCTTCTTCAACTTCTCCAACTGGCTGCCGAAAACAGCCTGCACGGCCGAGTCGCCTTCCATCACGCCCATTCGCCCGGTCGGCCAACTAAAGATGAAATCCGGATCGAAACCCTGTCCGGCCATCGCGTAGTAACCGGCGCCTGAAGCGTGGTTCACAGTCAGAACGATCTTCGGAACAACCGCCGTCGCCATCGCCTCGACGAATCGCGCACCTGCGCGAATGATTCCGGAGTGCTCGGCGTCTGATCCGACCATGAACCCGGAAACGTCCTGCACGAACAGCAGCGGCGTTTGATGTCGATTGCACGTCTCGATGAAGTAGGCGACCTTCTCCGCCGACTCAGTGTAGATAATCCCGCCAAACCGCGGCGGCTTGCCGCCGGGCACTCGGACCATGCCGCGATGATTGGCGATCACTCCGACCTGAATTCCGCGAATACGCGCGTGGCCCGTGATCATCTCTTTCGCGTAGTCGGCCTGAAACTCGTCGAGACGGCCGTCGTCGAGTAAACACTCGAGCAGTTTCCTGACGTCGTACGGCTGCCGGTGATCTTCCGGAATGATGTCGTACAACTCCTCGAGCGGCCGCAACGGTTCGCCCGGTTGTTCGGTCGCTGGAGTGGTAGTTGCGAGCGGCAGTTCAGAAACAAACTCGCGAATCTTCGCGATGCACGTCTCGTCGCCTTCCACGCGATAATGGGCCACACCTGAGATCTCGTTGTGCGTGCGCGCGCCGCCAAGCGATTCGTTATCGATCGTCTGGCCCGTCGCGCCCTTCACGAGGTTCGCGCCGCCGAGCCCCATGAACGACGTGCCCTCGACCATGATAATGATGTCCGACAACGCGGGCAGATATGCGCCTCCCGCGATGCACGGTCCCATCACGGCCGAGATCTGCGGCACCTTCAGATAACGCCGCATGATCGAGTTGTAATAAAAGATCCGCGCGGCGCCGTACTGTCCCGGAAAGACTCCGCCCTGATAAGGAAGATTGACGCCCGCCGAGTCGACCAGGTAAATGATCGGCACGCGCGAACGCATCGCGATCTCCTGCGCCCGCAGTATCTTCTTGATCGTTTCAGGCCACCACGACCCCGCTTTGACAGTCGCATCGTTTGCAACGACGACGACTTCCCTGCCCTCGACGCGGCCTACGACGGTCACGACGCCTGCGCCCGGAGCGCCTCCGCCGTACTGGTCGTACGCCACGAGCAATCCGATCTCCTGCTGATAGGACTCTTTATCCAGTAACAGCGCGATACGCTCGCGCGCAGTCAGTTTGCCCTGCTGGTGCTGGCGCTCGATCTTGTCCGGACCACCGCCGAGACGAAGCCGCGCTTCGAGTTGCTGAAGTTCGTCGGTGAGTTGGCGTAGACGTTTCGGTGTTTCGACTTTTAGGGTCTTCATGTTCTGCCGGATTAGAGACTCAACCTTGTTGCCAGATCATCTGAAGCAGTCTGTCGCTGTTGGCTTTCGCGGGAATCCCCTCGATGATAACGACTCGCGAGCCCCGCAGCTCGATCGCGCCGCGGCCCGATTGAGTTTGCCAGTTGCTCAACTGATCGCCCTCGCTCGACAAAGTACCATCAGCTTTCTTGATCTCGGGAAAACGCTTATTCGTTCGTTCTATGTAAGCGTCGAAAAACTCCTTCGCGTCGGCCGGTGTGTCCCACGCGCTGATCTGAGCTAGAAAAACATGGCCGGGCCGCGGTCCTTCATAGATCGTGAACCGATCGCCGCCCCAGCCCGCCGCCGCCGTTCGCGCTCGACTCGCGTTCTTCAGATATTCGTCGAGCACGAGATAGTAACCCCACTCGCCGTTGACGTCCGTGTCGATGCGTTTCCATCCTGGTCCAAGCGTCCGGCGGAAATTCGGCAGCGTGAGCTTTACCGGAAGTTCGTAGGAGAAATACTTTTCCGGATGAAGAATCTGCTCGGTTGAAAGCGGCAGTTTCGTAAACGCGTTGGAGACCATCTCCCACCCGCCGCGCCTGTACACCTGCGTGGCCCACTGCGATCCCTCGTTATACGGAAACAGCAATGACAACTGCAACGCGCGCGGCGCTTGTTGGAACTGTACGGACGAAGTCGCCTGAGCAGTGCGGATAAACGCGAGCGCGATCGCCGGATGTTTCGTCAGGTAGAGCGTCATCGCCAGCGTCGCGTCGCCCTCGATCAGAGCATGTGCGGCAAGCTCCGCGTCGGAGTCGCCCTTGGGCCACTTCTCGAAACGTTTGAGATTGAAGTGCTGGTCCTGCAAGGCGTGCGTCAGTTCGTGGGCCATCACGGGCTTCTGGCCGTCGATCTCAATCCAGTCAGCCAGATAAAACTGCTGCGCCTTAGGGTCGTAATAACCCGCGACTTGTTCGGCCAGCAACTTGATCAGAAAGGGCCGGTAGGCGAAACGCGCGGGCGCGAGGCCAAACGCCTTGAGCAGCACCTCGGTCGCATGCATTTCAGCGGGTGTCGTGTCGGTGTCGAGGTTCTTGATGATCATGCGCTCGATCTGCGAACGCGACTGGGCGCCGCTTTTGACCGCACGCAGTATCGAAAGTTCTCGAATTTCGCTGGTTTCCTGAAGGACGGCCTCGGTGGTCGAGACAAGAGCAGCGTTTTGGGCCATTCGGGCGGCCGTACGCTGGGCAGACGCCCGTGGCAACCAACCGCCCGCTACGAGACACGAGAGCACGAGCAGGGCGACAACCACCAGGGCGCCGCTAAATTTCTTTGACATAATGGGCGTTCACTCTTATAGTCCGCTAAACGTTACAGTTGAATGGATCGGAGTTTCAATCCTTCTCACCTTGAAGAGTTCGGAAGGTTTGCTCAGATGACCAGCCCTGCTCCTGACGATGTATTCGGCGTTTGGCACGAAACGATGTTACGTGTGCGTTATGCCGAAACAGACAAGATGGGCATCGTTTATTATGCCAACTATTTGGTCTGGTTCGAAATCGGCAGGACCGATTACTGCCGCGCCCGCGGATTCTCGTACCGCGACATGGAAGAGGACGAGGACGCGTTCCTCGTCGTCGCCGAAGCATACTGCCGCTACAAAGCCCCCGCGTATTACGACGAGGAACTGATCGTCCGCACCCACATCACCGAATTGCGCAAGCGCTCGCTGCGGTTTGGCTACGAAATCGTCCGCGCCGCCAGCGGACAAGTGGTCGCCGAGGGCGAAACGGGACACGTCGTCACTGACGCCAATGGTCGCGTACGCTCGTTCCCCGAAGGTTATCAGCAACGCTTGTTGTCGCCGCCGCTAACCGTGAAAGCTCATCCAGGCGCAATCGTTCCCACTGAAACCGCACCCGAATAATTCGCATTCGCCTACAACTCGTACGAAAACACGGATGCCACAACGTATCCCGCGACGGTGTTTCAAAATTGACAGCGATTCGCGCCCAGGTTTTTGTAACTTTTCTTGATCGAGATCGTTTTAGAGTAAAGCCTCGTCGCTACTTCCGATAGCAACGAGGCCTGGATGACAACACAAGTTCGATCGCCTCGCGGCGCTCAAAGCTGCATCGTCGACGCAACGCATCTTAGCGCACCTGGTGGACGAGCTTCAATAAAGGAGTCGTTACCATGTGTCGCTTCGTGTTACTGATTGCGATCGTCGCCCTCACTCTGTCCAGCAACGTTTCGGCCCAGCCGCAGACGCCCGAATCCGCGGTCAATCATTTCAAAAACGCTTTAAAGAAGACCGGAAACGGCGATCTCGACGGCGCCATCGAAGACTACACGCGAGCCATCGTTCTGAGCTCCCGCATCGACGCCGGCAAGTACAACGGAAATCGTCCCGGTAACTCGTTCGCCGGAGGCACTGAAGACAACATCACGATCGTAGATCCGTTTACGGCCAACGCTTACACAAACCGCGGTCTTGCACGTTATAAGAAAGGCGACATCGAAGGCGCGCTGGCCGATCTCGATCGCGCGATTCGCATCCGTCCAACCCTCGCGACTGCGTATCTCAATCGCGCCGCCGTGCAACGCGCCAATGGAAACTTAGACGCAGCCCTGAAAGATCTCGACCGCGCCCTCGTGCTTCAAAAGGACTTCTTCGAAGCACTCAGCAATCGCGGCAGCGTGCGGCACGACCTCGGCGACGCGCAGGGCGCGTTGTCAGATCTCAATCGCGCGATCGAGCTCAACGATCGAGTCGCGGAAACGTTTTATCAACGCGGCTACGTCCATCTCGGGTTGAAGCAGTTCGATACTGCAATCGCCGATTTTGAACGAGCAATCAAGTTGGAGCCGGAGATGGCGTGGGCTTTTCAGGGCCGTGGCACCGCCTGGATGTACAAAGGTTACATGGAACGCGCTATCGAGAACTTCGATCGGGCGATCGCGCACGATCCGACAATCGCCTGGGCGTACTTCAATCGCGCTGTGTCGAAAGTTTACCTGGGACTGGATTCGCAAGCTGACGTCGATGAGTGTCTGAAACAGCGGCCCGATTTGAAACAGCAACTCGATCAGCGGCTGGAGATGGCGAAACACTTGCGGCGAATCGCCCGGCAGGACTGACTATTGATCGTGAGTCAAACTTAGACGTTCGATCCCGCGAGCGCGGCCGTTTGTCTCGTCAATGTCGATGACGGCCGCGCAGATGCGCACCTGGCCGCTCGCGTGCTCGGCGCGGCGCGCGATCACTGTCGTGAAGCGCGCAATCACGTCCGCTTTGTCCATCCCGATTACGCCCGCATAACTTCCGGTCATCCCGAGATCCGTTAAATAGGCAGTGCCTTGCGGCAGGATCCTCTCGTCCGCGGTTTGGACGTGCGTGTGCGTACCCACCACTGCCGAGACGCGGCCGTCGAGGTGCCAGCCCATGGCGACTTTTTCCGAGGTCGCTTCGGCGTGTACGTCGACGACCCGGACCTTCGTTTCCGCGGACAGCGAGCTCAGTACTTGATCGATGACTCGAAACGGATCGTCGCTGGGCGGCATGAACACGCGGCCCATGACGTTCATAACCGCTACCCGCGCGCCTTTCACTTCACCTTCCCAGTAACCGCTTCCGGGAGTATTCGGCGGATAGTTTGCCGGACGAAGGAGCCGTGGTTGTTTGCGGATGTAGTCGATGGCTTCCTTCTTGTCGAAGATGTGGTTGCCGGAAGTCATGACGTCGATGCCGGCCGAGAAGAGTTGTTCGCACAGCGACGGTGTGACGGAGAAGCCGCCGGCGAGGTTCTCGGCGTTCATGATTGCGAGGTCGATCTGGTGTTGTTCGCGGAGATCCTGGATGCGTTCGAGCACGGCTATCCGGCCGGGCTTCGCGACCACGTCTCCTATCATGAGGACTTTCATAGAGTTGAAGTTGGTTAGATACAAAAAAGCCGCTAATCACGGATCGGGGATCGTGAGCTAACGAATCACGATCGACGATTCACGATTCGCGGATTCTGGCGGGAGGGGGATCCGCAGTTGCCGTTCCGAAGCCGTAATTGAACCTGCATAGACAGGTGGGTGACCTCTTAATGACGCAGCCTCTGGCAATTCTTAACGATGAAGAAGTGCACTGGCTAAGCGACCTCGGTCTCCCGAATCAACGGCGTTGGCTCAATCATCGTACACTCGGTGACGAACACCGCAGAACGTTTCCCTCCGCCGCGAAGGATAGTAACACAAGAGTATTCACCCGAGAAGCGACCCTTTTCTTAAAAGCAATCAGGTACGTTGTGAGTCCCGCTGGGTGATTTTGGGAGCCCCAGCGCGAGGTCATGTTGAATTTTCATTATGTGAATTTCGCTGGGTGATTTTGGGATTTCCAGCGTGGGATCGATATTAAAATCCTTTGCTATGTGAGTTCCGATAGCTGAGGTAAGATTTCCAGCGCGAACGTGGTTTGTTCAATCAACCGAGCGAGAGCTTGCCGGCCCCGCCTTGTTCGTGTTCGAGGGTGGTGCGGACTTTGAGGAGACGATCGAGCATTTCGGCGCATTCGGCGCTGCGAGCGCCGAGTTGCGCGTCGGCTTGTTCGTGCATGTTCTTGAGGCGGTGAAGTTCGTCTGCGATGTGCAGCGCGGCGAGGATGGCGACCTTCAGCGAGTCGACCGTCAAAGTGCCTGACGAGATCTCGCGCATCCGGCTGTCGACGAACTCGGCGAGCTGAATGATGTATTCAGTGTCGCCGTCAGACCTGATGTTGTAGGTCTGGTTATAGATCTCAACACGGATGGTGGGACTACTACTCGTGGCTTCCATACTGCCTTTATTGATCATGCGGCTGATTCCGGAACTCATCTGAGCTCCTCGACCATCTCGGGATCGAGAGCGGCGACGGCATCGAGCATCGCTTCGACTTTCATGCGGATCGTCTCACGTTCGGCGAGCAACTTCTCGACCTGGCTTTCGAGTCGCTCCTTCTCATTCAGTACGTTGCCCATGTCACGATGCATGAGCGACAGTTCCTTTTCGAGGTTCTCTTTTTCCTGACGCAGGGTTTTGGTAAGTTCGATGGTCCGGTAGATCTTATCTTCGAGATGCGAAAACTTTTCCAAGCCTGACAGCCCAACCATCTTTTGTCTCCCGGGAATGCGTTTGACGAACGTGAAAGTCGCGAGAGCGATTATCCGTCTTCGCGGTTGCAAGCGCAAGACTCATTTCGCAATCCGCGACGATTTATTTTGCGAAGGTGATTCTAGCGTTGCTCGGCGCCGAAGGCTTGCAACAACGACGACGTGATCTGCGAGTGTCGCTCTTCAACTTCTTCATCGCGCAGCGTGCGCTCGTCAGAACGATACTCGAGCCGCAAAGTGACAGATCGCTTCGACGGCGGAATGTTTGCGCCCGCGAACGTGCCGACCAGCATGACGTTGCGGCAATCCGCCACGCGCTGACTTCGCACCGCGCTCAAGATCTCGTCGAGAGACACGTTGCGGTTCAGCAAGAGCGATATGTCGCGCATCACGGAAGGATAGCGAGGCAACGGCGTGTACTGAATCAACGTCGCCGGTCCACTCATTAATGAACCGAGATCGAGTTCCATTACATAAACCGGTTGACGAAACTTGTAAGCAGAGGCAACGGCTTCGGACAGACGACCAATCGATCCGATCTCGACGCCGTCGGCGCGCTTGATGAGCGCGGCTTGTCCGGCGCGAAGATGTTTCGCGGAAGTGCTGGTGAATAGGAGCGGGCTCAAGTTCATCGAGTCAACCGCGGCTTCGAGCGCGCCTTTCAGATCGTAGAAGTCGAGCTCGCGATCGGCCTGCGCTTTGTTTTCTTCAATTGCGGCGCCGGTCGCGATTATCGCGAGCGCAAGCGGCTCCTGCGGCAGTTCTCCCGGGTTTGAAACACCAAAAATGCGGCCAATTTCGAACAAACGGACGTCACGAATGCCGTGATTGAGATTGTGCCGAAGCGAACCAAGGAGGCCCGCAAGCAACGTTGGCCGCATGCAGGACACGCCTTCGATGATCGGGTTCTCGAGCTCAGGCTGAGTCTGATTCGCCAACGCTGGTATCGGCTCGAGATCTTCTGCGCGATCGATGAAGCTGAACGTGATCGCTTCGTCGTAACCAAACGCATTCAGCACGCGCCGCAACGAACGTTGCCGCATCTCGCCCGGCTGATACTCACCGGGAATGTTCGACGGCGGAAGCTCGGACGCGATCTTGTCGTAGCCCGAGTGGCGCGCGACCTCTTCGACGATATCCTCTTCCTGTTCGACGTCGACGCGCCACGACGGAACTGTAACCGTGAATTTCTCCAACGGTATGTAATCCGACTTGAAACCGAGCCCCGTCAGAATGCGAACCATCTCCTCGCGTTCGACTTCCAGTGACGTCAACTCCTTCACGCGCTCCGGACGGAAGCTGACGACGCGCGGAGCGAACGCTTCGGGATAGACGTCGAGCGCGTCCTCGGTTGCAACACCTCCTGCAAGCTCGCAGATCAACTCGACGCAGCGTTGTTGCGCTCGCAGCACGTTTTCCCGGTCGGCGCCGCGTTCGAATCGGCGAGACGCTTCGGTGTCCATGCCAAGGCGGCGGGCCGTGCGACGGACAGAGTTCGGATCGAAGTACGCACTCTCGATCAAGACGTCAGTCGTGCTCGTCGAGATCTCCGACTCTTCACCGCCCATGATCCCGGCGAGCGCGACAGGCTTCTCCGCGTCGGCGATGACGAGCATGTCGCCGGCGAGAACGCGGTCCACGCCGTCGAGCGTTCGCAGCTTCTCGCCGGCGGTGGCGCGACGGACGACGATGCGACGGCCGCCCAGTTTGTGAAAGTCGAAAGCGTGCAGCGGCTGGCCGAGCTCGTGAAGGACGTAGTTGGTGACGTCGGCGACGTTGTTGATGGGACGCTGGCCGATGGTTTCGAGCCGTTTGGCGAGCCAGTCAGGAGATGGACCAATCTTCACGCCGCGAATCAATCGAGCGGCATACCGCGGACACAAGCCAGGATCTTTAATTTCCACGGATGTCAGATCCGCTGATTTGCCGTCCATTTGCACGGATCGGGCGGAGGGTAAGCGCAACTCGCCTTTTTCGATTACAGCAACTTCGCGCGCGATGCCGACGTGCGACAGACAGTCAGGGCGGTTCGACGGCACTTCGACGTCCAGCACTGAGTCGTCGCCGTGTGTCTCGACCGCATCGATCGCCAGACTGACCATCGTCAGCCGCTCGCGCAGGTCCTGCGGGCTCAGCTTCGTGTCCGTTAACTCTCGCAGCCAGTGATAACTAATCAGCATGTATCCGTGTAAATGTCGAGGTTTTACTCAATCCGTGTAAATTTCGAAGTCTTACTCAAACTGTTCCAAAAACCGCACATCGTTCTCAAAGAGCAGACGTATGTCGTCAAGTTCGTACATCAGCGCGCACATCCGATCGATTCCAAAGCCAAACGCGAAACCGGAGTACTCGCTCGGGTCGACGTCGACGGCGCGCAAGACGTTCGGATGCACCATTCCCGACCCGCCCAACTCGATCCACCCCGAGTTCTTGCAGAGACGGCAACCGGCGCCTTTGCACTTGAAACAACTGAAATCGAACTCCGCACTCGGTTCTGTGAACGGGAAATACGACGGACGAAAGCGCGTGACCGTGTCAGGGCCGAACATCCGCCGCAGAAACTCCGCGACCGTGCCTTTCAGGTGGGCCATCGTTATACCGCGATCGACGCAAAGCCCTTCGACCTGGAAGAACATCGGATTGTGCGTCGGATCCGGCGTGTCGCGGCGGAAAACGCGTCCGGGTGCGATCATCCTCACGGGCACGCCGCGGCGTTGCATCGCGTGGATCTGCACGGTCGAGGTCTGCGAACGCAGCGCGTATCCGTCAGTCGTGTAGAACGTATCCTGCGACGCGCGCGCCGGATGGGTCTCGGGAATGTTGAGCGCCGTGAAGTTGTAAAAGTCGGTTTCGATCTCGCGATCGTCTTCGATGGCGTAACCGAGCGCGACGAAGATGTCTTCGATGCGCTCACGCATGAGCGTGATCGGATGCCGGTGTCCCGAACGCGGCCGGCGGCCCGGCATCGTCACGTCGAGACTCTCGCGCGCCGTACGCTGCGCTTCGATATAGCCTTTTAAACTCGACTCTATTCGGTCGGTCATTTGGGTCATCGCTTCTTCAAGCGAAAGAACCAATTGACCAAAAGCAGGGCGCTGCTCGGGAGCGACACGACCGATCAATTTTCTTGAAGCAGCCAGTGCGCTCTTCTTCCCGAGGTGACGAACACGGATTTCGCGGAGTCCGCGTTCTTCAGACTCCGCCGTTTCGAGATCGAGATCCAACTGCGATGGATCACCAAAGCGAACAAAGCGTTCGATATCTTGTTCGAACGCTTTGCGTGCCGCTTCCACCTGCTCTTCAGGCGACTGCTCGATTTTGTTGACCGTCATTTCCTAATTTTTCTTTACCGCGACCCACTTGCCTTGCAACTGTCCAGCATAGTCGAACTGGCCCGCGAGTTTTCCTTCGACGACGGTAGCGCTCATGGTGATCGTGCCGTTCTGACCTTCGAGCTCGAACGCCAATTTTCCGTCTTTGAACGAGCCGGTCTTGATCGTCGCCTCACCGAGTTGTGAACGGCTGCCGCCGGTTACGTTCTCGCCGTCGATCTTGAGTGTTAACAGAAACGGAAAGTTCTGGCCTTGAGCATCGGCAACCGCGTCCCACTCCCCATTCAGGTTCACGGGTGTTGCCGGCGCTGCCTCTGCCGAGGTCGCGGGAAGCGCGGGGACGACTTTCTTCAGATCCAGCGTGCCCTTGTTGTTTCCCGACGACCAGTCGCCGGTGATCTTGTCGCCTTCCATGACGGCGTTGATCATTCCGTCTTTCAGCTTGAGCGAAAGCTTCGACGCAGCGACGGAACCTTCCGCGATGTCCATGGCGCTCTGGCCCTTCATCATGCGGCCTGAAATCTTGCCGCCGTCGTTCTTCAGTTCCAGCGAGACTTTCTCGTCGGCGCCGCCGGTGTTCTTCAGCGTGCCTTCGTATTTGCCGGAGACGGTGTCCTGCGCGAAGGCGACGGACGCACCGAAGACGAGCGTCAGCACGAAAACGCCGATGGTTCGCAATCTATTTATTCTCTCGATCGTATTGTTCACTGATGTATTCCTTTCAGAAGAACTGAGCGCGGGGCGCGCCCTACGCTGCTTTGTTCCGTTGTTCGCTGTCGAGCGCGTTCTTTGCCTGGAGCGCAACGTTGGCAAACGATTCGGGTTGGTGGACGGCGAGATCGGCAAGCACTTTGCGATCGAGCTCGATGCCGGCGAGTTTCAGACCGTGCATGAGTTGCGAATAATTCAAGCCGTTCAAGCGCGCGGCGGCGCCGATGCGCACGATCCACAAGCTGCGGAAGTCGCGTTTTTTCAACTTCCTTCCGGTATACGCAAAGTTCAACCCGCGTTCGACTGACTCTTTCGCGGAGCGATACAGCTTCGACTTCGTTCCGCGATAGCCTTTCGCCAATTTCAATATCTTCTTGCGTCGTTCGAGACGCTTATTGCCACGTTTTGCTCTGGGCATAATTAATCCCCTTTCTTGTTTATGAACAAAATGTCTATCGTGTTTAGTCTCTACCGTACGGCAACATCGACATCACGCGATCGTGATCGGCCGGCGAAACCAACACGTCGATGTCGAGCTGACGTTTCCGCTTGTTGGTCTTCTTGGTCAGGATGTGCCGCGCGTGCGAGTGGCCCCGCTTGATCTTGCCGGTGGCAGTCAGGCGGAACCGTTTCGCCGCACCTTTGTGTGTTTTTAACTTAGGCATTATGTTGACTCCTTTATGACTTAACTGGTGGGAGGCGTGCTCGAGTGCACGTCCTTCCCGCCCCCGGTCTTGTGTCGCTTGGGCCCGAGGATTATGAACATCTGGTTCCCTTCCATTCTCGGCCGCGCCTCGACTTCGCCGACGTCCGCGAGGTCCTGCTCCAGTTTCTCGAGGATGCGCGCGCCGAGCTCGCGGTGCGTCATTTCTCTTCCTCGAAACCAGATCGTGGCCTTTACCTTGTCGCCGTCTTGCAGCCACTCACGCGCATGTTTCATGCGGTAGTCGTAGTCGTGATCGTCGGTGCCCGGACGAAACTTCACTTCCTTGACGGTGATCGTGACCTGCTTCTTCTTGGCCTCGTTTGCTTTCTTCTTAGCTTCGTACTGGTACTTGCCGAAATCGATGATCCGGCACACCGGCGGATCGGCATTCGGAGCAACTTCCACGAGGTCCAATCCCTTGTCGCGGGCGGCGCGAATGGCGTCGCGCACGTCCATCACACCGAGTTGCTCTCCTTCCTCGCCGATTACCCGCACTTCGGGCACTCTGATTCTTTCGTTGATGCGAACCGGCGGCACGCGCCGGTTGTCAGGACGCTGTCCGCGACCTCGAAAGCCTGTAGCTATTTCTGCACCTCCTAAGTTGGCGTCGTCGGGCCCGTAATCCGAAGGCTGGACGCTCGGGCCCTCTGACTAGTTGTGGGTCAACGCGCGCGTTTCAATCAAACGCCGCGCCATCTCCTTGAATTCTTCTACCGGCATAACGCCGATGTCGCCTTTAGCGCGTTCACGGACCGCAACCGCGCGCTGCTCTTTCTCTCGATCGCCGAGGACGAGCATGAACGGCACTTTCTGTAATTGCGCGTCGCGAATCTTCGCGCCGATTTTTTCGCTTCGCAAGTTTGCTTCGACGCGGAAGCCGGACGCACGCAGTTCCCGCTCCAGTTCTTCGGCGTAATCGTTCACGCGATCCGTGATCGGCAGCACCGCGACTTGCACCGGCGCCAGCCACATCGGAAACGCGCCCGCGTAATGCTCGATTAACACGCCGAAGAAGCGCTCCACCGAGCCGAACAGCGCGCGATGGACCATCAGCGGCTGATGCGGTTTGTTGTCTTCGCCGATGTATTCCATCTGGAACCGCTTCGGCAAATTGAAGTCAAACTGGATCGTCGTCAGTTGCCAGTTGCGGCCGATCGCGTCTTCGACCCGGATATCGATCTTTGGACCGTAAAAGACCGCCTCGCCTTCGACGCGCGTGTACGGAATGTTTCGCGCGTTCAAGGCATCGACGAGTGCGGCTTCCGCGTTGTCCCAGTCTTCGTCAGAACCGAGGTATTTCATGTCCGGCGCGTCGCCTCTGACGGAAAGTTCGACCTTGACGTCTTTGAAGCCGAACGTTTCGTAGACGTGGAAAGCGAAGTCGATGCAGCCGAGGATCTCGGCGCGAATCTGGTCGGGCGTGCAGAAGATGTGTGCATCGTCCTGCGTAAACCCGCGCACGCGCGTCAGGCCGTGTAGCGCGCCTGATAATTCGGCGCGATAACACGCGCCGAGCTCGGCGTAGCGCAAGGGCAGGTCGCGATACGATCGTTGCGACGTCTTGTAGATACCGATGTGGAACGGGCAGTTCATCGGCTTGATCCGATACTGCTGCTCCTCGAACTCCATCGGCGAAAACATCGAATCGGCGTAGTTCTCTTCGTGTCCGCTCGTGAACCAGAGCTCGCGTTTGGCGATGTGCGGCGTGAAGACCATTCCGTAACCGCGCTTGAGCAACTCTTCGCGCAGAAAGTCTTCCATCGCTTTGCGAATGGCGCCGCCTTTCGGGTGCCACATGATGAGGCCCTGGCCGTACTCTTCCTGAATCGAGAAGAGATCGAGCTCGCGGCCGAGCTTCCGGTGATCGCGTTTCTCCGCTTCGGCGCGCTGCTTCAACCACGCGTCGAGCTCTTCCGGCGTGAAGAACGCCGTGCCGTAGATGCGCTGCATCTGCGGCTGCGAGGCGTCGCCTTTCCAGTAAGCACCGGCGAGCGAGAGCAGTTTGAATGCGCGCAGCTTGTTCGTGTTCGGCACATGCGGGCCGAGACAGAAGTCGATGAACGGCGAGCCGTCGATGTAGTAGACGCTGACTTGTTCGCCGGCCTTCTCGTCGATCAGTTCGCACTTGAGCGGCTCTTGTCGTTCCGAGAAGACGCGCAGCGCTTCTGCTTTCGTGATCTCTTCGCGGCGATAGACGAGGTTCTTGCTGGCGATCTGCTTCATCCGCTTTTCGATCTCGGGCAGATCGGATTCCGTGAGCGGCCGCGGCGTGATCACGTCGTAGAAGAATCCGTATCGCGGATCGTCGAGCAAAGCTGGACCAATGCCGAGTTTCGTGCCGGGGAAGAGATCGAGCACGGCGGCGGCGAGCAAGTGGGCGGTCGAGTGGCGCAGCACTTCGAGACCGTCGCGCGTTTGCGGGACGATGGGTTCGATCTGGACCGCGGGTTCGCCGTTTTCCGCGCGCACGTCGTTGAGTGCGGCGGTGAGATCGACCTCGCGGCCGCCAATCTTTGCAGCCAGGGCCTGTTTTGCCAGGTCGCGATCGAGTTTCTTGAGGGCCTCAGCGACCGTGGCGGATTCGGGCATGGGGACCGGCTCGCCGTTTTTGAGTTGTACGTTTATATCGCTCATTTTCATGTCCTCGGCCGCCGCGACCATGAGGGCGCGGGGACGGCAGCAAAGGCCTGCGTCCCAAGGCCGAAGACGAATTCCCTACGATTTGCGAATCACTAATTGTTACTTCAGTCGATCGGATTCGATAGGAGCGCCTTCGCCGTGCGCCCGCATAGCAGCGGGTCGGCTAAAAAGTAAAGAATCGAGTAGTAGTTCGATTCATGACGAAGGTCTTCCGGAGCATCCTATCAAAAGTTAGAAAACAAGCGCGGATTCTAGCAAAAGGTGTTGCGGGAGTGCAAGTTAGATCGTATACACCATTGCCCCAACGTGAGCAGTTGAGATAGCATGGGCCGCCAACGCTTTCCGTTTTTATCATCCACAAATCCGTGTTTCTGAAGGAGACAAGTATGCGCTGTGCATCCCGTGCCGTGGTCGTACTGCTGTTATCGACTTCCCTTTTAATTAATGGGTTCGCGCAAACGCGCAATGGAGGCGCCAAACCGAATGGGGCGCGGACCAGGACGGCGGCAGCGGAGCCGGCTGACGGGAAGACACCGATGAGCGAGATGCGCTCGGCGATTGAGCGCTACTCGGTCGATCGCGGGAGCTTGGCGCGATCGTATCCGGTCAATATGTCGCTGTCACGACGCGATCGGTTCAAAAAGTTCTACAGCGATTGGCTCGCGTCGCTGCAAAAGCTCGACTTCGACTCGATGAACCAGGACGGGAAGGTCGATTACGTCCTCTTCAAGAACCACCTCGAATACGAACTGCGACAACTCGATATCCAGGCGAAGCAGCTCGCCGATATCCAACCACTCGTCCCCTTCGCCAAAACGATCATCGATCTCGAAGAGTCACGCCGTCGAATGGAACCGATCAACTCCCCGAAAGTCGCTGCGACGCTCAACGACCTGCGCAAACAAATCGACGATCGACGACGCGCGATCGATCCCAGCCTAAAAAAGACTGTCGCCAATCGGGTAGTCGCAGCGATCAATAATCTGCGGGGTAATTTGAGAAATTGGTACACCTTCTACAATGGATACGATCCCGTATTCACGTGGTGGAATGAGGAGCCATACAGGGCCACGGAGCAAGCGCTCACCAATTACTCTAACTTCATTTCTGAACGAGTCCTCGGCATTCGGGCTGAAGGAGGGCAAACGACAGGAACGCGTGGCCCAGGCGGCGGCGGTCCAGGTGGTGGTGGCGGTGGACAAGGCGGTGGTGGTGGCTTTCAACGAGGCGGCGGCGGCGGCCCGAGTGCTGCACGCCCGGGCGATGCCAGCGACATCATCGGCGATCCCATTGGACGCGAAGCTTTGATCAGCGAGTTGCGCTCAGAGATGATCCCTTACACGCCCGAAGAGATCATCGCCATCGGCGAGAAAGAGATGGCCTGGTGCGAAAACGAAATGAAAAAAGCGTCGCGCGAGCTCGGCTACGGCGACGACTGGCATAAAGCACTCGAACACGTCAAAAACCTTTACGTCGAACCCGGCAAACAGCCCGAAATGATCCGCGACCTCGCCCTCGAAGCGATCAAGTTCGTCGAAGACAACGATCTTGTCACCGTCCCCGAGCTCGCCCGCGAAAGCTGGCGCATGGAGATGATGACTCCCGAACGCCAACTCGTCAGCCCGTTCTTCCTCGGCGGCGAAACCATCCTGGTCTCATTCCCGACCAACACGATGGCCCACGAACAAAAAATGATGAGCATGCGCGGCAACAACATCCACTTCTCGCGCGCGACGGTCCATCACGAGCTCATCCCCGGCCATCACCTGCAAGGCTTCATGGCCGCGCGTTACAAACCCTATCGCGGCGTCTTCAGCACGCCGTTCTGGAGCGAGGGAAACGCGTTGTACTGGGAGTTATTGCTGTGGGATCTAAACTTCGCCAAGACACCCGAGAACCGAATCGGCATGCTCTTCTGGCGTATGCACCGCTGCGCGCGCATCATCTTCTCGCTCAGTTTCCACCTCGAAAAGATGACGCCGCAGGAGTGCATCGAACTGCTCGTCAACAAAGTCGGGCACGAACGCGACAACGCGACCGCCGAAGTGCGCCGGTCTTTCGACGGCAGCTACGGCCCGCTTTACCAGATCGCGTATCTCATCGGCGGCTTACAGCAGTACGCCATGCACAAAGAGCTGGTCGGTTCGGGGAAGATGACGAACCGTCAATACAACGACGCACTTTTGAAAGAGAACCGCATCCCGATCGAAATGCTGCGCGCCGCGATCACGAACCAAAAGCTGACGCGCGACTTCGTCACGAACTGGAGGTTTTACGACCACAGATAACGCGGATTATTTTCGATACGACAGCTTCAGTTTTACAAACATAGCGTCATTCGACTTGAGATTCGGCCGGTAGAACAACAGTTGCGGCGCGGGCGCAGTCGCGGTTAAGGCTCTCGTGTTTGTGCCCGCGTCCTTCTCTTCTTTGGTCCACGCGTGCCCGACGTTCTCCATCTCCAGCCGTCCAACATTTGTACTCCACGATTTTTCCCAGCTCGCGACCTGTGCGTCCGAGAGTTTTTGCGCCTTGTCACTGACCTGCACGCCTTCGAGCGGCACCGGCGTCACGAGCACACTCAAAACTTCGCCGGCCTGATCCGGACGGCTTTTTCTGATCGTGAAAAACGGCGGGCTATCGTCTTGCGCGGGGATTTCGGCGAGCTTCCCAACACTGACCTGGTTGTCGCCGTTCAGCGTTCGCGTCGTGGGAAAGATCAGATACGGCTCGCCGAGACTGCCGTCCGCATAAAGCTCGCGATCGATGACGTAAAGGTATCCGGAGCGCGCCGCTTCGACGCTGATTCGCAGCCGATCTCCGGGACCGAGTTTCGTGTTTGCGGAGATTCGTTCCGGCACCCACTCTTTAGCAGCGCTGTCGTCGTGAACGATCAAACGCTCGCCTGAATCGGATCGATTCGCCGGACGAAGACGCCAGATCGTCACGCCCACGACGGAATCAGGAGCAACGTTGTCGACGGGCACGTTCGGAGTGGCGATCCGATACTTGCTGCGCGAACGTCGATGGCTCGACGCCTTTTTCGCTTTCGAGGAGGAAATAAACGCAGTGTCCCAGAGTTTGCGAGTGGCTTCGTCATCCTTTTGGGCCACCACGAGCGATCCAGTAACCAGGAACAGCAATGTCAAACTCAGAATGATTTTCATGTTCACCTCCATTCCCCCTGTAAGACGAACCCCGCCCAGTAATAAGGCGACTCCCACTGTTTGACGCGCAGCATTCGGATTTGCGCGTCGCGCAGCGCCGCCGCCGGAGTCTTGCCGTTGCGCAACATGCCGACATAAACGCGCTGCATCAGTCCCGCTGTCGCCTTGTCGTTCACGTTCCACAGACTCACGATCACACGCCGGGCGCCCGCGTGCATGAATCCGCGAGTCAGTCCTTCGATTCCCTCGCCTTTCACTTCTTTTCCGAGCCCGGTTTCGCACGCGCTGAGCACGACCAGTTCCGCGGGCAGCTTGAGGTTGTAAATGTCGTGCGTGCGGAGGAAACCGTCCTGCGGTTTTCCGTTCTCATCGACGAGCGAAAGGACGATGGCGGAAAGGCCCGCGCGCGTCGTATCGACGTAACCGTGCGTCGCGAAATGGACGTAGCGATAGTTGCTCAACTCTCCGCTAACGGCGGTCGCTTTATTTGCGCGAAAGTCCAATGCCTTGAACGCCGATCCCGCGGGTGCGACGGCGAGGATCTGATCGGCTTCCTGTCTCGTGAACGGCAGACGGCGAATGACGAGCCGGCCGCCTAAACCGCCTGCGCCGGCGGGTCCGTGTTCGATGATTCGCGTACCGTCGCCGGCCTGGGCTACTGTTCCAGACTTGAACCGAGAATCGTTGGTCGAAAACACCGGATCCGCGATCACGGCGAGCCCTTTCGGCGCCGGTTTGCGGTTCGCCAACGCCTGGCGCTGGACAGCTAACGACGACGCGGAAGGCAAACTGACGATCTCGTGATCGAGAATGAAAGGACGATAACCAGTTCCCGCCGTTGACAACGCAGCAAACGGAACATACTGAAGCGCGCCGTCCGCGATCACCACCAATCGTTTTGTGCCGAACTCGGAAGCGGCCGGCGCCAGTATCATGCGGCCCAATTCAGCGGCGTTTCGCTCGAACTCGGCGTCGGCCTGCGCGATGCGCGCCTGGCGCTGTCCGGGAGTTTCCAAAGACTTAGCCACGGCACGCGCCTTCAACGACTCGTAAGCTTGTCGCGCGACCTTCTCGATTCCTTCGCCTTTCGGCAATTCGAAACTCTTGATCGAAACGGAAGTGACCGCCCAAACGTAACTGCGCTCCTCGCCGAGCGAGTACTCGAGCAACACTGTGGCCGGATCGAGCAGTTGCTGGATCT
>DASRIM010000028.1:0-9796 GCA_035649995.1 Pyrinomonadaceae bacterium | reverse complement strand
AACTCGCTCGCGCTCGTACACTGGCTGTACGACTGGGATTGGGCAGCGGCCGAACGTGAGTTCCGGAAGGCGATCGAGTTGAAGCCCGGTTACGTGTTGGCCCATCACTGGCGCGGGCTCTTCCTCGGTGAGATCGGCCGCTTCAGTGAGGCCGAGGTTGAGTTACAAAAAGCGCTCGAGTATGACCCGCTCTCAGCTCCGATCCACTCTGACTACGGAAGGGTGCTCTACTGGGCTCGCCGCTACGATGAGGCACTGGAGAAATACCGTAGGGCGGCCGACCTGAATCCGGACTTCGGCTCCATGCGGCTAGAGCGCGAATTGCTTTACGAAGAGATGGGAAGGGTTTACGACTGGGAGGCGTCGATCGACCAATCGTGGGGCTTCGACGCTGAGACGCGGAAGGCGTTCCGCACGCACGGTCTCAGTGGCTATTGGAGCGTGTGGTATCGGAGAAGGCTCAAACACCCGGAGTGGCCCAGGGGCAGTGACACCGCGGAGCTGTTCGCGCGAGTCGGTGATAAGGATCGCGCTTTCGCAGATCTTGCCCTGGCCATAGAGCAGCGCGATCACCGCATGACTCAGCTCAGAGTGAACCCTATCCTGGACCCTCTGCGCTCCGACCCGCGATTCGCGGAACTGCTGCGGCGCATGAACCTTCAGCCGTGAATCTCGATCGTCTCCGGTCGGTATGCCAATCGAGTCCTAATCCATGTCGCCAATGAATCGCCTTATTCGTCGCGTATTGTAGAATACATCTTACGCCTGGCCCACGGTCGGTTTCACATTTTGATCGTTTACGGTGACTGCGATGCGAGCTCTGAAGATTAATCACTTTCTTTCGGCGTTAGTACTTCTGCTGCTGCCTTCGCTCGCTTCGGTCGCGAGTGCCTGCACGTGCGGTGAAGTTTCGCCGTGTCAAGCATACGCGGACGCATCAATCGTCTTTGTCGGCCGTGTCACTCAAACCGGCGTTAAAGCAACTCCGCGAAGTGTGCCCGCAAAGGCAATCTCGACGACGTTGACGAGCGATGTCACGTCGGCGCATTTCAGAGTCGAGCAGGCTTTTCTGGGTGTGACGGCCGCGCGCATCGATATCTCCGGCGAAGGCACAACGTGCGATTATGAATTCAAGCCTGGTGAACGATACCTTGTTTTCGCCTATAAGGATGCCAAGACGGGTACCGTTCACACCAATATCTGTACCGGAACTGCGCCGTTGGCCGACAGTAACGACGCTCTCGCCTATCTTCGTAGAGTCGCAAAGCAACCGCGCGGCGCGACGCTGTTGGGCGAAGTCGTTCGTGAAGTGCTTGGGCAGAGCGAGCCGCGAGTCGAAGCGATGGTGAAGACTGAAATCATTCTCGACAACGGAAAGCAAAAGTTCCGAGCTGTGAGTGATGCGAGCGGCAAGTTCACGTTGAGCGGAATCAAGCCGGGACGCTATCGAGTTCATACCAATCCGGTCACTAATGCCAGTCACCTCGATCCGGGGACTGAGGCACCTCGCACGGAGTGGGAGCTGATCATGCCTGCCCATGGATGCGTGCAGACGTGGTTCATGTTCCGGCCAGGTGGTTAGATTTCAGGACGAGTCGGGGACGACTCAGGCACACAGGAGATAGTTCAATGACACAAAAGGGGATTATCTTCGCGGCATTGTTTGTGTTGGTATTCGCGGCTTGCCGGCATTCGCCTGATGCTCAAACGGACCGGCCTGAAGCGAAGAAGTTTTCCACGGCGGATATCGCTAAGTTGCGTTGGATTGAAGGAACGTGGCGCGGCTCAGGCGTGGACCAGGCGCCGTTCTTCGAACGTTATCGCTTTGAGAACGAGTCGACTCTGGCCGTCGATAGTTTCCCCGATGAGAAGTTGGAAAAGGTCGACGACACGACACGTTTTGAGCTCAAGGATGGAACGTTCGGAAATGCGAACTACGTCGCAAGCGCGATCGACGATAACGGGATCAACTTCGAACCGGTTGCTGCCAAAAACTCCTTCCGATGGGAGCGGGTGTCTGCCGACACCTGGAAGGCTACGTTGAAGTGGCCGGCTCAAGGAAACAAGCCCGCGGGCGAACGCGTTTACAACATGCAACGGATACCCGATAAGCGTTGATTCTTCAGTCCGACTCCTCCACCGTCAGGCCCTCGATCAGGTTTCCGTTTGGCGGTATACAAGGTGGAGAATCAGGCTCGCTTCGCAAGTTCGGGATGCTATCCGGATCTATCAATTCGACCAGAAACCTCGATTCGTCGGCCGGAAAATCTTTGAATAATTCATAAAACTGAAGAAAGTGATTCTCTGGCTTGTCCTGGTTGTGATGATGTATTGGCTCATTCAGGATTCTGATCTCGTAGTGAACTCCCGTTTCGAGTCGCTCTCGGAAAAACTCGATATCGCCGTTTTCATTGGCGAGGACGATATGCCTCTCGGTATCAGCGTCGCTGGTCATATCGATATCGACAGCGCTAAGAGTACAGGGCCGAATCCGTCGCAGGGGTGTGGCAGCACTCGCGGGACTCTGCGGCGGTACCCGCTTCAGTTCTGCATCTGCGTTCAGTGCGGAATACGCCACGCCGTGCGGAAAATTGAATTCAGCGAAAGCTTCGTCGAGGAGTGGTAATCGACGCGCGTGTAACCCCTCCAGGCTGAGGACGTGTTGAATCGACTGAGGATCACTCAGTCCCCTCCGGTAAAGACGCGCAGAGAATTCGTCCTCCTGGAGTTTTCTACCCGAATCCACGTAAAGCCAGAACGGCGCGCGCCCCTTGATAGCTTCGTGCGACGGATTCCAGTCCGCCGGGGTTCTGGGCCAGAACGGTTCCTTTTCTCCACGGTGCCGCACATTAACCGTGAGATGGTGTCCTTCAGCTTTCGTATGAATTGCCCCCTGATAAAGCGAGCGCCGCTGGTTGAATGCCGTATAAATCAGTCCGTCGAAATAGATAGTGACGGTCGGTTTGTCGAGCAGTGTCGGCGGCGGCGGTGCCGGCTCGTCGGTTCTTTGCTGTTCATGCTCTGAGCTCATGTCGTTTTCTCCTGCCTAAACAATGGATTGTTACGCACGTCAGTGGGGTGTTATATGTTTGGAGACGGCGCGCCATTATAACCGTCCATATCAGAACTTCAATCTGGTTTCACATACCCAGGCTCGTCAAGGAATCTCCTCAACGAAATGTTTTGACGGCAGGTACCATTCGATACAAAGGCACGAGTATGTGTCTGACCGTCTACTGCTGAGAAAGGTGAGTTATGACCCCCAAAACGACCTTCAGCCGAACCCTGACCTTTGTGCGGAGAATCGCCGCCGTTGCCGCACTCGTCACGACTCTCATTTTACCGGCACACGCTCAGACGCCGGGCAATATCGAAGTGACCGTCAAAACGAGAACAGGCGACGCAGTGAAGGGCGCCACGATCACGGTCCAAAACGACGTCACGTTTCAATTGTTCCCGGCAACGACGGACGCGAAGGGCACGGCGATAATTCCAAACCTCCCGCCCGGACTATACAGCGTCAAAGCCAACGCACCGGGCTTTGACGAAATGAGCCAAACGAATGTCAGAGTCGAAGCGAATAAGAGAACGAGCATTAAATTCACCGCGGAACCTGCATTTGGGGCGGCGCCAACCGGAGACGTTCAAACAGAGGTCATAGACACGCTACAGGAACTCTCATCTCTGCCAAACCTTAACAACGATCTAACGCCCTTGCTGCAAATCGTACCCGGCGCGGTCGCCACTGGCTCCGCATCACTTGGAAGAGTGATTGTCGACGGGCGCGGCATCGACCAGCAGACAGCCCGTCTCGATGGAGTAGATTTTACTTCACTGGTCGATTTCCCCTCCGCGGACGCAGCGATCAATCCGGTCTCCAGTTTTCAAAAACCGGAAGTGGCCGGCGATTTGGATCGCGCTGCAACACGAAGCGGCGCCGCCGGATATGAGCCAAGGTATGGCCCAGGAACCGGATCGGTGTCCGAAACCTCGACGTTCAGAGGCTCACGAGACAACCTGGTGTTTCAGATCTTCAGCGATCTCCGCAACAACGCTCTCAACGCCAGAAACTTTTTCGATTACGACGGCGACAATGCGCTGCGGCGCACTCGTTTCGGCGGCAAAGTCGGCCATGTGCTCGACGATAAGAAGCGCTGGCTCATCTTTTTCGCCTACGACGGCTCGCGAGGCCGAACTGAACGAAACGTCTACGAAGCTGTGCCGCTTCAAGTAACGAACGGTACTGCGACTGGACCACTCGCCAGCATCGCCAGTGATTTCCTTCCTTCGGGAACAAGTCTGGTCTCGAAAGCGTCCCTGAATCCTGACTTCTTAGTCGCGAGTCGCCGTCTGCGAACGACGGTGAGCTCGAACGCGTGGGACACTCGGTTTGATTACTTTCCGAAGCGGCCGATAGATGGAAAGTGTCCTGCTCCTAATGCGCCCGGAACCTGCAACGTCCTGACAATCCGGCTCACACATCAAGTGGCGGAGAATGAGGTGCCCGAGGGCATCACCGGTCGAAGCCAATTGCAGCGGTTCTTTTTTACGAACGCACTCGTTGGATGGAAGAGCGTTAAGACTACGAAGCCGATTCTCAGCGAGTTTCCGGACAAAAGAGGTGACAAGGAGTTCGGTCACCAACTCAGATTCGGTTTCAACCAAACGCGCGCCGAAACGAGTGTCGAACGTCTGGCCACAGCAAACCCGACGTTGGCGCAGTCTATCGTCGTGACTCAAGGCACGGTCAGGACGCAGGGCTTACGGGTGACGCCGCCACTCGAAGGGCAAACAAGCACCGTACCGATTGCGGCTCCCGGCGGGCTGCTGCAAACGGCGGGTCGCGGACTGTATCTCAAGCCGCAGTCGTTCAGCGGGATCTACGACTATTCACGGCTCGTGACGAAAGACAAAATGCACGAGTTGTTCGCGGGAATCGAAGCGCGGTTCATCCGGTTCAATTTCGATCGTCGTGGCGGACTGACTTACACCTTCCGTAACGCGGCCGATCTCCGTGCGGGAACACTACGAAACGTTCTCTTCGCTTCGGACCTGAGCGGCGCAAGTCCCTTCAGCGAGGGAACTGGACCACGTCAGGCGAGACAGGAAATGTACATGGGCTACGTGCAAATGGTCTCGCAATTCCGTCCGTCGGGCCAACCGGATCTCGAGCCCAAGATCACGCTGACCTATGGCGTGCGCTACGACCATTTCGGACGCGTCCGCGAGCGTGATAATCGAGCAGTCGTTGTCGACCCGCTTACGGGCGTCGAGCTCCCGCGAGGAACGGACTTCTACCGCGTTGACCACGTCAACTTTCAACCGCGCGTTGCGCTTAGTTATCGCCTTTCGAACGAGGGCGCCGGCCGGTACACCGTTCTGCGCGCCGGCGTTGGTTTGTATTCCGGCGTCCCACGCATCAGCGATCTGACACTGCCGATTGAAAGCGACAGATTCAGCACTGGCATCGACGGCGGTACGTTCCCGATGCCCGTGTCGGACGTCGTACGCAGTTTCATTGAGAAGCGCGAAACGAGACAGTTTCAGCCGCTCGCTTTTGCGAGAGATTTCTCTCCGCTCGAGCGCTCGTTGAAATGGGACGTGAGGCTTACGCGATCGATCAAAGGTTACGACTTCAGTGCTTATTACCTCGGCAGCATGAGCCGAAACCTCGCACTCGCAAACTTTGCCAATCGAATCGTAAGTGTCAACACGAATGCCGATCCGACCAAAGATGCGATCGTGGTTCGCGAGTTTGACATTGTGAACGGCAACAGTGTTTCCCAACCGCTTGGCGAGTTTTTCTATCGTACAGGCGGCGGCAGCAGCACTTTCAACGCTCTAACGCTTCAACTCGCTAGAGACACTTTGGATGGGCTGAGGGATTCACCGTGGGGCAAGCTATGGCTGAAACTTCCGGTAACAAACTTCACGCTCAAGTACACGCTCAGCAGGAGCGTAGGCAACGTTAGCGGCGCGCTCTTGAGTAATCCGCTCGATCCGGATGCGGATTTCGGCAACAACTCAGGCGTCGCTCGACACAGCTTTTTATGGACCACTGCTTACGAACTGTGGAGAGTAACGGAGACGAACCCCGGTCATTTTTGGCTGGGTTGGAAACTCAACTCCACTCTGAGGGTTACGAGCGGTGTTCCGTTCTCGGTGCGCATCCAGCGGCCGGACGTGGTCTATGTCGATGGCAGCGGTAATGTGTTCACGCAACCGGCCGCCGGCCGCACGGCGCGCTTGAATACACCTGGCGGCGGAGGCAGCGCGTCGGCATTCATGCCGAACCTGCTTCCGTTGGAGAATCCGTATAAAGGCGGATCCGCGGATCGTCTGTTTCTCAACGCGGCTGCGTTCGCCATTCCTGAACCAGGTAAACTGGGAAATGCTCGTCGCGGGCAGTTCTTTGGGCCGGGCTTCGTTCAGTTCGATCTCGGTATCAGGCGCAATTTCTTCGGCACGGAACGTACGCTCGGTGAATTCCAGGTCGAGATCTTCAACGTGTTCAATCACACGAACTTCAGCAATCCGGTGGCGCTGCTGACGAGTCCGCTGGGAACGAGTACGGCAGACAACCAGCTTCAGCCGCGCGCGGCGTTCACACGCGGCGCCGCTGGTTCGTTCGGCGTGATTAACGCCGCTGAGACCGGAAGGATCATTCAGTTCTCATTTACGCTGAAGTTCAACAAGGGCTTCACGAAATAACAAAGCGCGATTCAACGACTACGGCCGGCGCACTGAATCACTCGGCAACGGTGGCGCACTCGCCGGCGAGCGACGATGTTTAGTCGCTTGCTCGTACGCGTATGCCAGTGCAATCAGCGTCGGTTCACTGAACGCGCGGCCGGTGAACGTCACGCCAAACGGCGCCGGATTGATCACAGGACCACTCGGCGGCATAAAGCCACCGGGCACGACGATGCTCGGATAGCCCGCCTTTGCCGGCGCCCCTGCGCCGCGATTCTGCGGGAAGAGAATCGCGTCAAAGTCGTCTTCCGTTCCCTGAAGTCCGTCTGGACCATTCAACACTGCATCCAGCCCGGTCCGCGTGAGTGCAAGGTCCAACGCTCGATCCGCCAGGTAACGCTGCGTGTCTGCGCTGCCGGGGCTTGTGTCGAGCTGATTGGCGGCGAGAAAAATTGCCTGTCCATACTTGAGCGCGACAGCGGCATTTGCGTTATTGAAGGCGATGATGTCGCTCAGCGTGTGAACCGGCGCATTCGGCCGAGTCGCAAGATAGTTGTTCAGGTCGTGCTTCTGACCGTACATCAGCACTGTCGAACAATTCGACGGCGCCGGAAACGTCACACAGATTCCGAACGCGGAGATCGCAGCCTGGTTTGGAATCTCATGCGGATCGTCTACAAACGCTCCTTCCGCACGCAGCGCCGCGATCGCGTCCAGCATGATCTGTTGTTGAGCAGGCGTGAAACCGATCCAGTAAGGTACTCGTGGGACCGCGATGCGTGCGCCGCGCAGCGCGTGTTTCTTCAGAAACTTCGTGTAATCAGAATGGCAATTCTCGTTGATCAAACAGGCGGCGGTTGCGGGATCATTAGGATCGTGGCCCGCAATCTGTCCGAGCAGGATCGCGGCGTCCGTAACGGTTCGCGCCAACGGACCGGCGGTGTCTTGATCGGCGGTGATCGGGAGGATTCCGCTGCGGCTCACCAATCCGACGGTCGGTTTGATTCCAACTATTCCATTCGACGAGCCAGGACTCAGGATCGATCCCGACGTCTCCGTTCCAATCGCGACTGCGACAAGGTTTGCCGACACGGCAATGCCGGAACCGGAGCTCGAGCCGCCCGGCGTCAGAACAGGACGTCCATCACTGGCCGGTAGCGGTCGCGGATCGTAGGCGTTGAAGCCGTAGCCGCCGAGCGAACTGTAGCCGGACGGCATGCCGATCGCGATGAAGTTTGCAAACTCCGTGAGCGTCGCTTTCCCGAGAATGATCGCGCCGGCTTCGCGCAACTTCTCGGTAATGAATGCGTCGTTCGGCGGGATCGAGCCCGCGAGTGCGACCGACCCGGCCGTGGTTGGCATGTCAACCGTGTCGATGTTGTCCTTCAGCAGTACTGGAATCCCGAAGAGTGGTCCGTGAGCACGGCCGTGATCCCGATCTCGATCGCGCGCTCGCGCCTCGTCGAGGGCGTTCGCGTTGATGTGGATAAAAGAATTGAGCAGCGGTCCGGCGTCGTCGTATGCAGCGATGCGATTGAGATACATCTGGACCAGTTGTTCAGAGGTAATCAACCGCGACCGTAAAGCCAACTGCAATTCCGGAACAGATGCCTCTACCAGTTGAAGGCTGCTCGGCGCTCCGAACGGGCGTTGTGAGTGAACGGGTTGGGAAAAGACGGCGATGGCGACGATCAGAAACAGCGAGATCTTTTTCATAGTAACCTCCCGTGAAGAACTTAGAAGGCCAGACAGGCGCCGGCGTTTAGTTTTGGAATTGACGATTCGGTTGTGTGTCGAGGGCCGCAGATTATGCCTGATCCCAGGCGCTGTCAATGACTTTTCGGTTAGTTCGATGCGAGGGGAAGCTTTTGATCTCTCACGATCTGGCAAGGCTTCAGTTCGAGTTCGACTCTTGCGGCTTCTGCTTCACGCCTGAGCCGAACACGCGCGGCGGCTTGCGAGGGCAGACGCAGTGCGGTTGAGATGACTTCGTTTTCTACAGTGACGAACTTCGCGAGCGCCCAGTAGCGGCCCGGCGGTACATGGTCCTGAGTGAACGAACCATCGGCGTCAACCGGGGCCGCGAAGTAGCGCAGTACTTCGTCGGCCTTATCTTTCTCCGCGGGAACGACGTAGACGACAATCGTTCCCGCTCGCCGATCTTCGGGTAATTCGACTTGTCCGCTGACTGATGCCGCGCCTTCGGCGAGTGTCGCTTTCACTCCTGTTACGCGATCTCCCGATTTGAGTGTCAGCAAGCTTCGCGCGATATCGTTCGTAGTCGGATCTTTACCAGCGGGTAGTGTTACCGATCGCAGGTACCAGTACTTCGCGAACATCCGGAGGTTGAGGTTGTATTGGCCCGCGGCGAGATTACGCAGTTGGAAACTTCCAGCGCTGTCAGGCGTCGCTTGTGAAGAACCGTAGAGTGGAACGTCAACTGTTTGAGTCGCTGTTTCCTGTTTGGGCAGGTTCTTCTGATTGCGCTGAAGCGAAACGAGTGTCTCTTCAAACAAAGGACGCCGCTTGTCTTTGCACTCGGCAACCATCGATGGCTCTAAAACGACGGTGCCCGCGACTGACGCAAGCGGCCGTGCGATCAACTCAATGCCCGTAACGTCCGCGCCTTTCACCGTGATGCGCTTTGGTTCCGAAACGAGCAGCTCGCCGCCGCGGGCAGCGAACGACGTCCAGATCAAATAATCTCCATCTGCTACACCCTGAAACTCGAAACCTTTCACGCGCGCGTTTTGATAAGTGAACACGCTGACGTCAAGCGTCGAGTTGACTATCCGAGCAAGGTTGACTCGCAGCCACGGATTTTCTGGTGTACTGAGCGCGTTGACGTTTCCGCTGACTGCGTGACCGCCCGTTCCGCGATAGCGAATGTCGACGGTGCGTTCTTCGCCGCTGCCGAGCGATATTTCCTCGGCAGTATCTCTCGTCGACGATGGCGCAAAGGTGGGAGCATCGTTGTCGTATGCGTTTGCGCCCGTTCCGGAGAACCCGCGGCCGCCGGCAGAGATGACATAAGTCCCGGGAACCAATCCGAAGATCCGATAAACGCCACGATCGTCGGTGAGTCGATCCCTGGAAGGCTCAG
>DASRIM010000027.1:0-4873 GCA_035649995.1 Pyrinomonadaceae bacterium | reverse complement strand
GAGCGAGTAGATCGGCAGACCGGTCGCTTCGTCTTTCGAGTCTGAGATATTTTCGTCGGCGACGCCGCGAATGCCGTGTTCGGGAGAAAACAGCGCCACCAGCTTCACGTTCGGTGCTTTGCTGAGCACGTCGATCGTTTGGCGGCCCTCGCGATTACGGCCGGTGTGGTTCGTGACGAGTCCGATCTTCATGCCGGCGAGTTGTTTGAAACCATCGCGCTCGAGCACGTCGATGCCTGTAAGGACCTTTGTCGAAGTCGCCGCTGAATCGAGACGCGACGAGAACTGCTGCGCGCTTTTGATTGTTTCCGTGTAGTAGTTGGCCGACTGTTCGCGCGCGCGCGCGACGGCGGCTGTGTCCGTCACTGAAGCTGCGACAATCGAGGCGACGCGCCCGCGCAATGGCCCAACGTCTCCCTTGCCGTTCGGGTGTACGCGATTACTCAGGAACACGACGAACATCTCGCTCGCCGGATCGATCCAGATCGACGTGCCGGTGAAACCGGTGTGGCCGAACGACCCGAGCGGAAACAGTTCGCCGCGATTGCTGGAATAACTGCTGTTGATGTCCCAACCGAGCCCGCGCGTGCCGCCGGTGCTTGTGACGACGCGCGGCCGCGTCATTTCAGCGATAGTCAGCGGCGCGAGTATTCGCACGCCCTCGTACTCGCCGCCGTTCAGGATCATCTGGCAGTAGATGGCGAGATCGCTCCCCGTTGAGAAGAGGCCGGCGTGGCCGGCAACGCCGTTCATGCGAAACGAAGTCGGATCGTGTACTTGCCCGCGCAGCCACACATCGCCTTCAGCGCCGATGTTCGTGGCGCTGTCGCCGAGATAGCTCAGTTGACCGCGGCGCTTCTCGGTCGGCGCGATTCGCGTCTGCGATGTTTGCAGAGGACGAAAGCCGGTGTCGCGCATTTTTAGCGGCGTGAAGATGTTCTTCTTCGCGAACTCGTCCAACGGCATTCCACTCACGCGAGCCACGATTTCACCGAGCGCGATGAATCCGATGTCGCTGTACGTGAAACGCGTGCCGGGCGGATTGCGCAGCGGTTCGGCGATCAGTCTCTTGATAGCTTCGTCGTGACCGGTCCAACGTTCGCGCAGATCGAAGTCGGGAGCGTAGCCGGAGACGTGCGTCAGTAGTTGTTCGATCGTGACTCGTTCGCGCCCGTCGCCTTTCAATTCCGGGATGTAAAGTGAAATCGGATCACTGATGCGCAGCTTGCCGCGCTCGACGAGAATCATCACGCTGGTGGCAGTCGCCACGACTTTCGTCAAACTCGCGACGTCGAAGATCGTCTCCGGCGTCATCGCTTCGCGCGCAGGCTCGACCGCGCGCGAACCGTACGTCTTCTGCCAGACGATGCGGCCCTTGCGTCCGACGACAACGACTGCTCCCGGCAGTTTGCCATTCGTGATTTCGGTGGCAACAACTGAATCCATTTCAGCCAACCTTGACGCCGACACTGAAACGGACTCCGGCCTGGCAGACGGAAGCTGCGCGAAGATGGGCTGCGCAGCCAACAACAGTATTAGTAAGATCTGTTTCATCATCTCTTTAACTGAATTCCCGTCCCACGCGGATACAAGCCGGGCAACGAAATCGGCAACCGGCCCACTATGTCGATCTCACCCATCAACGCACGCGCCACCGCGTGCTGCAAACTCGGCATATCTCCATAAGCGACGACGTACGTGCGCAACCCCGGAAAGTTTTGCAACAGGTACGGATTGCCAAAACTGATCCCCACCACCGGCGACTTAGCCGCAATCAACGCCGACAACGCGCGTGCTCCCGAGTCAGGTATGCCGACACTCGACACCTGTCCGGATCGCACGCGTCCATACAACGAAGCGAGCACGAGATCGGCGCTCTTCGCACGCTCAATCGCTTTCTGCACCTCCTGCTCGCCCGAACGCTCGTCTAAAACGATCGACTCGATTTTAACGCCGGCGCGATTCAGCTTCGCTACGAACGGGTTTGTAATCCAGTTGCGATCGTCGCCGTTCGTGATCGCCAGATTGAAGATCCGTGTTTCCCGTTTGACGTTCTTCAGCGGCAGCAGCTTGTCTTCATCGCGCACCAAAGTAACAGCGCGCTCGGCGATCTCGCCTGCGAGCTTTACCGCGTCGCGACTGCCGACCAGGCGATCGATCGCGTCAACTGGAGTCATTCGCTGCTCGACGAGTCCGAGATCGTACTTCGCCGCCATGATCCTGCGCGCCGACTCCTCGACGCGCTGTTCCGTTATGCGTCCGCTCTTCACCGCCTCGCGCACGCCGCGAAAAGCAGCGTCGACGTCAACCGGCTTGAGCAACATGTCCGCGCCCGCTTCGAGCGCGCGCACCGCCGACTCTTCCGGAGTGAAGTAAATAGTCAGTCCGCTCATGCTCAACGCGTCGGTCACGATCAACCCGGAAAACTTCAGATCGTGCCGCAGAAGACGGCCCATTATGGGCGACATCGTCGCGGGCATCGTCGCCTTCTCTTCGATGATCTCGCCCGCTTCGTCCGTGTCAGTCGGCTTGCCTTTGACGTTACGCGGCAGCGGCTTGATGGACGTTGAGTCGATTTGCGGCAGCGCGATGTGGCCCACCATCACCGAGCCCACGCCGGCGTTGACCGTCGCCTGAAACGGAACGAACTCGATCGAATTCAACCGATCGCGTCCGACGTTGATCTCCGGCAGACCACGATGCGAATCGACGGCCGTGTCGCCGTGACCGGGAAAGTGTTTCGCGGTGGCGATAGCGCCCGCCGCTTGCGCCCCTTCAGTGAACGCAGCCGCGAACCGCGCGACGTCAGCCGGATCTTCGCCGTATGAACGAACGTTGATAACTGGATTGGCGGCGTTGTTATTCACGTCGACGACGGGCGCGAAGATATGCTGAACGCCGAGCGCACGCGCTTCTCTCGCAGTTATCTCACCTTGCTTGCGGGCGAAGTCGGGATTGCCGGTCGCGCCGACCGCCATGTTCCAGGGAAAGTTGATCGTATCGTCGAACCGCATACCCGCGCCCGCTTCGAGATCGGCTGAAATGATCAAAGGATAGCGGGCCAGTTGCTGCAAGCGGTTCATCAGTATCACGGACTCGTAAACCGGCCCGCGAAAAAGAATGACGCCGCCGATCTTGTTCTCTTCGACGTGACGTTTGAGCGTGCGAAATGCTTCCGAGTCCTGGTTGAGGAATGTCGCGTTGACGCCGACCGAGATCAGTTGCCCGATCTTTTCTTCCAGCGACATGCGCTTCAGCTCTTCGTTGGCCCACTTCAGCGCCGCCGAGCTTGGTTCCCGTTTGTAAGGCTTGTTGTTAACTGGAAACGCGGACGACGCCAGCAAAGCCAGCAACAGGACCACAGCAAAACACCGATTCAACCTGACAATCATGCAGCTATTCTTCCTCAACTTCAGTCAATCTGGGCACTTCTGCCTGTAATGCGAAACTCGCGAGCCACGACACCACCACCGTGATCAGGCTTCCGATAAAGACGTACCACGTCCACGCGATCGTAGTCGCCAGGAATATGTAGAGCATCGCGCCCATGCTGACGATCATTCCGATGAGCGCCGGCGGCTGGCTCACGCGGCGCAACAGCGTTCCGACAAGAAACACGCCGAGTATCGGGCCGTTGATGAGCGATGCGACCGACAACGCCTGGCTCAACGCCGACCCCGGTTGATTGCGAACCGCCAGCGCCACGCCGATCTGGACCACGCCCCACACGAGCGTCAACAGGTGCGAGACTTTCAGGTAGTGTTCGTCGGCTCGCCGCGGCTGGAAAGGCTTGTAAAGATCGTTGACGGCAGTCGCGGCGATCGAGTTGAGCGACGACGACATCGCCGCCGCAAAGATAGCCGCCACCACCAACCCTGAAAGACCACTCGGCAGGTGCTTCGTGATGAAGTCGGGAAACACGCGGTCGCCGCCCGTGAACGGAAACGCCGTGGACGCCGCCGTCGCGTAACCCGGATCCGCAAACGGCTGATAAAAAGCGAACAGCAGCACGCCGATAAAAAGAAAACCGATGAACTGCGCCAACACGATCGCGCCGCTCGTCAACAATGCGATGATCGCGCGCCGCGGCCGGTCAGTGCAGAGATAGCGCTGCACGAGATACTGGTCCGTGCCGTGCGTGCTCATCGTCAGAAAACAGCCGCCAATCAGGCCCGACCAGAAGGTGTAGGTCTTCGTGTAATCAAAAGCAAAGTCAAACAGCGAGTATTTGCCGAACTGCGTCGCGAGCGTGTTTGCGGTAGCCAGTCCGCCGTCGATGGACGAAATCAGTATCACGGCCGCGGCGATCGCGCCCGCGATATAGATACCGAGTTGCACTACCTCGACCCAGATCACGGCTTCCATGCCGCCGAAGTAGGTGAAGATGATCATCGCGACGCCGATCAGCACGATCGACGCGATCGTGATCGTCTCGACGTTTGCCGCCGGTTGGAACGTGGCGTAGACGGCAGCGAGAACGATGGCCGTGAGCAAGAGTCGAATGCCGTCGGCGATGTTTCGCATCACGACGAAAAGCGACGCCGCGAGCATCTTGATCTTGCCGCCGAAGCGGCGATCGAGAAGCTGGTAGACGGTGAGCAGGTCGCCGCGGAAGTAAGACGGAATGAACAGCAGTGAAATGACGATGCGGCCGAGCAGGTATCCGAAGACGAGTTGTAGAAACTGGAAGTTGCCGCCGCGCGCGAAGGCGATGCCGGGAACCGAGATGAACGTGATCGTCGAGGTCTCAGTGGCGACGATCGAGAAAGCGACGGCCCACCATGGCACGGACCGGTTGCCGAGAAAATAAGCGCTCGTGGTCTTCTGCTTTCGCCCGAACCACGTGCCAAACAGAACGATCCCGATCAGGTAG
>DASRIM010000026.1:0-13162 GCA_035649995.1 Pyrinomonadaceae bacterium | reverse complement strand
CTCATTAACACGATCAACAGACCGTACGACCTGCGGTCCATCGACCCGGAGGATGGGCAGCTCCACATACGCAAGATGAGAATTGCAGGATTGGGCCAGGGCGACGCGCTACGCCACTACCCGCCGGTCGTCCATCTGAACTATACCGAGAACGGCAACCTATTGGTTTGGACGAGTCAGCGCGATGCGAGCGGCCGTCAGATCGTCGATGTGTACGACCAGCACCTGAGAAAGGTGGGAACCGATCTAAAGTTCATCAATCCAGGCCGAAGCAACTTACTGTTTCTTAACCGGAAGGTCTATGTGCCCGACTATGGCTTCGGCCGGCCGGGTAGTGCCTACACGGGTTCGCCGTTGGAAATTCCTGCTGCGCCGTTCGCGCTTAAAGTGTTCGATGCGCTGCTTTGACCACTCTGACGGAACATAACGAAGGAGGAACTGAACGATGAAAAGAGTTTGGTGGATCGTGAGGATTGCGGTGATCGTGACCGCCTCATACTGTATCTTTGTTCCCGGCGGAGCATTCACCTTGCATAACGTCCAGGCGGACGAAGGTGAGGGCTGCAACACAAGCACCTCATGCGCAAGGAATAGTAACAACAATTGCTATTGCCCTGAGGCAACTATCGGAGGGAAGGGTTGTACCGGCTGCTTTGTGCCGAACGGCAGCTCCGGCTGTGGGACTTGCAGCGGGGGACCAGGCCTAATCGATTGATAGTTACGCGGCTTGTTCACGACATCTGAAACAATGCGAAATCGCGTCAGCCTTTTACTGATGATTGTGTGTTTGGCGCCGGCCGTGCCCGCACAACATAAAGCACGCGAGAAGGCTCCGAACAGCGGCGGCGCCAGCGAGGTCGCACTGCGCACGGCCGAAGGAGCGCAGCGCAAGGCGCAGGCCGTCGATATTTTGAAAGGCATCGTCGATGGCGCCGCTGAAATTCAGAAGACGCAGACGCGCGTGGCTGTCTTAACGGCTGCTCTCGACCTGCTCTGGAAGCACGACGAAGCTTACGCACGCACCAACTTCATCAAATCCGCTACTGCTTTGTCCGACAAGTTCGCTGCGGATGCGACGCCGCGGCAGGAGCGCTCCGAACTGAGGGCGTCGATTGGTGTTCTGTTAACCGCGTTTGCCCGTCACGATGCTCAGGCTGCGGGTCGACTGCTCGAGAGATTTCAAAAACTGCTCGCAGACGTGTTGAAGGAAAACTCGCTTTCACCGAGCGAGCGATTGTCGCTGGCACAGGCGAGTCTCGAGTCTGATACGGTGCAGTCGGCCGCGCTCGCCGCGAAGGTCCTTGAGGCTGGCGTGCCCGGATCGTTCCCGTCATATTTGAATGAATTAGAGCAGCGCGACGCCGCCGCTGCGGCTTCACTCTTCCGGGTTGCTCTTTCGATACTCGCGGGCGGGCAGGTGTATAACCCCATACATGTGACAATTCTATCGGCTTACGTCTTCAGGGAGTCGCAGATGTCTGTTCCGGTGGCGAGTGGGGGTCGCGCAGGCGTGCCGCTGGAATTCGGCACGTTCGCAAGCCCGCTGTCGCCGCCCAGCAGAGACATCAACCGGACGCTCGCGGCGGGGTACCTTGCAGCGTCAGGCGCCTACCTGAACGCTGAAGCCATCGGACTCGAACAGCACACCAATCCGGACGCAATTCACGTCGGCCTCAGTTTCTTCCTGGTTAAGAAATTGCGAGGCTACGCCGATAGGCTCGGTCTAGACGGTCGTCAAGAATGGGCCATGCTCGACGCGAAATACACTCTCCTCGCGGACGGGGCGAAACTGAGTCATAAGGCCGTGAGCGATCTGGCCACGGTGGCCCAAAGAATCGTCGCTGAAAACACCGTATTCCGATTTGACGGCGGGGAAGCTGTGTTCGCTGCTGCCGAGCAGGCTGAAGATCCAAGCGAGCGTGCGGAACTACTGGCGAAGGGTATCAGTCAGTTAATCGAAGAAGGTAAATACGGCGAGGCGGTTCAGAAAATAGCCGACCTTCGAAACGAAAAGTTTCGGCAGCAGCTCAACACCTATCTGTCGTTCCGCATGGCTGAGACCTCGCTCAAGAAACTCGAATGGGACAGCTTCAACGCTCAAGTAAATCGTGTCTCCGACGCCGAACTTCGCACGTACCTCATTCTCTCAGCCGCGCTAAATGCGGGCGCCGCCGGAAAGAAAAAGATGTCGTCAGAGTTTCTGCTAACGGCCCTGGCTTGGTTCCCAAAGATCGAAGATCCTAACGCGCGGGCTGCGGCGCTCGTTACGACGGCGGGGATCCTCTACGCGTCAGCCGACGCATCATGGGGCGGACAGGTACTTAGCGAAGGAGTAAACGCGATTAACCGCGCAAACCGCTACGACGGCGGTGTCTACGCTGTGATGCTCGAAGCAGCGAACTCCAAAATGTGGCTTCCGCTGCCCAAGTCCGACCTGAGTCATTGCTTCGAACAGGCGGCTAAGCGCGACTGGACGGGTACGTTAGCAGCCGCGCAAAGCATCGAGTCCAAGGCGCTAAGAGCGCAAGCCTACATAGCCGCCTGTCGCTACGTCCTCTAAGATTTGCAGTTTTCCCTTTCCAAAATACAATCGACGCGTAGGTTAGACGCGGATTGACGAACGGCGCCGGCGTTCTTCAGACTGGGCTCACAGAATTCTCGTGCACAAAGGGGAGTCGAATTGGTAGCTAACGTAGAAATTCAGGGCAAGGTTAGGTTTGTCTGTAGGCGGCCTGTGAAGGATGCGCCGCTGCGGCTCTTTTGTTTTCCCTACGCCGGCGGGGGTGTGACAGCGTTTCGAACGTGGCCCGATTATCTGCCGCACAACATCGAATTGCAGACGCTCGAGATGCCGGGCAGGGAGGCACAACTGCGGCTTCCGAGCTTCGTCCGCGTCGAGCCGTTGGTCCGTGCGATTGGCGACGCGATCAAGGACTACATGGACCGGCCGTTCGCTTTCTTCGGTCACAGCATGGGCGGACTGGTGAGTTTCGAGCTCGCGCGTCTGTTGCGACGCGAAGGTGCGACTCAGCCTGCGGCGCTGTTCGTTTCAGGCCGCCGTCCGCCGCACCTTCCGATCGAGCCGCCCACGTACAACCTGCCCGAAGACGAGTTTATCGAGGAACTGCGGCGCATGGGCGGCACGCCTGAGGAAGTGCTCACGCATCCCGAACTACTCACGCTGTTACTTCCGACTTTGCGATCCGACTTCGAGCTCTGCCAAACGTACTCGCACACCGAAGAGCCGCCTTTTACGTTTCCAATCACCGCGTTTGGCGGCTTGAACGACCAGTTTGTTCCGCGCGAGGAGATGGACAGGTGGCGCGAACAAACAACCGGGCCATTTCAGTTGCGAATGTTTCCCGGCGATCACTTCTTTTTACACAGTTCTCAAGCACTGCTGTTGCAGATGTTGTCGCGAGACCTGGTCCACGTCATTTCCACTCTTCAGAATCCCCCCAGGTCATAATGCCATTCGCTATATCAATCAAGAACCTGAGCAAAGCGTACCCGGCGCCGTTTGCAATCGGCGCGCTGTTGGGCCGTGCGCCACTTAGACCGGCGGTTGAAGCCTTGAAGGACGTGTCGTTTGACATAGACGACGGCGAGATCTTCGGCCTCATCGGTCCCAACGGCGCGGGCAAAACGACGCTGACGAAGATCATTGCCACGCTCGTGCAGCCGACTACCGGAACGGTGACCGTCAAAGGCTTCGACAGCGTCACAGAGTCTGCCCAAGTACGCCGCGTGATCGGTCTCGCTGCCGCCGAAGAACGCAGCTTCTACTGGCGGCTCACGCTCGAACAGAACCTCATGTTCTTCGCGCGCCTCTACAGCATTCCTCAACGCAAAGCTCGCGCACGTGTGTCGGAGCTGCTGGCCCAACTCGATCTAGAACGCTCGGCTCGCCAGCGCTTCGGTCAGCTCTCTACGGGCAATAAGCAGCGCATGGCGATCGCGCGATCGTTGCTCAACGATCCGCCGATGTTGCTGCTCGACGAACCGACGCGTTCACTCGATCCGGTCGCTGCCGCGCGAATGCGCTCGTTCATCGCTTCGCTTGCCAAAAAGGATCCGCCGGTAACGATCCTGCTCACGTCGCACAATCTGAACGAGATCGAAGAGTTGTGCCGGCGCGTCGCGATCATCAGTCACGGCCGCATCCGCGAGCTGGACACTCCCGACCGCATCCGCACGCTGCACAGGCCACGCGAACGAGTGCGGCTGGTTTTGGACGGCATCTCGATCGAGGGCGCCGTCAACGCGCTGGCGCCAAGACTTCCCGAAGTCGAGGTGTCGCAGGATGGGCCAAAGACGGTCGTGACTTTCTCGCGCGAAGTCGGAGACGACAGGCTGGATCGCGGTCTGCGCGCAGTGTTGGACAACGGAACGCG
The DNA here is from genome assembly GCA_035649995.1 of Pyrinomonadaceae bacterium. Lineage (GTDB taxonomy): Bacteria > Acidobacteriota > Blastocatellia > Pyrinomonadales > Pyrinomonadaceae > PSRF01. The sequence goes on along the minus strand of DASRIM010000026.1, from coordinate 8,768 downwards.
CGTGATTTCGTGCGAGACCGAACGCGCCACGCTGCTCGAAGTGCTCGAGGCAGTTGAACGGGAAGAGGCCGTGAAGGGGAACGGCAATTTATGAACAGAATTCTTTCACTCTTCGACCGAATGAGGGCCTTCGTCATTCGCGACTTTCAGTTGGCGGTCAGTTACCGGCTCGCCTTCCTGTTGCGCCTCCTCACGATCTTGATCGTCGTGACGATCGCCTACTACATCTCGCGCATCTTCGTCGGCAAGGGAAACCTGTTCAGCGATTGGCGCGATCCGCTCGCCGCCTGGATCACGGGTCTCGCAGTTCTGAATTACTTCATGACGAACTTCTCGAGTCTCGCCAACGCGATTCGCACGGAACAGATGCAGGGCACGCTCGAAAGCGTTTTGATGACGCCGATCAGCGTTCCCGGACTGATCGTGGCGAGCTCGACGCTCGACTTCATTGAAGCGACTCTTTACTCCTCACTGTATCTCGTGTTTGGCTCGATCTTCTTCGGCGTCACTTACGACGGCAGCTATCTGCTCGCGTTCATGATTCTAATCCTGACGACGATGGTGTTCGCTTCGTTGGGGATTTTGTCGGCGAGCTTCGCGATGGTGTTCAAGCGCGGCGATCCGATTGCGGTGCTGCTGGGCACCAGCACGGCGGTTTTCTCCGGCGTTTTCTTTCCGCCGCAGTTGCTGCCGGAGTTTATGCAGAACATCTCGAAGATTCTGCCCGCGACGTACGGTCTCGAAGCGATTCGCGGCGTGTTAATCGAAGACAACGGGCTGTCCGAGGCTCGTGGCCCAATCCTCACTCTCCTCATGTTCCTCGCAGTGCTGCTTCCGATTTCGCTGTGGGTGTTCTCACGAGCAGTCCGCCGCGCTAAACGCGAAGGCAGTTTGATTCAGTACTAATAAACAGACATCTCCTCTAACTAAAACCACACAACAAAGCGACCTTTGTTCTTTGTGCTTGCTTTGCACTTTGTTCGGTAATCGCAGTCTCGCTTCCTGCCGGCAAAGTACAAAGATCAAAGCACAAAGAACAAAGAGATACGCACCTGGTCTTGACCCGTGAGTGGTCCAGGGAAGGGAAAGGCAAATGAATAATCTCATTGAAGACGTAGTTGTCGTTGGCGGAGGCACCGCCGGCTGGATGACGGCCTCATATCTCAAGAAGGCCCTGCCTAACGTTCAAATCACGCTGATCGAAGCTCCAGCCATCAGCAAGATCGGCGTCGGCGAGGCGACGGTCCCCAATTTACAACCCGTGTTCTTCGACTTCCTCGGCATTCCCGAAGACGAGTGGATGCGCGGTTGCAACGCTGCGTTCAAAGGCGCCGTCAAGTTCATCAACTGGAAAACGGATCCCGCGACGGGCGGCCGCGACCACTTCTATCACCCGTTCGGGCTCGTTCCGCAATACGACAACTTGCCACTCACGCATTACTGGGCCCTCAAACGAAAAACAGACAAGCATATGCCGCCGGTCGATTACTCGTGCTTCGCCGAACCGTGGCTGCTCGACGAAAACCGTTCGCCGAAGACGCTCGACGGCTCGCGCGTCACGCGTTACGCGTGGCACTTCGACGCGCACCTCGTCGCCAATTACCTGAAGCAAATCGCTATCGGTTGGGGCGTGAAGCACGTCCAAGACGAGATCGAAGGCACCGATTTCACGCCTGACGGTTTTCTCGCGGCCGTCAGGACCAAAGGCGGCGCCGTACTCAAGGGCGATCTGTTCGTCGACTGCTCCGGGTTCCGCGGCTTGCTTATCAACAAGGCCATGGAAGAGCCGTTTCTCGACATGAGCGATCACCTGCTTTGCGACAGCGCCGTCGCGACAGCCGTTCCCAACGACGACGAGCGCTACGGAATCGAGCCGTACACGTCGGCCATCGCGATGAGTTGCGGCTGGACGTGGAAGATTCCGATGCTCACGCGCTTCGGGACCGGCTACGTGTTCTCCAGCAAATTCATTTCACGCGATCAAGCGACTGCGGAGTTTCTGAAACTGTGGGGCCTCAGCGACTCAGTCAAACTCAATCAGATCAGTTTTCGCGTCGGACGTAATCGACGCGCGTGGGTGAAGAACTGCGTCAGCATCGGTCTGGCGTCGTGCTTCCTCGAGCCGCTTGAATCGACCGGAATCTACTTCATCTACGCCGCGATCTATCAGCTTGTGCGCCACTTCCCGGACAAGTCGTTCGCGCAAGGATTGATCGACGGCTTCAACAACGAGATCGCGACGATGTTCGACGACTCGCGAGACTTCATCCAGTGCCACTACCTGTCGACGCCGCGCAACGACACGTCTTTCTGGCGCGCGAACAAGCATGAGCTCGTGCTGTCAGACAACGTGAAGGAGAAGCTCGAAGCGTACGACGCCGGTTTGCCGATCAATAAACCGTTCGTCGACGAAGACACTTACTACGGACAGTTCGAGGTCGAGTTTAAGAACTATTGGACCAACGGCAGTTACTACTGCATTCTCGCCGGCCTCGGCCGCGAGCCGAAGCATACGTTGCCGATGCTTTCTTACCGGCCCGAGAACATGGCGCGCGCCGAACTGCTGTTTAAGAAAGTGCAGGCGCGGGCCGCGGAGATCAAGGCCAGAACACCGACCAATTATGAGTACCTGCGCCGCCTTCACGGCGTGGGCCAGTTGTCGGCGGTGGTTTAAATCCGTTTCGGATTGCTTCGCGCTAATGGTCAGTAACGAACCCTTTTACTCAAAGACTGGAGAGAATTCCATGAGAATCGTTATCGTTGGCGGTGGTTCGGCGGGCTGGATGACCGCCTCTTATTTGCAGACCGTCTTTGGAGACCTGCACGAGATCACGCAAATCGAATCGGGTGATATTCCGACAATCGGCGTCGGCGAGGCTACGTTCAGCACGCTGAAGTTGTTCTTCGATCGACTCGGTCTGCACGAGCCGGAGTGGATGCCGCCGTGCAACGGCACCTACAAGCTCGCCGTCCGCTTCGTAAATTGGACCGATCGGCCAGGCCATTTCTATCATCCATTTCAGCGATTCGAGATGGCGGATGGGTTCAACGCCGGCGAGTGGTGGCTAAAGCTTTTGCGCAACGATATGCCGTTTGACGCGGCGTGCTTCACGATCGCCGAAATGTGCGAGAACAACAAGTCGCCGCGTTTCCTCGACGGCACTGTGTTTGACGACAAGGTCACGGACTACTTCGGCGACGGCAAGCCGCTGAACACGGAGATCGCGCAGCACACGGTCCAGTATCCTTACGGCTACCACTTTGACGCCGCACTGCTCGCCAGGTATCTGAAGACGCTCGCCATCAAGCGCGGCGTGCGCCAGATCACGGACGACGTCGCTGACGTCAAGCTGCGTGAAGATGGATCGATTGCGTACCTGGTGACGAAGGACCACGGTAACATCGATGCCGATCTGTACATCGACTGCACGGGCTTTCGCGGGTTGTTGATCAACCAGGCACTGAAAGAGCCGTTCATCAGTTTCAGCGACAACCTGCCGAACGATCGGGCCGTGGCCATTCAGGTTCCGACTGACGCCGCGAACGAAGGAATCGCGCCGTACACGATGGCTAGCGCGTTGAGTGCCGGTTGGGCGTGGACCATTCCGCTCTACAATCGAAACGGGTGTGGCTACGTCTATGCAGGGAAGTATCTTGATAAAGAAACAGCGGAAGCTGAACTGCGCCGCTTTCTTGGACCACGATCGGACAATTCTCACGCGCACCACATCCAGATCCGAGTCGGCCGTTGCCGCAACTCGTGGGTGAAAAACTGCATTGCGGTCGGGCTTTCAAGCGGATTCGTGGAGCCGTTGGAGTCGACCGGTCTCTTCTTCATTCAGTACGCGATTGAAGAGATCGTGAACCATTTGCCGGCGGAGCCGAGTGCGTGTGAGAACGAGCGGTTGAGTTATAACCGCGCCATCAACGACAGCATCGACGGCATTCGCGAGTTCTTGATCGTTCACTATCGTGCAAGCGATCGGACGGACACGCAGTACTGGCGCGACACGAAGACGCTCAAAGTACCTGACGCGCTGGAGGAGCGAATGAACATTTGGAAGGCGCGGCTGCCCGCGCCGCGTAACATCTTCCAGCCGTATCACGGCTTCGAGGCGTATTCGTATGCGTGTATTTTGCTGGGGATGAACTGCCGGCCTGAAGGGTACCATCCGCTGCTGGATGTTCGTGACGAAGCGAAGGCGCGGGCGATGTTCCGAACCATCCGCGAAAACTCGGCCCGCCTGGTCCAATCGCTGCCGTCGCAATACGAATACCTGAAACACATGCGCAACGGCGCCACCACCTCGGCCGCCGTCGCCGCCCCCCGCGAATTGGCCCGCGAACACACCGCCGTCTGATTCCCTCAACCCATCAGTGGTATACGCGAAGACCGCCCTCGTGGCGGTCTTTTGCTGTTTTACGTGCCCTATTTGTTGACAGGAAGCGTATAATCGCCGCCCGAGACGACTCACGCTCGTCTGTAGTTTCAACTCAAGCTACTAATCGGCCTTGCCGCAACACCGGTAGATTTGACCTGCCATGAGAAAAAAGAAAGAAGAATTCCTATTCGACGTCTTCCTCAGCCACAGCTCAAAGGACACAGCGGTCGTCCGGGACATAGCCGATCGCTTGCGAGCAGATGGATTAAAGGTCTGGTTCGATGAATGGATCCTCAAAGCGGGCGACAGCATACCAGCGAAAATTGAAGAGGGCTTGGAAAACTCACGCGTGCTCGTCCTTTGCATGTCAGCGAACGCATTCGGCCCAGAGTGGGCCCAATTAGAAGCGAGCACCTTTCGCTTCCGAGACCCATTGAACAAAGAACGACGGTTCATTCCCGTGAGATTGGATGATTCACCGCTCAGGGGTTCGTTGGCGCAATTCCTTTACATCAACTTACCGCCTGACAATCGAGAGCCTAGCTATACAAAACTTGTCGAAGCATGTCGTCCTTCTTCGGTTTCCTCCCCACGCGATATCGAAGGCGAAGTCGCCCAAACAGTCGAACGTGTAGTCAAACTCAAAATCGACGCTACTGATATATATGGCTTTGCTGTCAGTCCAGACGCAAAGCATATTCTTTCCGGCTCTGGTCAGAACAATAGAGCAGTGCGTCTATGGAACCTAAAGACCGGTCGCTGCTTGCGAGTTTTGACAGACGACTCTGTACATGTCTGGAACATGGAGTGGGAGTCAAAGGGAGGTCGTGTGGTTTGGGGGGATGGCGATACTGTCCAACTGGTCGAGATTGACTCAGGACGCTGTCTGCGTATTTTTCGCGGCCACCAGGACACCGTAAGAGATGTCGCATGGAGCCGCGACAAAACTCGGATTCTCTCAGCATCGGAAGACGGTACGTGTCGGTTGTGGGATGCGAGATCAGGACGTTGTATTCGAGTGTTGAGAGGTCACACTGAAATGGTATTCAACGTGACATTCAGTTTCGATCAGCGTTATGCGATTTCTGCCTCCCAAGATCAAACATGCCGATTGTGGGACCTCCAGAGTGGACAGTGTTTGCGCACATTCATGGGACACACAGACAATGTCTGGAAGGTTGTATTCAGTCGTGACCAGCGACGGTTTATTTCTGCTTCTGAAGATAAGACATGTCGCTTATGGAACGTGCAGACTGGTCAATGTCAGCGGGTCTTTGAAGGTCATAAGGATTGCGTCTGGAGCGTGGCTTGGAATCCAAATGAACGTCAGTTTTTGTCAGGTTCGTGGGATGGAACTCTACGTCTTTGGAACCTGGACACCGGACAATGCGTGTCGGTGTTGGAAGGCCACGAGACCTGGATCAGACACGTAGCATGGGTTGGGCAAACTGGGCGTGCCATCTCTGCCGATAGCGACGGGTGGGTTCGTTTCTGGAATCTATCGCTTTTCCAAACCACGGACGGTTCGCCGAAGACTCGGGTTGTTTCTGTCAGTGTTCCACGACAGGTTCAATACACGAATGCGAAGGTCCTACTCGTCGGCGACTCAGGGGTAGGAAAAAGCGGACTGTCGAATTACTTAGCTCATGGCATCAGAGTCGATGATGACAAACCAATTCCGTCGACCGATGGAGCTTGGGCCACCCATTGGCCCTTGCAGACGAAAATAAAGAAGACAGGGACTGAACGTGAAATCTGGCTTTGGGATTTTGCCGGCCAGGTGGACTACAGGCTCGTTCATCAACTCTTCATGGATGACACTGCAGCATCGGTTCTCGTGTTCAATCCGCAAAGTGAAAACCCCTTCGAAGGGCTTGGTCGATGGGACCGCGACCTCCGAAAAGCGACTAGAAAGCCGTTTGCGAAACTGCTAGCAGCGGGACGCATCGATCGCGGTGGTTTAGTTGTGAGTGACGAAAGCATGAAGCACTTCATGATTGAACGTGGTTTCATCCAGCCACTTCATCTCACAAGCGCGAAGACTGGCGCCGGTTGCCACGAGCTTCGCGATGCGATCGTAAACGCAATCGATTGGAAGAGTATTCCACAGACAACCTCGCCGGCGCTGTATCATCGCCTGAAGCAGGAGATCATAAGTCTGCGGGACACTGGCATTGTCCTCCTACGGTTGTCGGAGTTGAACCAGCGTCTGGAAATGACGTTGCAAGCAGAAAACTTCGAACCCTCAGAACTCCAGGCGGTGGTCGGACTTTTAACGGGACCTGGAATGATTCAGCGCCTGGACTTTGGCGGCTTTATCTTGCTTCGTCCCGAGGTGATAAGTCGTTACGCCGCGGCTGTCGTAAGGAAGGTGAGGAAGCATCCGCAAGAACTAGGTTGCATCGGCGAGGATGACCTACTTGCCGGCAACTTGGATTATCAAGACTTCGATCGACTACCACGAGAAGATGAGTCGGTGGTGCTGCGTGCGCTGCATGAAACGTTCATCAGCCGCGCTTGGTGTTTGCGACAATCGACGGACGGCACGGCGATACTTACCTTTCCTAGTTACTTCCGTCGTGAACGCAGGGATCAGCCAAGCCATCCGGACGTAATGGTGACTTATCGTTTCGATGGACCAGTGGACGACATTTACGCGACGTTAGTGGTTCGCTTACACCACACGGTGGCTTTTGAGAGCACGAATTTCTGGAAGGCTGCCGCCGACTTTAAAACCCAAACTTCCGCAGCACTAGGGTTTACAGTGAAAATAGAGACGGAGGGGACGTCGCGCCTTGAGATTTACTTTGAACCTGACGTCGATGAGAACTCCCGTGTGCTTTTCCTGCGGTACGTGCATGATCACTTAACGCAATACGCTCAGAATGTGTTGCGTCTGCGTCACTATGCTTGCACCAACAAGAAGTGCGATTCCTATACCCAACCTTTTACGGATCGAGCCAAGATCGACAAGGCGCTCACAACGGGAGGAAAAGGCAAAGTTTTCTGTGGAGATTGCGGCAAACCGATCATCCTGCGAGACGCGATCGAGCAAAAGTTTGAGTCACCTGCAGTAAAAGAACAGGTCCGTGAAATGCAGATCGAGGGACAGATTAGAATTGACAATGAAAGTCGCGAGTTGCTTGCGGTGCATCACGCCGGTTTCATCGTCGCCGAAGCAGGACAAATCTATCGCGGATACACCAACAGCGATCACGGAATTGACGGAGAGATTGAGTTCAAGGACGACCTCGGTCGTGCATCCGGAAAGCGGCTGTATTTGCAGCTAAAATCAGGCGACTCCTATTTGAAGAAACGTGCGCGAGATGGAGCGGAAGTCTTTTACATAAAAAATGAACGATGGGCCGATTATTGGCAGCAACAGGCTTACTCCGTCATGCTGGTGATTCGCAGTTCAGACGGTGAAATTCGTTGGATGGAAATAACTGACTACTTAAAGCGCGAGAGCAAAAACAGGAAACCTGTGAAGCAGATCATTTTCAAGGGAGAGCGATTTGATGTGATGAGCGTTCAACGGTGGCGCGATCGTGCGCTGGGCCGGCCATAGGAAGCACGCACAAAGTTCCGCCAATCTTGACGGCCGGCATATTCGCAACCTAATCTGAGCACATGGATTACCGCGATTTCATTACTATCGATCCAAACAAGCGCGGCGGAAAACCTTGTGTTCGCGGGTTGCGCATCACAGTCTATGAAGTCCTGGAATATTTGGCTTCAGAAATGACCGAAGAACAAATCCTCGAAGATTTCCCGGACCTCACGCGAGAAGATCTGAAGGCCTGCATCGCCTTTGCCGCTGATCGTGAACGGAGGCTGGTAACCGTTCCAGCCGCATGAAACTCCTCTTCGACGAGAACCTATCGCCGCGACTAGTGAAGCTCCTCGCAGACGTCTTTCCTGACTCTGTTCACGTGCGCGACGTCGGTTTGAAGGCGGCATCCGATCATGACGTCTGGACCTATGCCGAGGAAAACGGATTGGTGATCTGTTCCAAAGACTCAGACATGCACCAACGCAGTTTCGTCTTCGGCTTTCCTCCCAAGATCATCTGGATTCGGCTCGGCAACTGTTCGACGGACGATGTTGCCAGGGTATTGCGCAACAACATCATAGCGATCGACGCTTTCTATGCAGACGACTACGCTTCGTTTCTTAGTTTGTCATGGTCTTAATACCAGTTTTCATTTCAACGTGAGAAACGTCCGGAAGCGATCCAGTTCCAGGTCGAGCTCGCGGCGGAATACGCCGGAGCGGGGTGGGGAGGAGGCGTAGCCGAATTCACAGTCGAGGGAGCCGTTGCGGACGGAGAGGTTGGCCCAGCCGATCACCTGGTTGCGCCACAGCAGGGGCATCGCGTAGTAGCCC
>DASRIM010000025.1:0-13193 GCA_035649995.1 Pyrinomonadaceae bacterium | reverse complement strand
CGAAAGCGTGCGTCCGCCGCGAGTCGCGCTTTACGACGGCGAGACCGGCAGCGTCGCAGGCAAACCGGCGTGGCCCGAGCACCAGCGGCGAATTCTCGACGAAGCGCTGCGATTGATCGAACCGATGGACCAGGTGGGAATCCGCAAACTGGTCGTCGACTTGGAAACGCAGGTCGAGAAGGCTCGCGGCGAACGATGAGCGTGAAGAAGCGCGTCGCCACGATCGTTGTCCTCATCATCGTAGCCGGCCTCATTTATCTCCTGTTTGCGCCGGTGCCAATTTCGCCTTCCGCGTGGACTCCTCCCGCAGCTCCCGCACTTTCAGGCCAATACGAACAGAATACAAAGCTCTCATCAGTTCAACGGCTCTCGCTCGGCGAGGGGCACAAGCCTGAGGACGTTGCACTCGACGCGCAGGGCCGCATTTACGCGGGCTTCGAAGACGGTCGAATCATCCAGCTTCAACCGGACGGCACACAGCCGCGCGTCTTCGCAAACACGCAGGGGCGGCCGTTGGGGCTCGCTTTAGATCGCGCGGGAAACCTGATCGTGACGGATGCGATCAAGGGATTGCTTTCGTTGAACCCGGCGGGCGAGATAAAAGTGCTCGCCACGGAGTCGGACGGCGTGAAGTTTGGCTGCCTCAACGATCTCGACGTCGGCGCCGACGGCACGATCTATTTCACGGAAGCTTCGTTCAAGTATCCGATGTCGCAGTTCAGCAGCGACATCCTGGAGCACCAGCCAAACGGGCGTTTGCTGGCGTTTGATCCGCAAACGCAGAAGCCGCGGACGCTGCTTCGAGGTCTGTATTTCGCGAACGGAGTCGCCGTCAGCGCTGATCAGTCGTTCGTGTTGGTGGCGGAGACGGGAAAGTATCGGGTGCAGCGAGTCTGGTTGAGGGATGCGAAGGAAGGCACGGTCGACACGTTTATCGACAACCTGCCGGGCTTTCCTGACGGCATCTCTTCAAACGGCAGTGGGAAATTTTGGCTGGCTTTAGTGACGCCGCGGCAGGCGGTGTTCGATAAAATTCTTCCGCACCCATTCGTGCGAAAAGTGATCTTCCGTCTGCCGAAGTTTCTCCAACCCGCGCCCGAGCGTTATTCATTCGTCGTCGCCGTCGACTCGCAGGGCCGCGTCGTCGAAAACCTCCAGAACGGCTCGCCGGACTGCTACGGCCAAATCGCCAATGTCGTCGAACACAACGGCAAACTCTACTTCGGCAGCATTGGCGAAGACACGGTCGGCGTCTACGCTCTTCAATAAACCCGCCACTTTATTTGCAGCACTTAATGCACGGATTTCATTTGTGCAGCACCCGCCGAGCGCCGACGCCCGAGCGCCGGATACAAAATAACCACCTGTATATCTTCGTACCAAGCTCATACTGACGGATCTACCGAAAAATTACGGAGTCTTAAAGGGCTGTGTAGCTGGTATCCAATTACGGACGTTAGCGCGCGCCGTCCGGCGGCTCACCAAGTACGCTAAAACCCCCATATTTAAAGGCTTAGACGATATGTTCGCGAAATGTCACAACTCCGGCACGAAGCTTGTAACAGAAATACAGCGAAGTTGAAATATTACGTGGGAACTTCAGCGCGGCACCCCTCTTTGGAGTAACGACGACAATGCTAAACCTGTTATCGGCAGCTACCGCAGTGCCTACGAACGCCTTCAAGACCACTGACTTGGTGGCGAGCGTGATGCACAAACTCTCACCGGAGCTCATCAACACAATCAGCAGTCTGGGTGTGGATCAGAGATATTCCACTCTCGAAAACTACCCGGATTTTCTCAGCGGCAAACCCAAAGCGGCGACCAGTTCGACTACCAAGCTCGCCGTCGACGCCACCAGACGTTGCCTCGACGAATGGGGCGGAAACCCAAACCGCATCGGTCTATTGATCGCAGCCACCAACACACCGGATCAAATGCTCCCGTGCCTGGCATCGGAGATCATGGGCCAGACGCATGGACTTCTCTCGCGGTCGCTTCGGACCGTGAGCATGCAGGCTCAGGGTTGCTCCGTTCTACTCAAGTCCATCGAAGTGGCGCAATGGTACCTGACGGCGAATCCGGGCCGTCTGGCGATCGTAGTCATGTCGGAGGCGCACACGCCTTATGTCGCGCCGCTGCTGAGCGGCGAGTACCTGGGCTATCGCGAACTCATCCGGATGCGGAAAGATCACCGTCTCGATCCCGAGCAGTTCGAACAGCAGAGGTTAGACACCACTTTCGTGATCCAATCGATGTTGTTCGGCGATGGCGCCGTCGCTCTGCTGGTCGGAAGTGAAGAAGGCAAGCCGGCTTTTGGACCAATCTCGCACTTGACCAACGATCAGCCGAACGACATGAACCTGTTGACGATGGTGCGGCACAGCTCACACCCGTCGCTGAAAGGCCGGCCGCAGTATTTCATGCAGCCGAGCGTTCCCAGCCGCGGCGCGCACTACGCAGTGACGACCGTGAAGAACGTGCTGCAACATCCTGATTCGCCGGTCAGCGACCTCGCCGAGGTTGACGACTGTCTCATCCACACCGGCAGCAAGAAAATTCTCGACGGCGTTTGCTCGCAGCTCGCGCTGCATCCCGAATCCGCCAAAGTTTCGAACTCTTACAAGGTGCTACAGCAGTACGGAAACCTGTCCAGCGCTTCGACCGGCTTCATGCTCGCAGAGAAGAACGAGTGGTCAGGTCCGACGATAGTGGTGGGCTTTGGAGTAGGGTTTACGGCGAGTGCGGGGATTATGAAATATAACTAAGGTGTGACGTTCGCCAGAGGTCCCTCACGCGTCCAAGCGAGAGGTCCATTCTTAAACGGATTTTCAGACTAACTGCACTGTTTTCGCTAGCGAGTTCAATGCGGTGCCGACTTGAGTGAAGTCGAACGGCTTGCCGATGATGGCGTCGACCAGCTTTTCCTCGCCGGGCGGAGGCGTTGTGTTTGGGCCATAGCCGGTGACGAGCACGATCTTCACCTCCGGCCAGTCTTTGCGAATCGAACGAGCGGTTTCCCATCCATCCATTTCCGGCATCGCCAGATCCGTGAAGACAAAATCAAACGCGTGCTGCCGCATCTTTTGCAGCGCTTCCTGTCCGCTTCCCGCCAACTCGACCTTGTGATTCACGGCGACGAGCATTTCCGCGAGCGTTTCGCGAACCGGAAGCTCATCGTCGATAACAAGAATGCGCAGACTCGGAAGCTCGCTTACGATCGGAGCCACCTCGTCGAGCGACGACTCGGCAACGACCGCCGGCAGGTCGATCGTAAAACGTGAGCCATTGCCCGGTTCAGAGACGACGCTAATCGAGCCCGCGTGTCGTTCGATGATGCTGTAGCTGACGGAAAGTCCGAGCCCGGTTCCATGCGCGCCTTTCGTCGAGAAGAACGGCTCGAAGATCTTCTGGCGCACGTCGTCGGGCATTCCCATGCCGTTGTCGCTGAACTGGAGTTGCAGTCGCGTGTCTTTGCGGCGGCAGGAGATCGACAACTTGCCGCCTCTTGGCATCGCATCGACGGCGTTGACGATCATGTTGACGAAGACCTCGCGCAGCTCCGACGCACTGCCGTAAGTCGTGTGGCCGCGGCCGGCGATCAGTTTGACTTCGTACTCCAGCCCGCGAATGCGCGCTTCGTTCTGCCAGCGCGTGCGCGTGATTTCGACCGCGTCGTTCAGCAGACTGCCGACGTCCACCAGTTCGAACTCCTTCACCGGCGACTTGCGCGCGAACGTTTGAATGCGGCGCACGGTGGCGGCCGCGTCTTCAGCGGCGGTCTGTATGATGTCGAGGTTACGGACCAGAGCAGGTTCGTCGATCTGGCGGCGCAGCAACTGCGCGCGGCCGAGTATCGCCGCGAGAGAGTTGTTGAAGTCGTGGGCCACACCCGACGCGAGCTGCCCGAGCGCGCGCAGTTTGTCGGCACGCGCGGCGCGTTCGCGTTCTTCCTTCTGTTCGGTGATGTCGCGGGCAATGCCCAACACGCCGGTCGTACGCCCTTCGACGACGAGCGGTGAATTGTCGACACGCGCGTAGCGCAAGCGGCCGTCATGCGCGAAGTAGCGCATCTCGTAAGTCTGAGGCGAACCACTCAACGCGGCGTCAAGTTTTTCCTGGACCAGCGCGCGATCGCCTTCAAAGACCATCTCGAGCAGCGAGCGTCCGATGAAATTGCTGCGTTGATAGCCGAGGCCCTTCAGCGTCGCTGTGTTACACCACTTGAACCTGCCTTCCGGATCGACGGCGTAAATCGACTCGCGCGCGCTCTCGAGGATGTTGTTGAGCAGCGACTGATGTTCGCGCGCCACGGCCTGCACCTTGCGCAGATCCGAAAGATCGCGCGCCGTCGCAACAACGCCAATGGCTTTGTTGCTCTCGTCGAGCACGGGTTCGACGGAGACCAGCAATGGCCGGTTGAGGCGATTGGGAGTGATCTCGATCGTGATGCTGCGGCCCGTTTCGAGCGCTTTTTCAACTACGCACGTTTCGTCTTCTTCGCTCGTGCGAAGAATGGCGCAACACTGGCGGCCGAGCAGCAGCCGCGGATGAAGCGCTTCCATCGCCGCACCGGCGCGGTTCACGCGTTTCAACTCACCAGCGCCGTCGAAAATGAAAATACCGTCCGACATCGCGTCGAACGTCGTTTCCCACTCGGTCTTCCCGCGCGCGACCATTTCGAACAACTCGGCCTGCGCGATCGCGATCGACAGCCGTTCCAGCAGCGCCTCCACGAGCGACACTTCATCTTCCGTCCAGCGCCGCAGCCGATCGGCTTGATGAATGCACAGCACGCCGCGGAATTGTTCCTTGACGATGACCGGATAGTTGATCTGCGAGCGGACGCCCAGGCGCTCGGCCTGTGTGCGAACGTACTCGCTCAGCGATGTCGAACCGCCGTTATAGTTCAACGCGTCGTCGATGATCAGCGGCAGGCTCGAGTCGGAGAGTTGCCGCCCGATCGGATCGTCGTAGTCGATCTGAAACTGTTTGATACTCGCCGCGCCGGGTGCGAGAAATTCATGTTCGAGCGGCGACCCGACCTCTTCGCTGTTGTACAGAAACAGGTGAACTCTCGACGCCGCCAGAGCGCGGCCCAACTCGCGCGTCGCCGTGCTGAGAACTTCAGGCAAACTCAGCGAAGCGCGAATCAGCATCGTCAACCGGTTCACCAACGCCTCGCGCGTCGAGGTCGACTCGGCTTTCTGATAAAGCTCGGCCTGGCGAATGGCGATTCCCGTTTGATCGGCGACGGCCTTGGCGAGGTCGATGTCCGCGTCGGTCCATTTCCTGGCGTGTTTAGTCGTCGACAGCGCAAACGCAGCCGGCACGTCGTCGCCAACGCGGATCGCGACGTACATGATCGACTTCACGTTCGCCTTCGAGAGGATGTTGTTGTAGAGATCCGTGATGCGCTTGTCGTTTGCCGCGTCGGTGAAGACTAGCACGCCGGTGTTGTCGAGCGCCGTAATCAACGTTTGCAGATGGGCCAACGCGAAGTCGGTTGCCGCCGGTTGGACGCCTTCCGCGTGATACTCCGCGACGTTGGTCGCGCATTGCGCCCGATCGTCTCTCATGTAAAGCGAGCAACGATCCACCTCGAGGTGCGAGCCCAACTCGCGAACCGCAGTGCGGTAGATCTCGTGACTGTCGAGCGAGCAGCGAATCGCTTGCGAGATGCGATGGCTCATCGCTTCGCGCTGCATCTGTTGGGCCAGGTACGCCTGGCTCTCGCGCAACGCTTCTTCGGAATGTTTGCGCTCGGTCAGGTCGCGGGCGATGCCCTGGACGCCGACGGGCCGTCCTTCGCGGAAGATCAAACGTGTGCTGACTTCGAGTCGAACGCGTTTGCCTTGCTTGGAAATGATGTCGATCTCGTAAACGGTCGAAACCTTCTGCGACGCCTTTTGCGCGATCATCTCGCGCGCGAGGTTTAGATACTCGGGCGCGATCACGTCGGCGACGTTCATCTTCATGGTCTCTTCGCGAGTGTAGCCGGTGATGCGCTCGCCGGTGCGATTGAGCGACGTGAAGTTACCCTGGAGATCGTGCGTGTAGATGATATCGTTCGCGTTTTCGAAGAGCTCGCGATAGCGCTCTTCGCTTTCGCGGATCGACGTTTCCGCGCGCCGGCTGTCGGTGATGTCGGTGGCGACGCCGATCACGCCGAGGACGTTTTCGCCGTCGTCGGTCAGCGGCGAATAGCGGACGTCGAAAATGATCTCGCCGAGCGCTACGGACGAAGTAAACGATTCGCCGGTCAGCGCGCGGGTGATGTTTTGGCCGAACTTAGGCGAGTCGGCGTAGACGTCAAACACCGATTTGCCGACAAGCTCGCCCGGCGCCAGCGACAGGCTCTTCAATCCTTCGCCTTCGCACAGAGTGAACAGGCCGTTCTTGTCGGTCGCGAAGAGGATGAGCGCCGCGCTTCCGACCACCGTGCGCAAACGCTTTTCCGCTTTTCGCAGCGCCTCGCGCGCTTGCTTCTTTTCCGTGACGTCGCGAAAAACACCGAGCACCGCCGATTGACCTTCGGCCGTAAACGGCAGACCCGTAACCTCGACGTCGATAACGGCGCCGTCAAGACGGATACACTTCTGTTCCGCGAGCGGCGCGGGCTGTTGAAATTGTTGAATGTATTCGACCTGCTCGCGAACGTGGTCGTGGAAGTCAGGATGGACCACGCTGAGAATCGGTTTTCCGATCAGGTCTTTTGCGTCCGCAGCTCCCCAAAGCCGCAGCGCGGCCGGATTCAAGTACGTGAACTTACCCTCGCGATGAATCACGATTGCATCCGGCGAAAGCTCGACGAGGCTGCGATACCGCTCTTCACTCTCTCGCAAAGCAGTGGCTGCGCGATGACGCTCGATCAGCCGCGCGACCTTCACCAGTAGCTCTTCGTTGCGGAAAGGAAGATCGAGATAATCGTCGGCGCCGGCGTAGAGTCCCTCCATTCCGGCTTCGTCAGCCTTGCGGATGCCGCTGATGAGAAGCACTGGAATCCGGGCCGTCCGCGGATCTTCCTTGAGCCGGCGGCAGAGCTCGATTCCGCCGACGACCGGCATGACGACGTCGCTAATCACGACGTTCGGATCGAACGAGTGGGCCAGGTGCACCCCTTCCGCGCCGTCGGTCGCGCCGGCGACTTCGTAGCCTTCAATTTCGAGCAGATCAACCAGAAGGTCCAATATGCGATGGTCATCATCGACGATAAGGACTCGGCCTCTGTCTGAGGTGCTGGTGTTCATGAACTGTATCCGGACGCTTTACGAACGAGACCTCGGGAGGAGGACTGCGAAGTGGATGTGGAAGTTCTTTTGGAAACTACCCTGGCGATCTCACAGCCGACGGTGAGTATAACAGCTTTTATCCGTGTTTGAAAACAGACATTTAGGGGAGATCATTGGCCCGAACTTTTGCGTTTTCCAGGCGTTTCCGGCGCCGCTGTTTTGGCAAAATAACCGGCGCGGTAGTTCAGTTTGAGGTTCTGCTGCCGGAGCTCGGGATTGACTATTTGGATCTCGATCTTGCGGTATGAGCCGTCGCGGGCCTTGTTGATGGGCGAATAGGCCACGAGGTACTGCTCGCGGAGGTCTTTCTGGATCTGGGTAAACGCGTCGCGGAGATCGCGTTGATGCTCCGGAAAATAGGCCCGGCCACCCGTCTTTTCCGCGATTTTGCGTAGCGAGCCTTCGTTGACGTTGAACGTGTAGCGATCGCCGATGCCGATGGCGTAAATCAGCGCGTCGGCTTTTTGGGCGCTTTGGATAGCTTCGTCCATCTTCAGGCGGCTGCTGGTGTCCTGGCCGTCGGTGAGGAGGATGATCGCTCGGCGCGTGTGTTCGGCTGAAGCGCCGATGAGCTCTTCCGAGGTCGCCCAAACGGCGTCCCAGATGGCCGTCGAGCCCGCGAGTTGCTGGTTCGTTCCTGAGATTGGCGGAGTTCCGTTAACAACCACGCCGCCGCCGACGTAACCCGATGGTGGAACAAATTCAACCCGATCGATTGCGCGGCGCAGCCGGTCGACGTTGCCTGTGAATCCCTGTTCGAGGGTCGTCTCACCCGTGAACGAAACGATGGCAGCTTCGTCCCTGCTGGTGCGTAGTACGTTTTCGAGAAACGCGCGCGCCGCTTCCTTCAGGTCCGGCAGCGTGCGCTCTTCAGAGGCGCTGGTGTCGATCAGGATCGCGAGCGACAGCGGCAGATCGATGTTTGTTTGGAACGTGAAGATCTCTTGCTGCTGACCGTCTTCCAGCACGCGGATGTCTTCCGCTTTCAGGTTGCTGATAAATCGCTTGTTGCGATCGGCGGCAGTGAAGAAGATGTTCGTTAAGTTGGTATCAACCTTGATGACTTCGTCGGAGTCCTGCGGCAACTCTTCACGAGTGCGCGGGGTCGGCGAAGGCGACGGCGACGGCGACGGCATTGCGCTCGCGACGTTTGATTCGCTCTTTGCGGAAAAGCCGCTGGTGGCCAGGCTTCCGCAAACAACGGCGATGACGAGGAGCAGCAATACTGACGCACGGTTGAATTGTCGATAACGCATCTTACTTTCACACTTCCTATGGCATTACGTTGTCGGCGATGGCTTTGTAGCCACGCTTGGTTCTCACCTTTAGATCGCCGTGACCGGTGGAAATTTTGACGTCGATCTTGCGAAAGGTGCCGTCGTAATTCTTGTTTGTCGGGTCGTAGGTCACGAGATATTGAGCTCGCAGTTCCTTCGAGATCTTAGTAAACGAGCGCTCCAGCGAAAGCATGTCGCCGGTAAAGAACGCAGTGCCGCCGGTCTCCTCGGCGAGCGTTAGCAGGTCGCGATCTTTTTTGTCGGCGACCTGTCCCGCTTCGACGCCGGGGACGGTAGCCAGGAAACCCGCCTTCGTTGAGATTGCGAAGATCGTCGTCTCGGTGCGTTGTGCGATGTCGATGGCGTCGCGAATGTTTGCGCGGCTGTAAGTGTCTTCGCCGTCAGTGACGATCAACAGGACGCGGCGGCCCGGAACAGAGCGCATCTTCTCGTCGCAGAACTGCCAGATCGCGTCGAAGAGCGCGGTGTGTGTGCCCATCTTCTTCACGCCGAAGACGGCCTTGTCGAGCAGATCGAGTCGTTCGGTGAAGTCCTGAAGCAGCGTGATCTCATGGTCGAACGTGCCGAAGAGCACTCGATCTTTACGCGCTTTCACCACGGTCTGGATGAAGTTCATCGCCGACTCTTGTTGAAACTTCAGCTTGCCGGCGGTTGACGGAGACGTGTCCATCAAGACTGCGACGTAGAGCGGTGTCTTTTCCGAGAGGTCGTCGGAAAACGTCTCGATCGTCTGCGGCACTTTATCTTCGAGAATCGTGAAGTCGTTCTTCGTCAGGCCGGGGACGAAATTTCCCTTCTTGTCAGTAACGGTGATTGGCAAACGGACGCGGCGGATGTTGATTCGCTCGCTGCCTTGTGGATCCTGCGGCAGCGGCGTCGGGCTGGCCTTCGGTTTTTGCGCGCAGACGGTCAGCGAGACAGCGGCCACAAGGCAAACTGCCGAAAAACATTTGAATAGCGGTTGTACTAGGGCTTTTAACATGCGACCGGATTATAGTTCACGGGGCGACCCTGAGTCTGCTGGGCAAGGGGTTCGATGCCCCTGCGACTGAACCTGTTGCCCTCTGCGACGTTAACGAAGACACGGATGTTATTCATTTAGTACAATGACGCGGAACTGATCGGACCAGCTTAGTCGCGCAACTCTTGACCTTCATGCCCGACAACCCACACAGTTCGAACACAGTCAGCGACGATAAGCCTCCCGAGTACATCGCCCATTATCGCATCCTGCGCCGTCTCGGCAAGGGTGGCATGGGTGAAGTCCTTCTCGGAGAAGACACCAAACAACACGGCCGCAAAGTCGCACTCAAAGTCCTGCCTGACGAGCTGACTCGATCCGAAAGCCGCTTGCGTCGGTTCCGACAGGAAGCACGCGCCATTCTCGCGCTCAACCATCCGAATATACTGACCGTTTACGAAATCGGCGAATCGGGCGACAAGTATTACATCGCGACCGAGTACATCGAAGGCGAGACGCTGCGTCAATGTCTCTGGCGCGAGCCGTTGAAACTGGATGAAGCGCTCGGCGTCGCTATCCAGGTGGCGATGGCGCTCGAAGCCGCTCACGCCGCGGGTATCGTGCATCGCGACATCAAGCCGGAGAACATCATGCTGCGGCAGGATCGTTTCGTTCGCGATCGCATCGTCAAGGTCCTCGACTTCGGACTGGCAAAACTCACCGACCGGGAAGGCAGCAACCACGATCCGGAAGCCGTGACGATCCCGATCTCGGAAACAAATCCCGGGATCATCATGGGCACCAGCGGCTACATGTCTCCCGAACAGGCGCAGGGCGACACCATCGACACGCGCTCCGATATTTTCAGTCTTGGCGTCGTGCTTTACGAAATGATCGCCGGACAGCCGCCGTTCAAAGGACCAACTGACAGCCACACGCGAGTATCGATCATAGATCACGAACCGGCGCCGCTCGTTCAGTACGTCGCAAACGTGCCGCGCCAACTCGAGCGCATCGTCGCGAAAGCGTTGGCGAAAGACAAGCTCAAGCGCTATCAAACGATCACGGATCTGAAACTCGACCTCGAGCAGCTACGAGACGAGGTCCACACTTCCACCGGCGAAAGAGCGCTCCGGCACCCGGCAGACGGACGCACCCCGGACACGGAGTTGATCCCGCTCGTTCAGACCGGCCGCCGATCCGGCCCGCAGACGATCCCGGAAGAGAGAGCCCCGAGTAGTATCTCCACCGAACCGCGAACGACGTGGACGTTTTTCAAGTACAAGCTGCCGGCTGTAATCCTGGCGCTGGTTGTCGGCGCGATCATTTTTTACTTCACGTCGTCGCCCGCGCCGATCAACTCCGTCGCCATCCTGCCGTTCGTGAACGACAGTAAAGATCCAAACGCCGAATACCTCTCGGATGGTCTGACTGAAAGCATCATCAATAGTCTTTCGCAACTTCCCAACCTGCGCGTGATGTCGCGCAACGCTGCGTTTCGTTTCAAGACCGCGAACGTCGATCCGGTGGAAGCTGGACGAAGCCTGAACGTCGGTGCTGTGTTAACTGGCAGACTGGTGAAGCTCGAGGATCGTTTCGTTATCAAGACCGAGTTGATCAAAGTCGCCGACGGCTCTCAGCTTTGGGGCGCTGAATACAACAGCAGTCTGGCCGATCTCTTTTCCGTGCAGGATGAGGTGTCGCGAAAGATCTCGCAGAGTTTGCGCGTGCGGCTGACCGGCGAGGACGAAGAGAAGCTCGCGAAGCGCTACACGAAAGACGCCGAAGCGTATCAGCTCTATCTGAAAGGCCGCTACTTCTGGAACAAGCGCAACGAAGAAGGATTTCGCAACGGCATCGAATACTTCAAACGCGCCGAGGAAAAAGACCCGACGTTTGCGCTCGCATTTTCCGGTCTCGCCGACTCGTACGCGCTGTTGTGCGACATCGGCGTCGCGAAGCCGGTCGAGGAGATGCCAAAGGCGAAAGCGGCCGCGCAGAAAGCCGTCGACGCCGATCCGACGCTCGCCGAAGCGTACACCTCGCGCGCCTTTGTCCGTCTCGCTTACGACTGGGACTGGCTCGGCGCGGAGAGTGATTTTCAACAGGCGATCAAACTGAATGCGAAGTATCCGACGGCGCACCAGTGGTACGCGTCTTACCTGATGCAGATGGGAAAGTTTGCGCGCTCGCTCGCGGAGATCGAGGAGGCGCACAAGCTCGATCCGTTGTCGCCGATCATCGGCGCGAACTACGCTCTTTATTCCTACTACGAGCGCAAGTACGACGATGCTATCGCGAAATACAAAGTGATCCTCAAGAGTGACCCGGATTTCTGGGTGGTGCGCCACTATCTGGCGCTCGCTTACGTGCAAAAAGGAATGTACGACGAAGCGATCGCGGAGTTGCGGAGTGTGATCAAAGCACCGCCGAGTGGGCCAATACCGGACAAAATGATCGAGAGTGAAATAGAAGCGTCGGCGTCGCTCGGGTTTGCATACGGGATGGCGGGTAAGAAGGCCGAGGCGCAGGACATCGTGTCGCAGCTCCAGGCGTTATCGCAACGTCGATACATTTCCGGGCTCTACTTCGCGATCGTCTATGCGGGGCTGAAAGACAACGAACGCACGATCCACTATCTGAACGAAGCGTTTCATGCGAGGCATCCTGGTCTGGTGCTCATCCGGATCGATCCGACGTTCGACCATTTGCGCGCCGACGAAAAATTTAAAGAATTGGTCCGGCGCTTCGAACCCATTCCTTAATCCGTGTTCTCGAGTTCCGTTAACAGATTCAATAGATCCGGCGGCAATCCAGACTGAAAGTCGACGCGTTTGCCTGTCTGGGGATGCGTGAAGGCGAGCCTTCCGGCGTGCAGGAAGTGACGTCCGAGATTGCGAACGTGCGCGCGCAGCTTTGCGTTTTGAATGGTGTTGTCGCGTCCGCCGCCGTACGTTTCATCGCCGACGACGGGATGCTTCAGCCATGCGAGATGAACACGAATCTGGTGCGTGCGGCCTGTTTTGATCTCGACGTCGAACAGCGTGAATCGATTAAAACGCCGCTGCACACGAAACACCGATAGCGCGCTGCGGCCGCCGCGCACGACAGCCATGCGCGTCCGGTTCGACGGGTCGCGCGCCAGCGGTTGATCGACGCGGACTGAATCCGTGGCGACTCTTCCATGCACCAGCGCCACGTAAGACTTGTAAACCGAACGCGCGCGAAACTGATCCGCGAGATCTTCGAGCGCCGCTTCAGTCTTCGCGACGACCAACAGGCCGGACGTGTCGCGATCGAGTCGATGAACGATCCCGGGCCGTACACTGCTCGCGTTCGGCAGTTGCTGAAAATGGTAAGCGAGGGCGTTCGCCAGCGTGCCGGAATGGATTCCCGCCGCCGGATGGACCACGAGGCCGGCGGGTTTGTTTACGACGACCAGCGTCTCGTCTTCGTAGACGATCTCGATCGGTATCGCTTCCGGCGTGAAGCTGGTCGTTGCGGGCACGATCAGTTCGACTTCGACGTCGTCGTGTTCGCGAAGTTTGTATGAAGGCTTGCTGAGTTTGCCGTTGACGAGGACGTCTTCGTTTTCGATCAGACGTTGGAGACGCGCGCGGCTCCAGCTCGGGATCTGCGACA
>DASRIM010000024.1:0-10426 GCA_035649995.1 Pyrinomonadaceae bacterium | reverse complement strand
GCCCAACGTTTCGCTTCCCGACGCGTTGCAGACGGCGATGGAGAACCGGCCGGAGCTTCAGCAGGCGAACGTCGTGAAGGAGATCAATCAGATCGATCAGAAGTTTTTCAAAGACCAGACGAAGCCGGCGATCGATCTCGTTGGGACGTACGGCATCAATGGTCTGGCTGGATCGGTCAGTACCGCGGGCGTGAATCCGTTCACGGCGTCGAGCCTTCAGGTGCGTCAACGTGTTGATGAGCTTTCGGCGTTGGCCGGGCTCGAGCCGTTGCCGATCGTTCCGCCGCAGACTTTCTCGCCTGATTTGTTGGGCGGATACGGTCAGTCGCTGAGCAACCTGCTCGCGAACCGGTACAGCAATTACAGGGTTGGCGTGCAGATCAGTTTGCCGTTGCGCAATCGGACCGCGGAGGCGAATTTGGGACGTTCGCTGGTGGAAGGCGAGCGCATTGCGACGCAGCGGGAGCAGTTGGAACAGAACATACAGGTTGAAGTGCGGAACGCGTTGCAGGCGATGCGCAGTGCCGAGTCGCGCTTGCGCGCGGCGGTGGCGACGCGTGAAGCTAACGAGCAGCAGTTTGCGAGTGAACAGCGAAAGCTCGACGCGGGGCAGTCGACGACGTTTCTCGTGCTCGAGCGGCAGACGACGTTGACGACTGCGCGCGGGTTGGAGTTGAAGGCGCAGACTGATCTGAACAAGGCGATTGCCGATCTGAATCGAGCGACGGGGAATGCGTTGAGGGCGAACAGCATAGTCGTTAAATAAACGGAGACTGTGATTGCTATGGCTGATAATCAACTGCTTGAAACCTGGCAGATACACGATCGCATCAATCTTTATTTGCTTGACGCTGTTGATGCGGAGTCGTTGGGGAGTTATTCGGCGTCGAAAGGCAGGAGCGTCGGTGAGCAGTTTGCGCATATTCACAATGTGCGGCTGATGTGGTTGAAGTCTGCGGCGCCTGAGCTGCTTGCGGGGCTCGAGAAGATCGAAAAGGAGCAGGCGAATGACAAGAAGCATTTGCGGAAGTCGCTTGTCGATTCCGGTAAGGCGATTGGGAGCTTGTTAGTGGCGAGTGTTGCGGCGGGTGGGAAAGTGAAAGGTTTCAAGCCGCACGTCACTGGGTTTCTCGGCTACCTGATCTCGCACGAGTCTCATCATCGCGGCCAGATCGCGCTGACGTTAAAGCAAGCGGGCAAGCCGTTGGACAAGAAAATCGCGTTCGGCATCTGGGAATGGGGCGTGAGGTAACGCCAGCGCGGCGTTAGTGGAAACGCGGATTTTAAGATCCGACTAAAAAATATTCTCAACAGCCACGAACGCGACGTAGATCGCGACGGCGGTGGCCACGGTCGCCCAGACATACCACGCCGGCAACTTCGTGCGGCACGCGGCGCAGCGCCGCCGGTTCCAACTCGCCGGTCGTTCACAGTTAGGACAGATCATTAATTTCAACGCTTGACGTTGCTCGGCAGCGGCCGCTTCACATTGGTCCAAAGCGGCCAGTGGTCCGAAATGTCTATCTTCTTATCGATACCATAACTGGAAGCTTCAAGTCCTCGCAACCAGACCCAATCCAGCCTAAACTCGATCGGCACCATCAATATGCGCCTCCGGAAAGTCTTCTGATTCCCAAACGGCGTGCGCAACCCCGCCTGCGAGAAGAGCTTGATCGTCTTCCGCTCGGAGTCAGCTTCCCACGTGTTCAGATCGCCCAACACGATCGCCGGCATGTCCGAAGGGAACCGCGCGAGGTCGTCGAGTATCGACTTGTACTGCTCGATCTTCTTTTTGAGCGACAGCCGCGTCTCGCCATGCGCCGAATAGACGCGCCACTTTTGATCATGAACCTGCAAGGTGGCGCCGACCGCAACGCGGCGTCTGCCGTTTGGTCCTTCATGAGGCAACACGAGCCGGGTCACTTCCGTCATCGGATAAATACTCAGAATCGCCACACCCGTCTCTTCCTCATCGCCGGCCTTCGCGGCCGGCGGCGCAGTCCACGCGTAATGCATCCCCAACTCGTCGGCGATCTCTTTGACGACGTGACTATTTCGGCTTCGCTTCTTCTTGCGATCAACTTCCTGCAATCCGAGTATCGTCGCGTTGCCAATCTCCGGATCCTCGCGGAACAGTTTGATCAACTCTTTCAGTTCCTCGCCGCTGCGCCAGCGAATGTTGTACGACACGACTTTAAACTCACTCGGCGGGGGCTTATTGATCGTCTTCACCGCCGCGCCCTGTCCAAACTCGAGCAACGTCGAAGCGGCGTGCTCGGCATGAGCTGTTTTCGGAAGCGACTTGTCCTGGAAGGCTTTATAGGCAGGGGACGAAACCGCCACTAACAAAAGTACCGCGATTAATAGTCGTTTCATGGCACCCTCTTGAATTCAGATTTCCAGCCGCAGTCCGTCAAACGCGGCAATCGTTTCGCCGGGCCATAGCGCGCGCGCCTCCGCCTCGAGATCGACGCCGTCCCATTCCGGATACAGATGCGTCAACACCACTTTCCGCGGATTGCACTTCTCCGCGATCTGCATGGCGTCCGCGAGCTCGAGGTGCTTCTGCACCGGCTTGTTTCTTCTGAAGGAACATTCCATCAGCAGCAGGTCGACCGCGCTGGCGAATGGAGCCAGATCGTCTGAAACACCGGTGTCGGAAGTATAAACCAACGACTTCGCGGCGTCGTCTGTCAACCGCAGCGCCAGACTCTCGTCGGTGTGCGGTGTCGACAACGTGCGGGCGACAACACCGGGCACGATCTCAAATTCCGCGTCCGGTTGCACCTCGACGAACTCGATCGGGAATGGTTGGTCGAGAAGCGGATAATTATTTGAGCTGCTGATCGTTTCGATGATCCGTTGCAGGCCGGCGCCGCCGAAGATTCGCAGCGGCTTGGTCCGGTTTTGTGTTTGCGGCGCCCATTTCGAGCCGAATAGAAACGTCGGCAGGCCGCCAAGATGATCGAGATGAAAATGCGAGACCCAGATGGCGTCGAGGTTGGGCCAGTCGAGCTGTTCCTGGGCCATGCGATGCGCGGCGTCCGCGCTGACGTCGAGCAGCACGGCGCCGCTGGACGTGTCGAGCCAGTGCGCCGCCGACGCGCGCTCCGCGTGCGGGACGGAAGTGCCGGAGCCGAGAATCGTTAGTTTCATTTTGGTTCCGCGCCAGTCTAATCCACAAATGAGTCAAATCTGTTAAGCTAAAAACGCGCTTATGAGCTCAAACGAAGTCCAGCTCGACGTTCTCGCGATTTTCTCTCATCCGGACGACGCGGAGTTGTCGGTCGCCGGAACGCTCCTGAAGCTGAAATCGCTCGGCTATCGCACTGGCGTGTGCGATTTCACGCGCGGCGAAATGGGCACTCGCGGGACGCCGGAGATTCGCGCGCAAGAGGCCGCTGACGCCGCGCGCATCATGAAACTCGACGCGCGCATCAACCTCGAACAGCCCGACGGACACGTATGGCCGACTGAGCTTGCGCGCGTTGCGCTCGTGCGCGTGCTGCGAACTTACAAACCGAAAGTGCTGCTCACGACGCACGAAGACGATCCCCATCCGGACCATGCGAACACTTCGATTATCGTTCGGCAGTCGGCGCGGTTGGCGACGATGAAGCGTTACGACGAGGAGGCAGGGCTGCCGGCGATGCAGATGCCGGCGATCATGCATTCGCTCTTCTCGCGCCGGATCGTGCCGTCGTTCGTCGTCGACGTGTCTGACTTTGTGGACGAGAAGATGAGCGCGATCCGCGCGTACGCGTCGCAGTTTTACAGCGCCGACTCGAACGAGCCGTCGACGCGGATCAGCGCGCGAGGTTTTCTTGATGAGATAGAGTTGCGGATGCGTTACTTCGGGACTTTGATCGGCGTCGCCGCCGGCGAACCTTACTACGTGCGCGAGGCGTTGAACGTCGAGGATCCGCTCGCGCTCCTTACACGCCCGATGAACATCTACTCTTGAAACCACAAAAGGCACAAGACACAAAAGGCACAAAAGACACAAAAGGCACAAAGAACAAAACACTAAGAACTATACGGTCTTAGTTCTTAGTGCTTTGTACTTGGTTCTTTGTTTTGTGCCTTTTGTGTCTTTTGTGCCTTTTGTGGTTACTTCTTTTTAGGTTCGAGTATCGCTCGGGCGATCGCGATCGTAGCGACGGCGCGTGGTCCTTCTTTCTGAAATCCGCGCGCTAGTTCGACCGCGCGTTCGTAATCCAGGTTAGCCAACTCCTTGAAGATCCCTTCGAGATCGAAATCCGGAACGTCGTTGGTGTTAATTGACGACTGTCCCTTGGTTTGGAACTGAAGTATCAGCTCGCCGTCCTCGCCCGTAAATCCTTCAGCCGAGTTTGCTGCTTTGACTGCATCGAAGGCCGCGTCCCACATGCGCGTGGGATCGATCACTTTCAGCGCCGTCGCCACGGCCACGAGCACCTGTGGCCGGTGCGGATCGGAGACGTCGATGCGGCGCGCCTCGTCGGCTGCTTCTTCGATCAATTGGACCGCGGCGTCTCGATCAGTCTTGACGAGGACCTCCGCGCTCTTGGTCAATCCCCACGCGCGATGGGCGTGCGTGAGATCGCCTTTGCGAATGATCTCCAGCGCCGGCTCGACCTGTTTCTTCGTCACGTAATAATTCAGCAGTTGGCCGTCCATGTAAGCCTGGACCTGTTTCCGCACTTCGGAATCGTCGATCTTGCTCACGAAGTCGCGTGCGCGCATATCGCCTTTGCCCACGAGGAGCGAAGCGAGTTGGATATTGATCGAGTCGCGCTCGGCGGCGGTCTTCGCCCGATCGAGTCGGTCCAACAGCGCCTGCTCGCGATCGGCTGCGGGTTTATCAGGCCTGACGCCTTTGTTCAGCCATTCGTCGTCGCGCTTGCGCGCGCCTTCTGACGCGACTTCATTCAGCGCGTTCATGTGACCGCGAAGTGATTCCACCATCTCGGCCGGCGCGGATTGTTCGAAGAACGGCAGCAGCCGTTTAATAACCAGAAACTTTCCGTCGATGCCTGGCGAGTTTGGGCTCTGTTCCTGTCCCGGAGGCGGTAACGGCCGAAGCAGGATTCCGGATGCGGTTTGGAAGAACGCAGAGCGCAATTCCGGCGACACCTCCACGGGTTTGATTGTCGACGACATCTGCGACGTCGAGACGCCGCTGCCGGTGAAGACCATGTACAACCGCGGCGTAAAGATGTACGAGGAAAGCAGCGACACCGTGTTCGCGTCCGCTTGCGGGTTGTTCGCGGAGGCTGCGAGTAAGGCGGCGTAACGTTTGTCAGCGGCGACGGGATCCTTGTCGCGCAGCTCCGTCAGAAAATTCAGACTCTCGATGCCGACGATTGAGAGGGCCGAGTCGGCGAACTGAAGCGCCGCTTCCATGTTGCCGTTGTTCAACAACTCTCGCGCGAGTCCCAGGCGTTGGACCAACGACTCGCTCATCCGGCCCGGACGCGCGGCGGCGGCCGCGGCTTCCGCTCTCTCCGCTTTCAACTTCTCGAGGAACTCTTCGCCGAGCGGACGATCGTGTTTTGCTGCCAGCCGCAACACTTCGCGTCGAATGTTGGGTGGGAGACTGATGGCGTAACCGCTGTTGCCGGTTTTCGCCTTTTGCTGTTGAATGTCCGCTTCTACTTTCTTTGCGTTTTCCTGGTCCGCGACTTCCGCCGCTTCCCACGCCTTGCGGAACAACAATCGGCCTTGTTCGGCATCGACGGTCCATAGCGCGTCAGCAATTCGGGCGAGCGATCTCGCGCGTAGAGTTTGATCGGGAAACGCGCGCGCGTCGCTTGAGAGCGCCATCAGGAGCGAACGCGCTTGTTGCCGCCTGATCTTCATTGTCTTTGCATCTTGCGCAACCGCCGCGGCGGTCACGAACAGGGATAGAAGCAGAATTTGAAGAATCCTCATCCTTGTTTCCGTTTCTCGAGAATGGATCGTGAGATGGCCAGCGTGGCGACGGCGCGCGGCGCTTCGCCGGTGAACGTCTTCGCGAGTTGCACGGCCCGCAGCAGGTCGGCGCGCGCGAGATGATTGAAAACTGCGAGTAGATCGAAGTCTTCGGCGGTGCTGTTGGTCATGACGACCATCATCGGTGTTTGCAGACGTGAAGAGATGCGGCTGTCTTCGCCGGTAAATCCTTCGGCGGCGTTTGCTGCTTTGACGACTTCGCCCAATATTTCCCAGGCACGAACGAGATCGAGATCCGCGAGATTAGCAGCAACTGCGGTCAGTGCGCGAGCACGATCCGGATCGCTGTTGCTGATGCGGCGGCTTTCCGCGAGTGCTTCGTTCAGCAGATCGAGAGCACGCGAGCGTTCGGACGTTGCTACGAGTTTGGCGGCGCTGGTGTAGGCCCAGACGCGCTGGATGCTCGTTAGCTCGCCATCCTTTGCGAGACGTGCGGCTTCGGCGGCGTCTTTCTTGCGGACTGCAAGTTGGACCAACTGAAAGTCGGTATAGGCTTTGACGCTTTTTCGCAGCTCGCTGTTTTCGATCTTGTCTACGAGATCGCGTGCTCGCGAGTCGCCTTTGCCGGTCAGGGAGACGGCGTAGTCGGCGTAAATCGCGTCGCGATCTTCCGATCGGGTTGCTTTGTCGAGACGTTCCTGCATCCGTTGGTACGGATCGGATTCAGCGTCTTCAGGCGCGATGCCTACGGTTAGTGCGCGATTCTCGCCTTGCTGAAGGTTTTGTGGCACGTACGACGCGAGCGCCGTCATTTGCGTGCGCAGGCTGGGCGCGAGATCGGGTGCGTGCTGCTCGAATATCGGAAGCAGCCGTTTGATGACCATGTATTTGCCGCGAACTCCCGACGTCGTGCGATCTTGATCCGCTGGAGGCGAAGGCTGCATCAGGATCTGAAAAGCGACTTTGAGAAATTGGCTGCGCACGGCCGGGTGAATGTCCGGCGGCGGCTGTGGGCCACGGCTGCGGTTTTGGTTACCGCCGCCGCTGGGCTCGAACACGATGTACAAGAATGGAGTCAGGACGTAAGACGACAACCTGGAGACTGTGTTTGCGTCGGCGAGTGGATCGCGTGAGACGTGGCCCAGCAGGATTTCGAAGAGCTTGTCGGCGAGTGCGGCGTCCTTTTCGCGCAATGCCGATAGAAAGAAGATCGTGTCGAGGTTTACTTTGTCGAGCGACTCGCGGGCGAAGGTCATCGCGCGCTCGACGTCGCCGTCGTCGAGCAGGCGACGCGCGAGTTGCAGGCGTTTGGAAGCGCCGAGTTGGTCCATCGGACCGCCGCGGCGACGCGCTGCTGCCGCTGCTTCTTCGTTCGATTTGGCGTTGTCTTCCTCGAGTGCTTTCAAAAACTCGCCGCTGAGTTTGTAGTCGCGTTTGGCGACGAGGCGGAGCACTTCGCTGCGGAGGTCTGCGCCGCCGCGGAGTACGACTGGTCCGCCGCCGGCTTCCATACGTTTGATCTCTTCGGATCGCTGGCGTGCGGCTTCGTCATCGACGTTCTCGGCGGCTTCCCAGGCGCGGCGGAAGAGTTCGCGGGCGCGTTCCGGATCGGTGTCCCAGAGGACGTCGGCGGCGCGGGCTTGTACGCGTGCGCGTCGGGTCAGATCTTTGAAGCTGCGTGCCTCGTCGGCGAGTGTGGTGACGAGGGAGATTGCGACGGTGCGTTGTTGTTCGGCTTCGGCGTCGACTTCTTCGGCTTTTTCTTTGGCCGGTTTGGTTTTTTTCTGGAATGAAGCCGTGGGCGTGGCGGCGAGGCTGACTACAAACAAGAGCACGAGTAGCCGTCGAAACATAGCTTACTCCTTGTGGGACGGGAAATAGGATGGAAAACAACCGCCGCTTACACGCCCGCAGCCGCTGGCGGTTCCAAAAATTTCCTACGAACCCCGCGCTAGCGCAGCGCGCACGGAAAATTGGTTTTTGAATTATTTCTCCATGAACCTCGCACTAGCGCGGCGCTCATGAACAAACGCGGATCTTCAGACGGCGATCACTTCCAGCTCGGGATCGACTTCCTGCTTAAGCATTCCCTCGATCGCCATCAACGTTCCGGTGAGCGAGCTGGGGCAGCTTCCACAGGCGCCCTGGTAGCGAATGCTCAATGTGTGATCAGTCAATCCCAACACTTCGAGATATCCACCATCACCCATCAACGCAGGCCGCACTCGCTCATCCAAAATCTCGTTGATCTTCAACAACCGAGGATCGTCGCTGGTGACGGCGGCAATCGAACCCCCAACAGCCGCAGCAGCCGCCGCCGCCGAAGAACTGACAGCTTCAGCAGCACGTATCGGCACGGCCAGCGCCGGCAGCAGATCATCCCAATCGCCTTCGTCTTCCTTCTCAACCGTAATCATCCGGTCCATGTAAAAAACAGAAACGACCTGGCCCACGTCGAACAGCGACTTCGCCAACGGATCGTTCTCGGCTTGGTCCGCCGAACCATATTGCCTCGCAACCCCGTTGCTCACAGGCTCGCGGAGAATAAACTTCACTGCATTCGGATTTGGCGTCTCTTCTATATCGCTGATCTTCGGCATTACAACTCCTGATTCTCGCTCTTTTCGTAGCCACATTATAACGTCTTTGCCGCGCATTCGCAGTCTCCGGCGGGCCGGCAAAAACGGCCAATCCATTCGAGCTAAATCTTTCTTCCGGCTGAACCCGAAAGTCGTTGCAGAATTCATTGCTAATTTCTCAAACCGATCTTATACTCCCGCCCTCACTTGCCCCCCCTCTCGAAGGTGAGACAAGTTGAGATAGAGGCAGGCGATAGCGAGGGTCGCCTGCCTCACTTCTTTTTCGGGCGCAAACGCGCGACTATGCCCGTCGCCGCTTGGAAGTCGAAAATCATCGGCTTACACTTGTCGCTTCGCTTTCAACAAACCAGGCGCTGTTAAGGCTGCGATGAACATCGGCATCACGGTATATCCCACGTACGGCGGCAGCGGTATCGTGGGATCTGAACTCGGCAAGGAACTCGCCGCGCGCGGTCATACCGTCCATTTCATCTCGTCGGCGCTGCCCACGCGGCTCACTGAATTGAACGAGCATGTGCGTTTTCACGAAGTGGAGATGATGTCGTATCCGCTGTTCGAGCATCAGCCTTACACGCTGGCGCTGGCCACGAAGATGTCCACCGTCGCGGAAGAAGAGAAGCTCGATCTGCTTCACGTACACTACGCGATTCCGCATTCGATCAGCGCCATTCTCGCTCGTGAATCACTCAAGCCGCGGCGGCGTCTGCCCGTGGTGACGACTCTGCACGGCACTGACATCACGCTCGTCGGCGCGGACCGCTCGTATCTGCCGATCACGCGTTACGGCATCGTCCAATCAGACGGAGTCACCGCGATCTCGCACTACCTGAAGGAAGCGACAAAAGAGATCTTCCACTTCGACGACATCCGCGTCATTCCAAACTTCGTCTGCCAGCATGATTACAAACGTCTCGAAGTCACTGCGCTTCGCCAGACGCTGTCGCCGCAGGGACAGCCGCTGCTGGTCCATGTTTCAAACTTCCGCCCGGTCAAGAGACCGGTTGACTGCGTCGAGATCTTTGCGCGCGTCTTGAAAAAGGGAGTAAAGGCGAGACTCGTGATGGTCGGCGACGGCAGTGAACGGACCAACGCCGAGCATCGTGCGCGTTGTCTCGGCATCTACGAACACTGCTCTTTTGTCGGCAAGCAACCACGCATTGTCGACTATCTTTCAGCCTGTGATGTTCTGCTGCTGCCTTCGGACCAGGAGTCGTTTGGTCTGGCTGCGCTGGAAGCAATGGCGTGCGAAGTGCCGGTAATCGCGTCGCGCGTCGGCGGTCTTCCGGAAGTCGTGACCGATGGCGAAACCGGGTTCCTGAGCCCTGTGGGCGACGTCGACAAGATGGCAGTCGATGCAGCGCGATTACTTGTCGACGAGAAACTGCGGCGCGAGATGGGCCAACGTGCGCGTGAATCGGCCATCGCTCGCTATCGCACTGACGTGGTGATCCCTCAATACATTGAGTTTTACGAAGAAGTAATAGCAAAACAAATGTGAGTGCTGAAATGACGTCTCTCATCGTCGGGACAGCCGGTCACATCGATCACGGAAAGAGTGCGTTGGTGCGCGCTTTAACGGGCACCGATCCCGACCGCCTGCCGGAAGAAAAACGCCGTGGCATAACCATCGACCTCGGTTTTGCCGATCTCCAACTGGACAATCTTCGTCTCGGGTTCGTAGACGTTCCCGGTCACGAACGTTTCATCAAGAACATGCTCGCCGGCGCGCACGGTATCGACGTGCTTGCGCTCGTGATCGCAGCCGACGAAGGCGTCATGCCGCAGACGCGCGAGCATTTCGATATCTGCCGTCTGCTCGGAGTTCGCAACGGGCTCGTCGTGATCACGAAAAGCGATCTGGTTGAACCGGACATGCTGTCGCTGGTTGAAACCGAAGCGCGCGAGCTGGTTGC
>DASRIM010000023.1:0-20380 GCA_035649995.1 Pyrinomonadaceae bacterium | reverse complement strand
CTTCTACTCGATGCCCTTTCCGCCGCTCGACGACTACGATTGCGTCTACAGTCTCTTCAATCCATACGCGGAACGAAGCGCCGGCGCGCTGACGCTCTACGATCAATTCGGCACGAAGTTGAAAGAGCTTCCGTACGATCTGAACCCACACTCATCAATGCTCGTCGATCTGCGGAAAGGTGAATACGCCCGCAGTCTCGACGAAGCGTTCAATCAGAAGCGTCCCGCGGCGCGCAAGGGTTCTCGAGGTGGGACGGTCGCAGTCACCAATCGACAAGGATCAGTCAAGAACTTCGGTTACCTGCTGATCAAACAATCAGGCAGTCGACGCTTCAGTATCGAACACCCGATTCATCAACCGCCGTACAACCCCACGGCCGCAAGACTCCCATTCGATTCCGCCGGCCGGTTCAAAGCGAAGAACGTTCTCTACACGCCGCTGGTGTTTCGTTCCAAGAAGCTCGGCGGCGTCACACTCGACTCGCGCTTTCACCTGAGCTCGGGCGCACCGATGGAACAGGTCCTCTGGCTCAATCCGTTCATCACCGACTCGAATGGCAAAGTGGTCTGGCAAACAGGCGAAGGAGGAAAACTGCCCGGTTCGATCTCCGAAAAACAGACCGAGCGCGGCGCGATAAAACTCGGCGGACAACAGAGTTGCATCTTCGATTGCTCGCAGCTCGATCTGCCAAAAGGATTCTCGGGCGGGCTGTCGCTGGCCATAACGCCGCAATCGAACCACACGTTGATGAAGGTCGAAGTCGTGGCTTCAGAATGGAACGCAAAGACGTTTACTCATTTTCGTCCGGGGCTGGCTTCGGCCCGCGCATATCAGAAGCCCGCATGGCGTTCCGGGCTTGGCACTGACTACATCGTCGCCGGCGCGTGTGTTTCGGGCGACTCCACGAGAATGATCCGCGACGAAGTCATCGCCCTCATCAACATCGACGACAAAAACATTCCCGGAAACCCGACGCTCGAAATCTTTACCTCCTCGGGCCTCACGACGCGGGTCCGGCTCGGCGATGTCCCGGCCTATAGTTGCCGGCACTACTTGCTTTCCGCATTGCTATCTGGAAAGATCGGCGCGAACGACTTGAGCCTCAGACTGGTCGACGAGCAAGCTACTCTTCTTATGTCCGTGTTGCATCTCGATTACGAACGTCGAGATATCGCCGCCGACCATGGATCAGACCGGTTTTCGACTTTCAGCGAATTCACGTGCGACCCTAAGGCCTAGACGTTTTCGATCCCGAAGTTCAAACCCACAGCATCAATCCAAGGAGCGGTAGTAATGAGACTAGTATCTGCGTGCTTTGTCCTGCTAATGCTCGCCAGCCTCGCGTTGGCGCAAAAACCGAAACCGTGGACCGAGTGGTCCAAGAAAGACGTCGAGAAAACTTTGAACGACTCTGCCTGGGGCCAGACACAGAGCGAGGGCGGCAGCGGGTCGTCGGGGTCGAGCCAGGCGGCCGTTACCAGCACAATGGCAGCGAGGAATGAAGACCGCAGCCTTTCGAACGCGGGTCGGGCCGAATCCGGTGAAACTAAACCTGCGAACTACGTGAAATACCACGTCCGTTTCCTGTCGGCGAAGCCGGTCCGCGCTGCATTCGCGCGCATGGTCCTGTTGTCGAGACCGCAGGCGGATGAAAACCTCACCACGCAGCTTCAAGGCTTCATCGACCGTGACTTTTCCGACTACATCGTGATATCCGTAGGCGTCGAGGTCGGCGATCAAAAGATGGCTGGACCGCTGATGCAGGCCTTCAACAGTGCGACCACCGAAGCGCTCCAGCAGAACGTCTATCTCGAACGCAAGGACGGGAAGAAACAGTTCCTGCTCGAGTACCGCGCGCCGGTGGAAGACGGAATGGGCGCGAAGTTTGTCTTCAAGCGGACCATGGACGGACAGCCTTTCCTGACGGAGAACGACAGCGTTCGGTTCTTTGCGCAGCTCAACGAAAAGATGAAACTCAACACTCGTTACAAGCTTTCCGACATGGTCTACGACGGCAAGCTCGAGTACTAACGGCCGGTTCTTCAACGAATGAAGAGAATTGCACTAGCCGCGTTGGTCCTGGCGTTGCTCCTCGGTGCGAGCATCGCGCAGCAGAAGCCGTGGGAGCAGTGGTCCAAGGCCGAAGCGGAGAACATCCTCAACCATTCGGCCTGGGGCCAAACTCAAACCGAAACCGATACGTCGGAGCTGATGTACAGCCCGACGTCGCAGGGCGGAACGGGTTCGTCGACGCGCTCGAGCGTGTTGGGCACTCAGTC
The DNA here is from genome assembly GCA_035649995.1 of Pyrinomonadaceae bacterium. Lineage (GTDB taxonomy): Bacteria > Acidobacteriota > Blastocatellia > Pyrinomonadales > Pyrinomonadaceae > PSRF01. The sequence continues at coordinate 18,100 of DASRIM010000023.1, read as the reverse complement.
CGACCGCACGTCGGTCAACAACAACCGCGTCGCGCAGGGAGCGAACAACCAGGCGATCTCGGTGAACTATCACGTGCGGCTGCTTTCGGCGAAGCCGGTGCGCCAGGCGTTCATGCGCGTGATCGAGTTGGCCCAGAAGACGCCGGATCCGGAGTTGCTCGACGGGCTTCGCGAGTTTGTGCAGCGCGACTTCCGGAATTTTATAGTCGTCGCTGTCGCGTTCGATTCAACTGACGGACGCTATTCCGGTCCTGCGCTGCAAGCTTTCGCGTCCGGCACTGTCGGCACGCTCAAAAACAAAACCTACCTTGAACGCAAAGACGGGAAGCGGGTCTTTCTCGTGGAGTATCACGCTCCAATCAACGACGGCCTCGGTGCGAAGTTCATCTTCCCGCGAATCGTCGACGAGAAGAAGTTTGTCAGTGCCGAGAGTGGTTCGTTCCGCTTCTACAGCGAAGTGAACAACCAGATCAAACTCAACGTCACCTTCAAGCTGTCTGAAATGATGTACAACGGCCAGCTTGAGTATTGATCATCGTGTTCTCAACCTTTCAGCCCCAGCAAAGGAACACTCCCATGACGAAAAAACTCTTCGCAATGATTGCATGTGCGGTTCTGTTGTCCACGTCGCTCGTGTTTGCCGCCGGCGCCGCGCAGAAGCAGGAGAAACCCTGGACCGAGTGGACGCAGAAGGAAGCCGAGAAGATCCTCAACAATTCGCCGTGGTCCCAGACGCAGACCGACACCGACACGTCGGAGATGTTCTTCTCGCCGACGAATGATCCGCGGACGACCGGGAGAGGAACCAATCCGGATGGACGTTTGTCGAGTGGCGCTACCAACCAGGCCGTTAATGTGAAGTTTGTCGTGCGGTTCTTTTCCGCGAGGCCGGTACGGCAGGCGTTGGTGCGATTGATGGAGCTGAAGCAAAAACCGGAGCCTCAGGTTGCCGAACGATTGCATGCGTTTGCCAACGTCAAGAGTGAAAACTCGATCATCGTCACGGTTACTTACGATAGCCCGGATCAGCGTTACTCGCAGAGCGTGATGCAGATGTTTAATAGCGCGATCACGGCGACACTGAAGAACCAAACGTATCTCGAGCGCGACGGTAAACGTCTTTTCCTTGAAGAGTACATTCCGCCTGGTAAGGATGGGTTTGGCGCTCGCTTCATCTTCCTGCGCCATCAGGGTGAGGCGCCGTTTATTGCCGGCAAATCCGGTGAGGTTCGCTTCTTCGCGCAGTTCCTCCGCGGTCCGAAGATCGATCGCTTATTCAAGGTGGGAGACATGATGTACGAGGGTGAATTGGAATACTGACCATTTCGACCGGTTGGGTGCGTGTCTCGCGCTGGCGGAAGGTACATGAAAAAAGGGATTTTTAAGATCCTTTTACCATGTGTTTCCCGCCTGCGGGAGTAAATGAAAGGGATTTTTTAAGTTTCCTTTACATGTGTTTCCCGCTTGCGCGGAGTAAATGAAAAAGGGATTTTTTAAGTTTCCTTTGCATGTGTTTCCCGCTTGCCGGAGGTTGATGATTGATGTCAACGCTGTCAGCCAATCAACTTCAAATTGCCCCGCTCGGTGCGGGCGACCTGATCGATCGCGCTGTCAGACTGTACCGCCGTCACCTGTTCGTCCTGATCAGGACCGCGGCGCCGCCGGTGATTATCGCTGCCGCCGGATGGATCGTGTTTTCGATCAGTATGCAGCGAGTGTTCATCACCAAAGAGACCTCAACACTGCTGTTGTACCTCCTCGCCGCCGTAGTCGCGCTCGCAGTGATGCTGGGCGGTTACCTCCTGACACTGGTCGTCATGGGCGGCGCCACACGAACACTCGTCGCCCACTTGCTGCGCAACGATCCAGTCACCGCGCGCGCGACTTACAGCGCGGTGCGAACCCGCTTCTGGGGACTCGTCGGCGCCTCGGTGATCGTCATGGTATGGATCGGAATCTCGCTCATGGTGGCGCTGGGCGTTTGGCAGGTGGTACTGAGCTCATTCAGCATGCTCGTCGTACTCCTGATGACCACCGCTCCACCATGGCTGCCGGTGGTCCTCTTCTTACTGGGCCTGCTCGTGTCCACTCCGTTGGCGATTTGGCTCTTCTTCTTCATCGTAGCGCGCGTCGCGTACGTCCCTCAGGTGATGCTGGTCGAAGGCAAAGGCGTATTCGACTCGTTCTCTCGCAGCTTCTCACTCGCCCGCGGCAACGTTCGCCGGCTGACTGCGATGACGGTGTTCACCACCTTCGCCACTTATTCAGCGTTGATGATTCTGCTGGTTCCGCTCGGTTGGTATGGATACCTGAGTGGAATCGATCCGTGGAACTCGACCCAGTGGCCGGTCTGGTACTCTATCGCTTACAGCGTCCTGGGTCCGCTCAGCTCGATTCTGCTGACGCCGGTTTGGATGCTCGGTCTCTCGCTACTCTATGTCGACGAGCGAGTGCGGCACGAAGGTTACGACATCGAGTTGATGGCCGCGCGACAGCTCCCGCCGTTACCTGAGTTGAACGTCACGTCGCCACTGGGGACGGCGCTTTCGTCAAACGAGCCGAGGGCGCCGATGCCGCCGGGACCGCGGCCGTCGAGCAGCATTTTGAATCTCAGTTGATCGCCTTGAGAACTCGCGCTCCAAAACACCGCTCTTCATTCCGTCGCCGCTTGCTGCTTTTGCTCGCTGTCGTCTGTCTCGGCGTCGCGCCGGTGATTGCAGTACCGCTTGCGGAGTATCACGACACGCTCGACCACATCATTGCAGACCTCGAGTCGCTGTCGCAGAAGGAAGAGAACGAGACTGACGCCGTCTTCGAGAGTCGCTTCAGTGAAACCATTGAAGCGATGCGCGGCGAGTTGCCGAAGACGCAGCCCGTCGAGTTGGACAAAGAGACGTGGAACGCCGACAACTCCGCGTTTCACACCGCGCTCGACGAATTACAAGGAGCCAAGCCTGAAGAACGAGCCCGCAGGATCTCTCAAATGATCGAATCGCTTCGCGCGCTCGAAGAACGCGTCAACGATCTCGAAACCGCCGAACAGGTCACGTACGACAAGAACGCAGCGAACGAAAGACTCAAAGGCATCCTGACGCGACCGGAATACTCGAACAGCTCGAGTGGTCAGAACGCGCTCAGCCGCTTGTTGCTGGATTTCATTCGCTGGCTCCAGAGTCTGTTTCCCAAACCGGCGCAAGTCGAACCAGGCCGCGGAAGCGTGATAACTAAAATCGTGCAATTCGCCGTCGTCCTGGTCGCGCTCGTGTTAATTGGATACGTAGTGCGGATGCTGTTGATTCGATTCAAGCGTCCCGGCGCGAAGAAGATTCGCAAGAAGCGCGAGCCGCGAATCGTTTTGGGTGAGCGGCTCGAACCTGAACAAACGGCAACGGATCTTCTTTCGGAGGCCGAAGCACTCGCGCGCCGCGGCGATTTGCGCGGCGCCATTCGCAAGGGCTACATCGCGTTACTGGTTGAGCTGGGCGATCGCAAGTTGATCAGCCTCGCGCAATACAAAACCAATCGCGACTATCTTCGTTCCGTCAGCACTCATCCGCAGCTTCACTCCAGAATGAAAAACCTGACCGATAGTTTCGAACGACACTGGTACGGCTATGCACAGGTGACTCCAACCGATTGGCAGGACTTTCGCACCGGCTACCGGGAAGCCTTGCAACACGGAAACTAGAACTCGCTGCGGCAGCGACTCACAATCATTTTGACGTTCGTGGTGATCATCGGCTTGCTGGTCATCATCAATGCCGTTACTCACGTGCAGGACGAACCGGCCCACGATCTGGAAGTATCTCCCAATCGTTCGACCTATCACTCTGGTCCAACCGGGACGCGCGCTCTACATGATTTTCTGAACGAGTCGGGGCACAAAGTCATGCGCTGGCGGGAACCGTCGGAGCGGCTCTTCAGTGAATCGGGACGATTGGTATCGACCTTTGTCGTCGTCGGCCCGACGCGGATTGCATTCGACGAGAAGGACCAGGACGTGTTGCGCAGGTGGGTGAGAGAAGGTGGACGTCTTGTTGTGATCGATCGGTTTCCTGACACCCGGTATCTAGTATCGGAAGATTGGATTATCACCACGACCGATTCTATTTTGCCGACGCTTGCTACGGATCCGGGTGACGTCAAGCAGATGACGGAGAACGTCACGGCGCTTCAACCGATCCAGCCGACGTTGCTGACGAACAATATCGCGGCAGTGATGCCGTCGCGCTTCGCATCGCGTGTGAAGATCAATCCGGCGCCGGAACCGTCTCCGGCGCCGAGCCCGACCGCGGGGGCCACAGGCGTGGTCATCGCCGAGCCAGACTCGACACCGGTAACGATAGCCGGCGATGAAGAAGACGACGAAGATTCGTTCTCGCCTGCGCCGGTCGTACACGTGGCAGACAAGGACGGCGCGTTATTGGTCGACTACAGTTACGGCTACGGAACCATCGTACTGCTGACGGATCCGTATGTCGTCACCAACGGCGGGATCGGTCTCCAGGACAATCTCTCACTCGCTATAAACGTTCTCGAGGGTCTCGATGCGGACGGGTTGATCGCGTTCGACGAGTATCACCAGGGACGCGGCATTAGCCGGAACGCATTCGCCGGTTATTTCGAAGGCACTCCGGTGCTCGCGATCGCGGGCCAGCTTGTTTTGCTCGTTCTGGTCGTTCTTTGGACCAACGGGCGTCGCTTCGGGCGGCCGTTGCCGCTGCCGTACGTCGATCGGCGTTCGAGTCTGGAGTTCGTGGCGTCGATGGCGGAGCTACAGGAGCGGTCGCGCGCTTTCGATCTCGCGATCGAAAACATTTACACGCGCACGAGGCGTGTGTTGGCGCGTCATGCGGGAGTTGATTACAACAGCTCACGCGCGGAGATAGCCGAACGCGTAGCTTCGCGTTCGACGATCGATCGACACGATCTCGAGACGTTGATGCGGGAGTGTGAAGAAACAATCAACGGTGCGCCAATCACATGGCGCCAATCGATCCAGCTCGTGAGACGTCTGCGCGAGCTCGAACGGAATCTTGGTCTGCGCATGCGTTCACGCGACGTGCGTCAGGCCGCAGAAAACATTTGACGAAAGCCGGCACAAAGTACAAAGTACAGCACACATATGCCCGAGACAGTCGCTTCTACCGTCGCACACATCAAGAATGAACTACATAAAGTAATCGTTGGACAGGATGAGGCAATCGAACAGATCCTGATCGCGCTGCTCGCCGAAGGACATGCGTTGGTGGAAGGCGTGCCCGGCACCGCGAAGACGCTGACTGTCAAAACTCTCTCTCGCATCGTCAACGCCACGTTCAGTCGCATTCAATTTACGCCCGACCTGATGCCTTCGGACATCACGGGCACGAACGTCTTCAACATCGCGACCTCGAACTTCAATCTTCGTCGTGGTCCAATTTTTACCGACATCCTGCTGGCCGATGAGATCAATCGCACTCCGCCGAAGACGCAAGCCGCGCTGCTCGAAGCGATGGAGGAACGTCAAGTCACGATCGACGGCGATGCGTATCAGTTGCCCACCATCTTCACCGTGCTCGCCACCGAGAACCCGATCGAGTACGAAGGGACGTATCCGTTACCGGAAGCGCAGCTCGATCGTTTTCAGTTGAAGATATTGTTGACGTACCCGAGCGAAGAGCACGAGCGCGAAGTGGTCGCGCGCTGGGACGCAGGATTCAACTCGAAGCGATTGGACCAGGTTGACATACAACCGCTGCCGGACGCGGACGCGATCCTGCGTTGCCGCGAAGAAGTGGCGCGCGCGCGCATGGAGCCGGGCGTGCAACATTACGCAGTCGATTTGGTCCGGCGCACACGCATTCATCCTTTCATCCACTACGGCGCGAGCCCGCGCGCGTCTGTCGCCCTGCTGCTGTGTTCGAAAGCCCTGGCAGCGATTCGCGGCCGTGACTTTGTCACTCCCGACGACGTTCGCGACGTAGCGCTGCCGGTGCTTCGTCATCGCCTCACGTTGCGAGCCGAAGCGGAGCTTGACGGTGTCACTCCGGACTCGGTCGTTACCGACATTTTGAAGGCGGCTGAAGTACCCCGCTAAACCTCGCAAAACATTCGAAAATGTGGCCTTCCGTCCATATTTGTGGATGGCAGTTGCCTGCCGTCGATTTGAAAAATTGAAAATAATTTTTGTTTTTGGATGCAGATGCGGTCCCAGCACTGTGTTAAGGCGGAAGTTTCTAGGATTTTGGCGCAGTATCCTAAAAAACGGATATAGGAACATTCTTTGCATCAAGGGAGCGTGGTTGGTCTCCCCAGTGCGTTCCAACTCTTATCTCACGAATCCTAAACAGTGAGATTTATGTTTGAAAGAACGGCCCAGTTCGCCTCGTTAATCGGTTATTTCGGAGGCGCTCCGTTCGCTTTATCGAGAGAGGCCCAGGCCGTCACCCTTGCTCTAACGGTTTGGTACTCGTTGGCTTCTTAAGCTGAGAAAGTTTTGGTTAGCAGCTTTAAGGAGGTCCCTTCAACAAAGTATGTTTCGGGAAGGAGCCCAAATGAAGAAATTGTTTTATGCCTTCATGCTGGCGTCCATGACTCTGTGCCTTGCTTCAGTAACCGCCATGGCCCAGAGCAGCGCTGGTGTGACAGGAACAGTGAAAGACAGTAACGGCGCCGTCATCGCCGGTGCTGATGTAAAATTGACGGATACAAAAACGGGTGCTGAGCTCAACACCAAGACGAATGATCAGGGTGTGTATGAGTTCCAAAAGGTCAACCCGGGTACAGGTTTTACTCTCACGTTTACGAATCCAGGTTTTCAAACTCTGGTGATCAACGACGTGGCCCTCGGTGTGGGCGTCACCTCCACTCACAACGCCGAATTGACCATCGGCGAAGTTTCGGGAACGGTGGTCGTCACAGCTTCGAACGAAGTCACACTCAACACCAGTGACGCCAGTATCGGAAACGTGATCGGCGAGCGCCGACTCAAAGAGCTTCCGATTCAGATTCGCAATTCCCCGGCCGCTCTGATCGGTCTGCAACCTGGCGTCGTAGGAAGTAACGTCGGCGCCGGCGGCGGTAACCGCGCTGGTTCAGTGACCGGCTCACGCGCCGACCAGGGCAACATCACCGTTGACGGCATCGACGCGAACGACCAGGCAACTGGCCAGTTTGCCGCTACCGTCGGTAATGCTCCCATCGACGCGATTCAGGAATTCCGTGCTGTGTCGACGAACCCCGGCGCTTCCGATGGACGAAGCAGCGGCGGCCAGGTCGAGCTGGTGACCAAAGGCGGCACCAACGAGTTTCACGGCAACGTTCGTGAATACAACCGCACCGCAGCGACCGCGGCGAACAGCTTTTTTAATAACCGCGCACGCATTGAGCGTCCGGCGCTAACCCGCAACCAGTTTGGCGGCAGCATCGGCGGCCCAATTATGAAAGATGCGCTCTTCTTCTTCTTTGACTATGAAGGACGGCGCGACGCCCAGGCGGTATCCAACCTCCGTATCGTTCCCTTGAACCACTTCAGAAACGGCGGACTCGGATTCATCAACAACAATGCCGGTTGCGGCGTTGGTTCACGACTGAACGTCAACCCGAACTGCATCACGGTCCTTACTCCAGCACAGGTTGCCGCGCTCGATCCGAAGGGCGTAGGTGGAAATGCCGCGCTGTTGAGCTTCATCAACAATCGTTACCCGCAGGCAAACGACTTGACTGCCGGCGACGGAGTCAACACCGGCGGGTTCCGCTTCAACGCTCCCTCGAAACGAGAAGACAACACCTACACGACGCGCCTCGACTGGAACGCCAGTTCAGCTCACAAGCTGTTCGGCCGTTTCAACATCGCTCGCCGTATTCAGACCGATACGGTCAACTCAGTGGCGGCTCAGTTCCCTGGCGATCCTGAGACCGCGCAGATTATCGTCCGTGATTACACCTGGGTTGTGGGTCACACGTGGACGGCCAGCCCGACCTTCGTCAACCAGGCGACGGTAGGTGCCGCCCGTTCGGGATTGGTGTTCCCGACTCTCTTCAAACCGAACACCCCGCTCGACTATACGTTCGGCATGGGTCTCTCCGCTCCTTTTGCGGATATCTCGGATCAGGACCGCTTCGTGCTCGTTCCGACGATTCGCAATGATGCGACCTGGACCAAGGGAACGCACTCGATCGAGTTTGGTGGTTCGTTCAAGCCAATCGATTCCGACTCTGGCCTGGTGAATGACTTTCACTTCCCAACTGTGGGAATCGGTGGTCTGCTCGGAGCACTTGATCCGTCACTCAGACCACTTACGATTGCGTCGAACAGCAACACGACGATCACCGGCAACTACGACTCGGCGTTTTCGTTTATTCTGGGACGCTTTGCGTCAGTTCAGACCAACTTCAACTACGATCCGCAGGGTAACGCGTTCGACCCGGCAACCGGTAAGAAACGCGACTATCGCTACGACGAGTTCGAACTCTACGTCCAGGACAACTGGCGCGTCCGAAACAATCTGACGTTGAACTTCGGCGTTCGCTGGCACCTCTATCCGGCGCCCTACGAAAAGAACGGCTTCCAGGCCGCTCAGGACACGGATATGCGCCAACTGTTCGATCTCCGACAGCGTAATGCTGCTGCCGGCATCCGTGGCGACACGGTCGAGCCTTTCCTGCGTTACGACTTGATCGGCAAGGGCAACAACGCCCGCTCGCTTTATGAGACGGACCTGAACAACTTTGGTCCAAGGTTTGGTTTCGCCTACACTCCGAACTTCAAGGAAGGCTTCCTGGGCGCGCTCTTTGGAGACAACAGGACCGTCATTCGCGGCGGCGGTTCGGTCGTATTCGACCGGCCCGGCGGCGCCATCACCTTCATTCAGGATCAGGTTTCGTACCTGTTCGACAACGTGGCAACCACCCTATACGGTGAAGAGGACACTGCCACTGAGGCGTTGCTCAACAATCCGCGCTTCACTGGCATTTCCAGTCTTCCCGTTATCAACACGGCGCCGACGATTACCCGTCCGTTCACTCCGTTTGTGGATAACGGATTCCCGTTCGGTCTCGCAGAGGGCCAGTTCAACTACGCGGTTGACCAGCGCTTCCGGATCCCGTATTCGATCCAGTACAGCATTGGATTCCAACGCGAATTGCCGGGTAACTTCATCCTCGAAGCGTCGTACGTAGGACGCCAGGGCCGCAAGCTGTTCTCGCAAGCGGATACCTCGCAAGCGTTGAACTTCAGAGACCCGACTTCCGGACAGTTGATGTTCGATGCCTTCAACGCGCTTCAGGCGCCGTTGCAGGCCGGCACCACCGCTGGTACGCCGCTGGCTACGCTGATCGCTTCAATTCCGAACCAGCCGTGGTTCGAAAACCAGATGAACGCTGCCGTTCAGGCCAACTTCGGCGTGGCAAACTGCCAGGCCCTCGTCGGTGTGTCCTGCACGCGCTTCGTCCTGAGCAACGGTACGTCACGCCAGTTCGTCCTTCGCGGCGACACCTCGGACCAGGTCCAGAGGCTCAACGCGCAGGGCTTGCTGCTCTCGAATGTGGGTATGAGTGCGCAGTTCGGCACCAACATCTACATCTCGAACCAGGGTGCTTCATCCTACGACGGCCTGCTGGTGAGCTTGCGGAAACGCTTCTCACAGGGTCTTCAGTTTGACTTCAACTACACCTGGTCCCACTCGATCGACAACGGCTCCAGCGTCGTTAACACCGTCGCGGGCGGCCTCGTTTGCGATTTGACCAACCTCCGCGTCTGCCGCGGAAACTCTGACTTCGACATTCGTCACCTCGTGAATGCTAACTTCATTTACGAGTTGCCGTTCGGCCGCGGACAGCGTTTCGGCAGCGGAGTTTCAGGTTGGGTGAACCAGATCATCGGTGGTTGGGAAGTCACCGGCATCTTCACTGCTCGCAGTGGACTGCCGTTCGGCACCACGACCACGGCATTCCCGGTGGGCTTCAACTTTAACAGCCCGGCGGCTTACAATTCGTCCGACGTCGCGGCTCTTACTGGAAACGTCCACGACGCCACTAACGGAACGATTCAGTTCTTCGATACACCGGGAACGGTGTTCAATCCGCAGCGACCGGATCAGGGCGTGATTCGCTTCCCGCATCACGGCGAGATCGGAAACCGGAACATATTCCGCGGACCGAGCTTCTGGAACCTCGACACGGCAGTGTTGAAGCACTTCCAGATGCCGTGGTCAGAGAGCCATCGCCTCCAGATCCGATGGGAGTCGTTTAATGCCTTCAACCACAACAGCTTCGGCTTACCGGCGGTCGGCATCACTGGCACCAACTTCGGACAGATCACCACTTCAGCTAGTGCGCCTCGTGAAATGCAATTCGCGATTCGTTACGAATTCTAATTCACCTGGTAACACGTTTTCCGCGGGCTCTCACGAAGTTGGGGGCCCGCTTTTTTCTTTTGACTACTAGGGGAGTCTCACCATGCGCAAAGTAATCAGCACCTTCATAACATTGCTCCTGGTCGTTGTTGCCCTCCAACTCTGTGCGCCTGAGGCAATAGCGCAGGGAGGATTCACGATCTTCGGCGACGTCCGCGTTGTGGGTGATCATAACGAGGTAGTGCCTAAAGAAGTCATACTCATTCTTCGCCGCGTGCCGGACGGGGAAGTCGGCCGGCAAATGGTTTCGAGCCGCGGCAGGTATCGATTCACCAATTTGAAAGCTGGCGAATACGAGATCCTGGCCGAGGTCAACGGCAAAGAGATTGGGCGCGTGACGCAGATTAGAGTCGGCAACGGGACCTTGAGCAACAGTCCTTATGGTTATCAAAACGATCTCGACATTCGGTGGCGATCCGGCGGTGGTGGCGGTGGTGGTGCTGCACCCCGCGTGATTTCAGCCACTGACGTTTACGAACGCCCCGCGACCACGAGGGAGCTCTTCGTCAAGGCGGAGGAGTCAGTCGGGAAAAAGAAGTTCGATCAGGCGTCCACGCTGTTGAAGCTGATCGTGGAAACGGACAAGGCAGATTTTCAGGCGTGGACTGCGCTGGGATCGATCTATTTCGCGCAGGAAAAGTTTTCCGACGCCGAGCAGGCTTATCTGCATGCGATCGAGGCCAAGCCTGATTCCGCGCGAGCGCATTTCAATCTCGGACGGTTGCGTTCGTCTCAGAAGCGATACGAAGAGGCGGTTGAGCCGTTAACGAAGGCGGTTGAGTTGCAGGCGACTTCGGGTGACGCGCACATGTTGTTGGGCGAGTGTTATCTGCAACTTAAAAAGGGGTCGAAAGCGATTCCGCATTTGAATGAGGCCGCGAAGCTGGGCCGGCCGGATGCTCACCTGCGACTCGGGTGGTTGTATAACGCGGCGGGAATGAAAGACAAGGCCGCGATCGAATACGAGGAGTACCTCAAAAAGAACCCCGACTATCCCGAGAAAAACAAGCTCAAGGAATACATAATCTCGAACAAGAAGAGTTAGGCTCGAACAAGAAGAGTTAGGTTTGAAAGAACATTGACCTTTCGCCCGCACTTGATCGGGACCTCTGGCGAGAGTCACATGTTTGAAAGAACATTGAAGTTTCCCCTGAACCCGATCAGGGCCTCTGGCGAGAGTCACGGATTTAAGCACTGACAAGCGCAACGTGTTCGTCTAGAATCCAACACGTTGCGCTTCGTTTTCACCAAACTCTTCTACTTCCTGCTAGCGTTAGCGTTCGTTCCTCTCGCGTTATCGTGGGGACGCCCGTGGCTGGCCTGGCTCGCCCTCACATACGATATCCTGCTCTTCATCATCGTGATCGTCGACGCGCGCTTGAGCCATCTTCCGAACGGCCTGCGCATCTGGCGCGAGTTCGGCAACCGCTTCGCAATGGCCGCCGAAACTGAAGTCAGGATCCAAATCCAAAACGCCTCAAAACGAGCAGTCTCGCTGATACTCAAAGACGAATACCCGCCGCAAATGATTCTGAACGGCACACGCGAAGCCCGCATCCACGTCGAAGCTCACGGTTCGGCGACGCTGATCTACAGCGTCACGCCTCCGCGCCGCGGCAGGTTCGAATTCGGCCACACCGCAGTGCGCTTTCGTTCGCGACTGAAGCTCGTGTGGTGCGACACTCGCGCCTCGGAACCAGCGACGGTCAAAGTCTATCCAAACATGCGCCGCGCGCGAGAAGCCGAGTTGAAAGCTCTCGGCGCGCGCTCAGTCGTCTCATCGCATCGTAAGACGTCGTGGCGAGGCGAAGGACGCGAGTTCGAATCGATGCGCGACTACGTTCGCGGCGATGAGCTGCGTCACATTTCATGGACCGCCACCGCCCGCCGCGGAAAGCTCACGACCCGCCAGTATCAAATCGAACGCGATCAAACGATCCTCATCGCCCTCGACGCAGGCCGCCTGATGACCGCACGCATCGAGCAGGAGACAAAACTCGACTCCGCCGTTCACGCAACGCTCGCGCTCTTTTCCGCTGCCGCCCGCGCCGGCGATAACACCGGCCTCGTCGTCTTCGGCCGTCGAATAAAGAGCTACCTCCCACCAAGCCGCGGACGCGACCACATCGAAGCAGCGCTCGAAGCGCTCTACGCCGTAGAGCCTGAAATGATCGAGCCGTCGTACCCGCACGCGTTCGAGTTCATCGCCGCAAACAGCAAGCGCCGGGCTTTAGTCATCCTGTTGACGGATCTCGTCGACGAAGAGGGGTCGAAAGAGTTACTCACCTCGCTTCACTTGCTGCGCCCGCGTCATCTGCCGCTGGTTGTGACGATCGCCGACAGAGACCTCAAGGCCGTCGTTCGCGAAACGCCTTCGACGGTGCGCGGCGTCTTCACGCAGTCAGTTGCTGAGGAGATCATTCACCATCGCGAGGCGGCGCTGCGGTTGGTGGAATCGATGGGAGGCCTGGCGCTCGACGTCACCGCTGCTGCGCTGGCGCCTGCGTTATTGGAAACTTATCTGCGCGTGAAGGAACGCGGGCTTCTTTAACTGGGGGATCTATTTGTGGCCCATGAAAAGCAAGTAGGAATAAAGCGCAACGCCGGTGATTGCCGCGATGCTGTACTTGATCCGCGGATCGATCGCGGCGGGTGAAACGAATCCTTCGATGATTCCGGCGATTACCAGCAGTATCGCGACTCCCAACATCAATCGAACCGCTTCCATTCCGCGAGTCCTCAGCGCATCCGCGCGCGTCAGGTTGCCCGGCATGATCATCGCGGTGCCGATCAACAACCCCGCGCCGCCGGCAATGAAGATACACGACAGCTCGATTACGCCGTGGCCCACCATGAACGTCACCAGGTCGTTTCCGAAACCGGCGCGATACGTCAGCGCCAACACTGAAGCCATATTCGCACCGTTAACAGCGAGATAATAAAGCGTGCCTACGCCCAACGTTGCGCCGAAGGCGAAAACGTAGATCGTGACCATGATGTTGTTGGTCATGATGAAGCTGGCGCCGGCCTGGTTCGCTTCGTTGAGACTTTCCCACCACGGCGTTTTGGTTTCGATGTAGACCTCGCGAAAAGCGGGCGACACGCCGACGAGCTCGGAAAACTCAGGATCGTAGCGAGTGGTGACAAAACTGAAGACCGCAAAAATGGCGAAGACGGCGAACGACACCAAGGTGTAGCGCCAGGTGCGGCGAAACGTCTGCGGCAGCTCGTGCGTGAAGTAGTAGAGAATCCTTTTGAGGCCGTGAGACTCCGCGCGATAGATGCGGCCGTGCGCGCGGATGACGAGGCTGTTCAGGTAATTCACCAGCCGCGGATCGCGTGATTCGGCGCGGGCAATCGCGAGGTCTGACGCGGTGCGGCGATAGATTCGTCCGAGCTCGCGCACTTCATCGCGACGCAAACGCCGCAGCGAAGCGTGATCGAGCAGCTTGAGCAGCTCCTCGAGCCGTTGCCACGCGTTCTTGCGTTGATTAATGAATCGATCCAAAGGCATCGAGGCTTTATACTTCACAGCCGGATGCAACGTCTAGTCGAATGTGTTCCTAACTTCAGCGAGGGCCGCAGGCCGGAAGTGGTCCAGCAGATCGCCGAGGCCATCGCCGCGGTCGATACTGCCTGCGTTCTCGATACACACATCGATCCCGATCACAATCGCTCCGTCATCACCTTCGTGGCGACGCCTGAACACGTCGTGAACTCGGCTGTCGCAGGCGTCAGACGGGCCTCGGAATTGATCGACATGCGACTTCACAAGGGCGTGCATCCGCGGCTGGGCGCGACCGACGTCCTGCCGTTTGTTCCGGTTCGCGGCGTAACGATTGACGAGTGCGTCGCGCTCGCGCACCAGGCGGGCGAGAGAATCGCGCGCGAGTTGTCGATCCCCGTTTACTACTACGAAAGAGCGGCGCTGCGTCCGGACCGCGTAAACCTCGAGGACGTTCGACGCGGCGCTTACGAGTTGCTGCGCGAACAGATCGCGACGAATCCGGATCGCGCACCCGACGCCGGCCCGTTGAGAATTCACGACTCAGCAGGCGCGATCGTCGTGGGCGCACGCCCGTTCCTGATCGCTTTCAACGTCGTGCTTCGCAGTTACGACGTGTCCATTGCGCGGCAGATCGCGCGCAGCGTTCGCGCGCGCAACGGCGGTTTGCCGTTCCTGAAGGCATTGGGGTTTCAACTGGAAACGCGCCACCTCGTGCAGGTGTCGATGAACCTCGTGAACTACGAGGTTACCGGCATGGGCGCGGCGTACGAGGCGATCCGGCGCGAGGCAGACGCGCTCGGCGTCGAGATAGAGAGCACGGAGATTGTCGGGCTGGTGCCGCGAAATGCGTTGGACCGTGAGGCTGAGTATTTCCGCAAGCTACAAAATTTTTCCGAAGCGACTATTCTCGAGAACCAGATCGAGAAGTGCTTCCGAGGTGGATGAGTTTTCTTCGTAATTGATCGTCCTTTTGCATTAGTCGCAGGTAGGTAGTCTCTTCAGCCGCTGATTTCGCACGTTTGATCTGCTCAGGCAGAAGCGATAACAGCGCGTCGCGGTCTCCTTTCAGATTGAAACCGATGTTGCGGACCTCGAAACGGTCCCAGTCGTGGTTCTCCGTTCCTCGCATTTGAAAGATCATCGGTCCCTTCGCCAGTTCGTGCAGCGTTTTCGCCGGCGTGCGGTATTGGTTGCGCTTTGCGATCTTCTGTTCTTCGTTTTCCGCAAGGCGAAGTAGCTCAGGCCGTGTGGGCCGGAAGCCCAGTTTCCGATAAAACCAGAACGCGCCCGACTCGATCCCTTCCTCGTTCTCGTAACCGATCTGATACGGGTCGAGCACGAAAGCGGTCGCGCCGGTGAAGTGATGCAGCACGTTGAGTATTCGCGCGTAGAGCCACGCGGTCTCGCCTTCGCGAAACCCGTAGTACAAGTTGAAGCCGCTTTCCAGGCGTTCGCAGAGTGTGAGCCCTTCGAAGTAGCCGACGGGCACGCCGTTCTTGTAGATCATCGCTGCGTGATAAGCGCGCAGCGGTAAACGTCTTTCGGGCGGAAGGCCCATCAGAAACATCTCGACGCCGCGTCCGAGGTCTGCGCGGTAAACGTGTCTCGGATCGCCGTGGGTGAACCCATAGAGCTCGCGATACCTGATCGTCGATGCTTCGCGCGCAAGATCGAGTGCGCGTTCTCCGTCTCGTGTCGACAGCTTACGCAGCGGCGGCGATGGTTGCGCGAGCTCATGATTCAGATCGACGTCGCGGCGCTGGATTAAAGGCCCGCGATGGTAGAACAACTTTTGCGCAGGAATGCGCATACCGGTGCGTGTCGCAGCGTAGTCCGGCCTCCACGTGACGTAAAGGTTTTGCGAGTTGTAGATCTCAGCTTTCGCTTCGTCGGGCCACGGTTGTTCGTCGAAACGATCGATCAGCCACGCGAGCTCGGTGCGGTTGCCGCGCGCTGCGTTCAGCCACGCGCGGTACGGAATGTTGGCTTCGACGAGTGTGTCTTCGGCGAGCAGTGGGATGAAGCGCGGCCACGTGTCAGCGAGCCGGTTCTCGTCTTCGAACCAGTCCCAGTAGATGCTCACCTGTGCCGGGTAACGGCGCATCAGCCAGCGGACGATGTAGAAGCTGAAATTGTCGGTAACGGACGAGCCGGCGATGCCGGACACTGACGGATGTTCGAGGCCTGATACGTCGACGCCATTGTCGTTCAGTAACGCGACTCTGCGTGGGAAGCCGCGCAGCTCCTTTTCGGCCAGACGCGCCATGGCCTCACTCTCCGGATATGCGCGAGCGAAAAGCAACTGTTCGTGATAACGGACCAGTGTCTCCGTATCGCGAATCGTTTGGCGCGACAGTCTTCGCAGTTCGTTCAGTGATAACACGGATGAGAAATCATGCTCGCCTGATGAACTTCGCGGCGACCCAGCCGAGGAGTATCAGGACCGAAAGGATGATCCAGTTGTAGCGATCGCCGTAGGTGACGCCGGGATAGTGATGGCTGATCATGATGAAGACGACCGGAACGGCCAGAAACGTGTTCTGCTTGGACCGCAACTTCGCCCGCGCCGCGAGACGCTCATCCGGTTTGCGGCCTGCGTTCAGCGCCGCGATCATTCGCTTTTGCGACGGCAGAATGTGCATCCACACGTTCGCGGCCATGATCGTCCCAAACAACGCCCCGACGTGAAGGTAAGCAGCCCGCGCACTGAACACGCGCGTCAGACCAAACGACAGCGCAACGATCAGCGCGTACGCCACGACCGCAAACAGCTTCTCGTTCCGCCCGAGCGGCGACATCATCATCACGTCATAAACAAACCCACCCGCGAGTATCACTCCGATCCCGATCGCAACCGCGACGCCGGCACTGAGCTCGCGCACGTCAGGATCGACCAGCACGCCGCCGCCGAGATAGTAAATCAGCACCAGCAGCGCGAACCCGCTCAACCACGTCGTCCCGGCCTCCCAGCGAAACCAATGCAGCGTCCGCGAAACCAGATCCGGCACTTTCCGTCGCTCGACGACGTAGAACCCGCCGCTATGGACCATCCAAACCTGCGCCGCGGCGCCAGTGTTGATTGCGGCTTTTTCTTCTTCGGTGAGCCGCGCGTCGAGCCACGTGAAGTAGTAAGTGGTGCCGACCCACATGATGCCTGCAAAGACGTGTACCCAACGAAACAGGAGGTTGAGCCATTCGCTGAGGGTCGGATCGAGATTTATCATCAGGATTAGCTGCCGCGGTAGGTCGAATAACCAAACGGACTAATCAGCAACGGGACGTGGTAGTGTTGCGACGCATCTTCGACGTTGAAGACGATGGTCACCTGCGGATAGAAGCAGGCGACGCTGAGCGACGAAAAATACGGTTCGGTATCGAACACGAGTCGATACGTGCCGTCGGCAACCGGCCGGTCCACCAGGAAGAAAGGTTTGACGCGGCCGTCAGTGTCGGTCCAGGCGTGGCTCAACTCGGTCCATGACTCGTCGGTGTTTTGCATCTCGAGACAAACGGCGACGCCGCTTGCCGGTGCGCCGCGTGAAGTGTCGAGTATGTGGGTCGAGATGGTGCTCATTCGTGGCGCTCAATATATCAGCTTTTTGAGCCTTATTTCCGTTATCTTTGCTTGTTCTGCCGCGGCAACGGGGAGTTCTGTCTCAATGTCGTTTTGCAGACGCTCGCGGAGGAGGGCCAGCATCTCGCCGGCGGACTTGCCGGTGGCGCAAACGATGAAGATAAAGCCGAACCGCGCTTCGTAGTCGTGGTTGAGTTTCGCGAGCGAGTCGAGCGTTTGTTGGCTGGCGGTTTGGACTGCGGCCTGTTCCTGTCCCGACCACTTTTGCGCCTCCTCGGAAACAGCTTTGGCCGCCTTTTTCTCGCCGATCTTCGGGTGACTGCGGAATGCTTCCAGCCAGTCAGACTGTTCGAGGGACCACCAGATCTCGTTCGCCGTCCGGGTTAGTTCTTCGATACTTTCGTAAGGACGGCGCGCGGTCATCGCCTCCGCCCAGCGTTTTGAGCCGCAGCATTTCAAGAACTCTTGCGACGCCTCCCTCGCCGGTAGTGCGTTTAAACCTTCCAGACTCATTATTCGACTAGCTTTCCGTAAACGCGCAGACGGCTGACGCCGCCGTCGGGAAAGATGTTGAAGCGAAGGTGTGTGGCAACGCCCGTGTCGAGCAACTCCTGATCGAAG